>UQWK01000037.1 GCA_900544725.1 uncultured Collinsella sp.
ACAGGGCAAAGCTCCTGCCAGGAGGGGTTGGCGTCGCGGTAAACTATCTTGTATTTCGACATTACTACACCTCGGGCAGGGCGTCTTCGTCCCTTTGTGCGCTGGGCGCCGGTGCCGCTCGGTCGGGCAGAGCGCAGACGATCAGGCCGACCATGAGCGCCGTGCCGAAAAGGCCGATGAACCAGAGGATTCCCGCACCATTGGTGTAATGCCCCTTGGCCCTGGCAATCTTAACGAGCTCCGCCACGCCGCAGATGTTGGCGGCGATCGCCAGGAAAGGCAGGAAGAAGATTATCAGCTCCAGGCTTCTCATTTTTGGTCCCTTCTTCTCGACCACCCGCTTCGACACCGGCGGTCCTCCGTTACTTCCGACATCACCAATTCTACTGTCCTCACCTGCGAATTTGTTGAGCAACAAATTCGATTGTGTGAGCGGTCGGTTGAGCTGCGCAGACGTTGACCTAATTACTCTTTGCCGCTGCGGCAAGACCAGCGCAACTTTTTGGAATAGTCCTACGCTCGGCAATGTATCTGCAAACCCTGAGCGAAGGGAGCTGCAATGCATGCAGCGGCAATTTCGCCTCGGGGGGGGTCGCTCGTAGGGCGGTCTATCTCCGAGGCCAATCGATTATCGAGTACGTACTGATCATCGCCGTCATCGGCTTGGTTATCGTGTTCGCGGGACCCGGCGTGGCCGGAGCCATCCGAAACCAGTTCAATCTGGTCGGCAATACGGTGAACAACGGAACCAGCGGCGGCGTCGAGAGCGGTGGAGCAACCGGTGGCGGCTCCACTGGGGCCGATTCCACGACCGTCCAAGCGGCTGTCGCCAAGGACGCGAAGGACTGGACGCTCGAGGAGCAGAAGGCCGTGGCGGAGGACATCGCCAAGAATGGCACGGCTTCTCCCGCATACGCCAAGGCGAAGGCAGCGATGGATGCGGGAACGAAGTTCTCCGTCAAGCTCACGAACGGCAAGACCCTCGAGTATCGTATCGTAGGCATCAACCACGACGACCTCGCCGACTGCTCGGGCAAGGCGGGTCTGACGTTCGAGGCAACCAATAACGTACTGGGCGTTCAGCGCACGAACGCCACGGATTCGAATGTAGGCGGCTGGGAGAAATCAGAGCTGCGCGGACGCCTCAACTCTGGTGACCTCTGGGCGCTCCTGCCGGCCGAGATCCAGTCCAAGGCGAAGGCAGTCACGAAGATGACCGACAACAAGGGCGGCGGCAGCGCCGGCACTCCCTCGGCCACGACCGATAAGGTCTTCCTCCTCAGCTCGACCGAAGTCTGGGGGGACATGCAGTCCGACGGCACCCAGTACGAGTACTACAAGTCCAAGGGCGTGACGACGTCGAACTATT
Organism: uncultured Collinsella sp.; assembly: GCA_900544725.1. Classification (GTDB taxonomy): domain Bacteria; phylum Actinomycetota; class Coriobacteriia; order Coriobacteriales; family Coriobacteriaceae; genus Collinsella. Next base: position 1,370 of record UQWK01000037.1, read on the forward strand.
CCGGGGCTTCGTCGAGTGGCGATCACTGGACTCGCTCCGTGCGTCCGAGCTATTCCACGAACTTCTGCTATGTCATTAGCAGAGGCGACTACAACAGCGCGCCGTACGCCAGCTACGTGCACCCCGCTTTCTCCTTCTAGACAATTTGTCTAATAAGTCTACATATGGATAAAGGCCCGCGCAGGATAGCGCGGGCCTTTCTTTTGGCGGTTACTCGAACGATTTGATCTTTGTGGCACAGGTAATCGATTTGAGGAGAATTGGGGTCATACAGCGGCTCTCAGAGCGTCTGCCGCACTCCCCCGCCATTTCCTCTGCGTCATCGTATAGAGCCCATCCTGGTTAGCGTTTCGTTGCAATAGCCCACTTGCCCACCGATCAAGTGAACTACTGGAATAAATACAGCGACACGCTTGTTCGTTACAATCGCTATATCTGTGTAAATCGCCGCGATAAATACAGCCCTTACTCGGCTGTATACCAGCTACGCGTATGTAGATTCATATCGCGTTAATAAATCGGCTCAAGTGCGTGCAAAACGCGCAAGTAGCCGCAAAAGGCGATTATCGCGTAGGTAGATTTTTGGCACCCTGTTGCTTAATCAAAATTAAGCAATTGCTTAAAACAAAAAAGGTCAGGCACTAAGTGCCTGACCTGAAAACTTCTGGTCGGGACGACTGGATTCGAACCAGCGACCCCTTGACCCCCAGTCAAGTGCGCTACCAAGCTGCGCCACGTCCCGAAGCTTTTGTTTGTTGCTCTGCTCTCGCTCGCAACAGGGAGTATATTAACCCGAAACTTTGACCTTGTGCAAGAACTTTTTTAATTATTTTTGAGCAAGTTCAGAATTGAATCTGCGAGCTGGGGTTTTGTTAGCACGGGAAGTTCTTGCGTGACCGTTGCGCTCACAATCCAGGCCTTGTTGGTGTCGGTTCCAAAGCCCGAATCCGCGCGCGAGACGTCGTTGGCGATAATCGCATCGCAGCCCTTGCGGGCCAATTTACGCTCGGCGTACTCCACGACGTTATCGGTCTCGGCCGCAAAGCCGATCACACAGCGTTCGCCCTTCTGACGCGAGAGCTCAGCCAAAATATCGACGGTCTCGACAAGCTCGATACGATCGAGGCGCTCGTTGGACTTTTTGAGCTTATGGTCCGCGGGGGCTGCGGGCGTGTAGTCGGCGACGGCGGCCGCGCAAATGGCAGCGTCAGCCGTCTGGAAGGCGTCCAGTGCCGCCTGGAGCATCTCTGCGGCGGTCTGCACGCGCACGCACTCCACGCCACGAGGGGTATCGATCGACGTCGGCCCCAGCACGAGCGTGACGGCCGCGCCGCGGCGTGCGGCCTCCCCCGCCAGGGCGATGCCCATCTTGCCCGACGAGCGGTTGCCGATAAAGCGCACCGGGTCGATCGGCTCGTGCGTGGGGCCGGCCGTGATGACGATCCGCTTGCCCGCCAAGTCTTGCGGCGCGGGATTGAGCACCTCGCAGACGGCCTCGACAATGTCCTCAGGCTCGCTCATGCGCCCCGTGTCCACGTCGCCGCAGGCTAGGTAGCCGCTACCGGGGCCAACCACGTGGACACCGCGCTCGCGCAGCGTAGCCATGTTGGCCTGCGTGGCCGGCGCCTTCCACATGCCATTGTTCATGGCCGGCGCGATCACGATCGGTCGCGGCGTGGCAAGTAGCGTCGTGGAAATGAGGTCGTCGGCGATGCCGTTGGCCATCTTGGCGATGATATTGCCCGTTGCGGGCGCCACGACCACCAGGTCGGGCTCCTGAGCGAGCGAAATGTGATGGATGGGGTCGGAGGGGTCGTCGAACAGACCCACCGCGACCGGCTCATTGGTGAGCGCGCGGAAGGTAAGCGGCCCCACAAACTCCGTTGCATGCTCGCTCATGACGACCTTAACGCGTGCGCCGCGCTTTTGCAGCAGACGTACGATGTTGCACGACTTATAGGCGGCAATCCCGCCGGTAATGCCCAGCAGGATCGTTTTTCCCTCAAGTTGCATTGAATTGTCGGGTGCCGCCATCGTTTTAAGCTTCCTTGCTCGGGAGCACCAGCAGACGGTGGCAATACGGGCAGTGCGTGATCTCGCTACCGTCGTGGTTCAGGTCGCTCATGGACGATGCCTGCAGCGCGGTGTGGCAGACCGTGGGGATGTTGCCCTGGATGGTCTCGACGGCCAAGCCGCGGAACTGCTTGAGCAGACGCTCGTAGTCGGTGAGCACGTCGGTCGGCAGCGTGGCGGCAAGCGCAGTGCGCTCCTTAGTGGCGGCTTCGATCTGAGCCCGCAGGTCGGCAGCCTTGGCGCGAGCGGCCTTGGTATCGGCCTTCACGCCCTCCTCGAACTTGGCGATGATGGCCTGCGCGCGAGCCTCGCGGTCGAGCGCCTCCTTATGCGCGACGACGACGTCCTTGCGGGTGTGCTCGATCTTGTCCAGGCGCTTGGCCAGGGTGGCGAGCTCGTTCTCCAGGTCCTGCACCTCGCGGTAGTCAGAACCGTCAACATGGCGCTTCTTGGCGGCCTCGATGGCGTTGTTGGTCTGGATCTCGGTGGTGTTGAGATCGTCGAGCTCAATGTCCAGGTCCTTGCGCTGGGCGTAGAGCTTGGTCATCTCGGACTTGAGCTTCACATAGGTCTTGCGCTTGGAAGCGAGCTCCTTGAGCTCCGGCATATTGGCAAGTTCGCTCTTGTTGCGGGCGAGCTCCAAATCGATCTGTTGCAGCTTGAGTAGCGTAGCGCCGGCGCTCATAAGTTCTCTCCTTTTGTCACAGTCCACCATTGGCAAGAATTCAATATTTTAATCGTTTGACGGGGGTCGACCCCGGCGTCAACCGCAGAGTTCATCAAGATATCCACGAACGGCTCCTCGGAGCGGTCGTGGCCGAGCAGGATTACGCCCAGGCCACGCAGGGCAAGGTCCTGCGCCACGTGGTAGCCAGCTTCTCCAGTCACAATAACATCTGCGCCTGCGGCGATGGCAAGCTCACCAAAATCGCCGAGGGAGCCGCCCAGAATGGCAACGGTGCGGCACGGGTGCTCGGCTTCGCCCCATACGCGCGGGTCACTGCCATAGGTCGTGGCGGCACGATTGGCGAGATCGCGCAGGTTGCAGGCGTCATGGAGGGTCGCAAGTGCGCCCAGACCGGTGAGCTCAGGCTCGTCCACATGCTCCAGCGAGCTCATGGGTTCTGCGCCCAGCAAATCGCTCAGGCGAACGCGCGCTTCGTGCGAGCGGTCCAGGTTGGTGTGAAGCGAGATGATGCTCACGCCGCAACGAGCCGCTTCGTACAGCGCAGCGCTGCACTGGGGACGTGCGGAATCGGCCGGACAAAAGGCCTCGGGCGCCTTGATATAGATGGGATGATGAGTCAGCAGCACGTTGGCGCCCGCCTCGAGAGCGCGGTGCACGTTGGCCTCGGTCGCGTCGAGTGCGCAGGCAACACCGGTGATCTTTGCAGCGGGATCTCCCACAGATAGCCCAACATGATCCCAGCCCTCGGCGTCCGCCTTGGGGTAGCGCGCCAGCAGCGCACGTTCAAGCTCGGAGACGATCATGCGGCACCTACGATCGAGAGCAGCACACTTGCAAAGTCGTCCAGATCGCTCGGATCCACGCGGTCATCGAAGGAAATGCGCAGTGCGCCCAGTGCCTGCTCGCGACCAATGCCCATGGCGCTGAGCACGTGGCTCGGGTCCATGTTGCCGCTCGAGCAAGCCGATCCGGCCGAAACCTCAAAGCCGGCGGCATCGAGCTTGATGATGAGCTCCTCGGAGTCCATGCCGTCGACGTAGATTGAAACCATACCTGGCAGACGATCGGCCTGCGCGTAGTCGCCCATCGTGGCGTGAATGCGAGGATGGGCCGTAAGCGTGGCGTAGAGCTTATCGGACAAGGTCTGCAGTTCCGCGCGCTCCTGGGCCACGTGGGGCGTCAGAGACGAAGCGGCGGCAGCAAATGCGAGCTGCGTGCGCAGGTCCTGCGTGCCGGCGCGACGGCCGGCCTCCTGTCCGCCGCCAAAGATGCGCGGACGCAGCGGCGTGCGGCTCTTAAGGTAGAGCGCGCCGGATGCCACAGGGCCGCCGATCTTGTGCGCGGCAACGGTCATGGCATCGACGTCCAGCTCAGTGACATCGAGCGGAATATGCAAGTAGCCCTGGATGGCGTCGGTATGAAACAAGGCACCGACAGCATGTGCGGCGGCGGCCAGCTCGCGGATGGGCTGCACCACGCCGGTCTCGTTGTTGGCGACCATAATGCTCACGAGCGCCACGTCGTCGCCAAGCAGCTCGGTGAGTGCAGCGGGCTCAACGTAGCCCGCACGGCAGGGCTGCACCAGGTCGACGGTAAAGCCGGCGGCACGTAGCAGCGGCAGGTTGTCCAGAATCGAATCGTGCTCGATGGCCGAAACGATGACACGATCGCGCTTGCGATCGCGCTGACGAGCGCCCTCGGCAAGACCGAGCAGTGCCAGCTGGTTGGCCTCGGTACCGCCGTTGGTAAGGATGATCTCGGACGGGCGAACGCGTGCGCCAAAGCTGCGCGCGATCTCGCGACGGGCAACTTCCAGGCGTGCGGCGGCCTTGCGTCCGAGCGAATGTAGCGAGTTGGGGTTGACGCCGGCAAGCTCGCTGTCGTCGTACTCGCGCTGCGCAAGGAGCGCCTCGGCGCGCATGGGCGTCGAGGCGGCATAGTCAAGATTCACGGGTATGCGGTTTTGACCTGCGGTCATAAGGGTTTATGCCTCCTGTGCGGCCTCGTTGCCCAGCTTCTGCAGCAGTGCAACCTCGGCGGCGGGATCTTCGGACTTAAATACGGCGGAGCCGGCTACGAGCACGTTGGCGCCGGCCTTGACGACCTCGGCGATGTTCTTGGAAGAGATACCGCCATCGACCTCGATCAGGGGCGACACGCCGTGGCGCTCGCACATGGCCGTAAGCTCGTGAAGTTTGGCGATGGTACCGGGGATAAAGCTCTGGCCTCCAAAGCCAGGGTTCACGCTCATCAGCAGCACCATATCGACGACGTCGATGATGCTCTCGAGTACGCACACGGGGGTGGCGGGGTTGAGCACCACGCCGGCCTTGACACCGCGCTGCTGCAGATGGGTGAGCGTGCGGTGCAGATGCGTGGAAGCCTCGTAGTGCACGGTAATCATGTCGGCACCGGCGTCGGCGTACCAATCGACCGTCTCGTCGGGATTCGACACCATCAGGTGCGCGTCGACCGGTACGTCGGTGGAGCGCTTGACGGCCTTAAGGATGTCAACGCCAAAGGTCAGGTTACCGGTAAAGTGGCCGTCCATGACGTCGAAGTGCACGTAGTCGCCACCGGCGATCTTGTCGAGCTCGCCCTTCAGGTTGGCCATGTCGGCCGAAAGGACGGATGGAGCGATTTTGATGGAACCCATGGTAGTAGCCTTTCTGCGCTAGTCGGCGAGTCCGTAGAACTCTTGAGAGGGGACGCGGTCGGTGAGAATCTCGAGCGCCCTATCCAAAGTAACACCGTTGTAGAGCGTTTGCTCCACGGCAAAGGTGAGCGGAATGTCTACGCCCAGTGAACGGGCAAGCTCGCTGACGCTGCGGGCCGCGACGGCACCCTCGACTACCATATGCGTGCGTGCCTGGTACTCGTCGAGCGACACGCCATGAGCGAACTCGTAGCCAAAGGTGCGGTTGCGCGAATGCTCCGAAGTGCAGGTGGCGATGAGGTCGCCCATGCCGGCAAGCCCCATGCAGGTCATGGCCTGACCGCCGCGGGCGTGCACCAGACGGCTGATCTCGGCCAGACCGCGCGTCATGATGAGGGCGAGCGTGTTATCGCCCGCGCCGGTACCGGCGGAGATGCCGCACACGATGGCGATGACATTTTTCATGGCGCCGCATACCTCGACGCCGGTCATGTCCTGCGACAGGTAGATGCGGAAGGCCGTGGAAAGCAGCAGCTCCTTAAAGGTCTCCCCCACTTGCTGGTCTTCACTGGCGATGACGGCAGCCGAAAGCCCGCCGCGGCAGATTTCCTCGGCATGGTTGGGGCCCGAGAGGGCCGCCACGCGCGACTCGTTGCCGATCTCGCTGGCAATAACCTCGCTCATGAGCAGGCCGGACTCGGGCTCGATACCCTTGGTGAGGCAGAGAACCGGCGTCTCGTCCGCGATGAACGGCGCCGCCTGGTGGCAGACGTCGCGCAGGTGCGTCGAAGGCACGGCAAAGATGATGGCCTTGGCGCCGTCGAGCGCCTGGGCCAGGTCCGTGGTGGCGCCAACATTTTCCGGCAGCACATAGTCCACCAGATAGCGGGGATTACGGTGCTCGCCGCTAATGCCCGCGGCCGTCTGCTCGCTATGGGCCCACATGGTCACGCGCGCGGCTCGCGCAGCGGCAAGGCCGGCGACGGCGGTTCCCCAGGAGCCGGAGCCAATCAGCGCAACATTCATGACTCTCTCCTACTTATCGTCGGGCTCGGTAACGCGCTTGGTAAACGAGAGCTTGGACTCCTTGCCGGCCATGAGCTTTTGGATATTCGAGCGATGGGCCCACACCACGGTGATGCCGATCATCGCCATGCAAAACTTAAGTCCTAGGCTGCTGTACGGAAAGACCGCGCAGGCAGCGATGGGAAGTCCGATGGCGGCGGCAAGCGAACCCACCGACACGTACTTGGTGATGGCGACGGCCACGATAAACATGCCCAACAGCGAAAGTCCGATGGGCCAGTACCAGGCAAGAATCACGCCCAGGCCCACGGCGATGCCCTTACCGCCGTGGAAGTTAAGGTAGGGAGAAAAGATGTGTCCCCACACGGCAGCCAGGCAAATGACGCCGAGCATCCAGTCGCCGGCGGCACCGGGAGCCATGATGCTCACGGGGAAGCCATAGCCCACGCTCGCGATGAGCGGACGCGCGATAAGGACGCAGATGGCGCCCTTAAGGCAGTCGAACAGCAGCGTGAGCGCGGCCACCTTGGGGCCGGCTACGCGCAGGGCGTTGGTGGTGCCGATGTTGCCGGAGCCCGCCTTGCGAATGTCGGTGTGGTTGAACACGCGGCCCAGGATCAGGCCAAACGGAATCGCCCCGATAAAGAACGAGACCACGGCGCAGATGGCGGTCAGCAGGATCGGATTAAGCATCCTTTTGCTCCTTCTTCCTAAAGAAGAGTCGAATGGGCGTACCGGCGAAGTCGAAGGTCGAGCGCATGCGGTTCTCCACGTAACGCTGGTAGGTGTCATTGACCAGGTCGCTGTGGTTGACGAAGAACGTGAACGTCGGCGGGTTGACGCCCGTCTGGGTCACGTAGTGCATGCGCAGGCGGCGCTTGCCGTCCACCACGGTATGACCGAACTCGCGCAGGTCGGTGAGGAACGTGTTGAGGCGCGAGGTGCTGATCATTTGCGAGCGCGTCTTCTCGGCGGCATCGACCATCGCCCAGATCTTCTCGACGCTGCGGCCGGTCAGAGCCGAGATGCGCAGGTACTGGGCCCAGGGAGCCATGACGCCCAGACGGCGGTCGATGGTCTCCATGCAGGCCTCGCGCTTACGGTCGTCGTCGAGCAGATCCCACTTGTTGAGCAGCACCACGATGGCGCAGCCGCGCTCGATGGCCAAGCCCATGACCTTCTGGTCCTGCTCGGTAACACCCACGGAGGCGTCGACGACGAGCAGCGCCACGTCGGCGCGGTCGATGGCACGCAGGCCGCGGACCATGGAGTAGTACTCGATGTTCTCGTACACGGTGCTCTTCTTGCGAATGCCCGCGGTGTCGACCATGCGGTAGTGCTTGCCGTTGCGCTCGACGACGGTGTCGATGGCATCGCGCGTGGTGCCGGCAATGTTCGACACGATGGAGCGGTCGGCTCCCAGGATGCGGTTGAACAGCGACGACTTACCGGCGTTGGGGCGGCCGATGATAGCGACGTTCAGCGCGTCGGAGAATTCATCGGCGACCTCGTCCTCTTCCTCGGGGAGCAGGGCCACGATATCGTCGAGCAGGTCGCCCGTGCCATGTCCGTGCAGGGCCGACAGCGGCGTGGGCTCACCGATGCCGAGCGAATAGAACTCCCAGATGCTGTCGTTCTCGCGATCGGGGTTATCGAGCTTGTTCACCAACAGAAAGACCGGCTTGTCGCAGCGCTTGAGCATGCGAGCGACCGACTCGTCCTCTTCGGTGACTCCGGTGCGGCCGTCGACCACAAATAGGATGACGGCGGCTTCCTCGGCGGCGGCGAGCGCCTGATCGCGGATGGACGTGGCAAACACGTCATCGCTCTTGAGCGGCTCGATGCCGCCCGTGTCGACGATGGTGAACTCGCGGCCGTTCCAATCGGCCGTGTGATACGAACGGTCGCGCGTGACGCCGCGGGACTCGTGGACGATGGCGTCCGAGGTCTGGGCCAGGCGGTTAACGAGCGTGGACTTGCCCACGTTGGGGCGTCCGACGACGGCGACGATAGGTTTCATCTGCTCTCCTTTAATGGATAGGGTCAGCGGTATTAGTAGAGTCGGCAGGCACAATGCCAAGGATGTGCTCCAGGGTATCGAGCAGCTCATGCGGCATGGTCGACACCACATGAACCTCGGCGCCGCGACTGGTAAGGCTTGCGAGTAATTCGTCACGATGATACTCGTCAAGCGTCATGCCGTCAGCGTTGAACATGAGCTTAGGCACAAAGAGCATAAGCCCCGACAGGTCTTTCGGCAGCTGCTCAAGGATATCGCTGGCGACGATGAGGCCGGTCACGTCCACGTTACCGCCAAAGTAGCGGTTCTTGATGGCCGTGACGGTGCCGGAAAGGCCCTGTGGAGACTCCACGAAGCGGGCAACGGTATCGCGTGCGCTGGCGCCCGAAAGACATACCAGGCGCTGGTTGCGGGCGACGAGGCCGGCGCGGACGTGGGCCAGGCGCTCGGCGTCGGCGGCAAGGACATCGTCTGTTTCGTCCAGATACGAGCGGATCATGCCGATGCCGTCGTAGTACTGCGGGTAGCCGTCGTAGAAATCGGCCTCGGGCGGCTCGATGCCGGCGTCCAGGTAGAACTCGTCGCTCATCTGAAAGGTGTGGCGACCAAAGCGCTCGTACGCGCGGTCCTGGAAGGGTCGGATCATGGCGATAGTCTCGCGCGCCAGCTCGGGCTTGTCGCTGTAGGACCAGCTAAAGCGATTTTGGTGCTTGGTAAAGCCGAGCGGCACGATGCCCAGGCTCGTGATCTGTTCGTGCTCCTCGCAAAAACGCAGGGTCTTTTCCAGCTCCTCGCCGTCGTTCATGCCGGGGCACAAAACGATTTGCGCGTGAATCTCGATGCCGGCGGCCATGATGGCCTCGAGCACGTCCATGCCGCGCTGGGCGTTGCGGCCCATCATGCGGCGGCGGACGTCGGGGCTCACGGCGTGGACCGACACGTTCATGGGGCTCATATTGCGGTCGATGACGTTTTGCACGTCCTCGTCGGAAAGGTTCGTGAGCGTGACAAAGTTACCCTGTAAAAAACTCAGGCGATAGTCGTCGTCGCGGATGTAGAGCGTGGAGCGACCGCCCTTGGGCAGCATGGTCATAAAGCAGAATACGCAGGCGTTCACACAGGTACGCATGCCGTCGAAGATGGGGCCATCGAACTCAAGGCCCCAGTCCTCGCCGGGAAAGCGATCGAGCTCCACGGGGGTGACGGTGCCGTCGCGCGGATCGAATACCTCCAGCTCGACGGTGTCGTCGTCGGCCTCCCAGAGCCACACGATCATGTCGGTGAGTTGCTCGCCGTTGACCGTAAGCACGCGCATGCCCGGCTCGATACCCACATCCCATGCGGGCGACTCGGGACGCACGTTCTTAACGAGCGCGCCCTCACCCGGCTCGGGGTCGCGGCTGCGCCCGTAATCGGCCACCTCGGCGGCGTATGCGGGTACGGTCTGGTCCATGATTAGCGGCAAAGCTCCTTGATGCGCGCAACGGCGCGTTCGATGTGTTCTTGCGGGGTGGAGGCTCCGGCGGTGATGCCGATGTGGCGCGCGTCGGTAAACCATGCGGCCTCGAGCTCGGAAGCTTCCTCGATGTGATGCGTGTGCTCGCAGACGTCAGTGCAGATCTGTGCCAAGCGGCGCGTGTTGCCCGAATTTTTGCCGCCCACGACGACCATGCAATCACAGCGGTTGGCCAGTGATGCGGCCGCCTGCTGACGCTCGCTCGTGGCGGCGCAGATGGTGTTGATCACGCGCAGTTCCTGCACGCGCGGGGTGATGGAGGCCACAACCTCGGCCAGGTTCTGCGCGGTTTGGGTGGTCTGCACAACCAGGCCCACCTTGCCTTTGAGCGGTAGTGCGTCCGCATCGGCGGCGCAACTCACGACCTGCGCGTCATCGCCGGCGTGCCCCAGGATGCCCTCAACCTCGGGGTGGCCCGGCTCGCCTACGACGATCACACGGTAGCCCTCGCGCACCAGGCGCTCGGCCGCCACATGGACTTTCTTGACGTAGGGGCAGGTGGCATCGATCACGGTAAGGCCACGCCCGCGAGCGGCATCGATGACCTGCGGCACCACGCCGTGGGCGCGGATGATCACGGTGCCCGACGCGGCGTCGTCCAAGGTGTCGGCCAGACCGACGCCTGCCTCGGCGAGCTCGCGTACCACGATGGGATTATGGATGAGCGGACCCAGCGTGTGGACCTGAGCGTTCTCCCCTGCCTGCGGCGCGGCGGCCAGCGCCATATCGAGCGCACGCTGCACGCCGTAGCAGGTGCCGGCGTGGGCGGCAATTTCGATGGTGGGGACGACCTCCTCAGCGGCGGTCGCGGCAGTATTCATGACGTTCTCACCCATGGCTAGAACCTGCCCGGGTGCTCGTCGCACAGGTCGTCGCGCATGGCGTAGACGCGGTTCATGGCCTCGGATTCAAACCAGGCTAGGCGCTCCTTGCGCTTGAGCTGGGCCGGAGCATCGGAAAGCGTAATGGCCTTGCCGGCACGGATCCAGCACTTTTTGGGGCGCATGAGCTTTTTGCCTTTGGGCGTGATATCGGACCAACCGCAGATGGCGAGCGGGTTGACGGGTGCCTTGCCCATCTGGGCGATGAGCGCAAAGCCGCCGTGGACTTCGGGCTTGATCTCGCGCGAGCGGATGCGCGTGCCCTCGGGGAAGATCAGGACGTCCTCGCCGCGCTGCAGCGCATGCTGGGCGGCACGCAGGCACTTCATGTCGGCGGTGCCGCGCTCGACGGGAATGCCGCCCACACGGCTAAAGGCCCAGCGTACGATCTTGCTCTTGGCAAACTCGGACTTAAAGATGGGGCGGATGCGGCGGCCGCCAAAAAACAGCGCCGTCTCCACGGCCAGGAGTTCGGCCATCGAGGTGTGGTTGCAGATGACTACGCTGCCGCGGCCTTCCTGGCGCTCAAACAGCAGGTCGGCGTCCTCGACCTTCCAACGCCACATGAGCTTGGAGAAGACCCACAGGATGCCCATGACCACGGCGACGGTGCCGCGGATGAGCGCCGGGAACTCGGCGTAGGGGGCGTTGTAGTAATCCTCGGGCGTCTGCTTAAACAGGCGCATGGGCTACCTCCTTTGGTTGATGAGGTCCTCGATTATCGAGACGACCTCGTCGATGGTGTGGGCGGTGGAGTCGACGTGCACGGCGTCCTCGGCGGGCACGAGCGGCGCGACCTCGCGGCTGCTGTCGAGCTTGTCGCGCTGCTTGAGGGCGTCGAGGGTCTCGTCGACCTCGGTCTCGAGCTGCTCGGTGGTGAGCGGCTGAGAGTCGTTTTGGTGGCGCTGCAGCACGCGGCGACGGGCGCGCTCACGCGGGTCGGCGGTCAGGAACACCTTGACCTGCGCGTTAGGGAACACGACGGTTCCAATGTCGCGACCCTCGGCCACGATATCGCGGTCCTCGGCGGCGCGGCGCTGATGGATGAGCATGGCCGCGCGCACGCCCGGGTAGGCCGAGACCTTGGAGACGTTGGCGTCCACCTGCGGGGTGCGAATGGCAGCCGAGGCGTCCAGGCCGTCAATGGTCAGGCGCGTGTCTTCGCCAGTGCCGTTGGTAAAGCGGATTTCGATTTGCTCGGCGAGGGCGTCGATGGCTGCCTCGTCGTCCAGGTCGATGCCGCGGTCGAGCGCGGCGAACGTGACGGCGCGATACATGGCGCCCGTATCGATCTTGTTAAAGCCCAGCTGGCGGGCGATCTCCTTGGCGATGGTGGACTTGCCGGAACCGGCGGGGCCGTCGATGGCGACGATCATGCAATGCTTCCTTTCGGTGGTTGACGTGCTGGTATGGGAGGCGGGCGTTGAGGCGCGGCGGGTCGCCTAGCCCGTGTAACGCTCGCGGTAGGTGTTGCGCTTGGGCGCGGAGCCGTGGCTGCCGTGGTGGCGCGTGCGGGTCGCGGGGGTTTCCTGGGGCTTGTCACCGCGCTTGGAGCCAGCTTGCTTGGGCGGGATGCCGCCGGCCTTGAGGATCTGCACCTCGCGGTCGGTGAGCTCGCGCCACGAGCCCTTGGCCACGTCCTTGAGCTCCAGGCCGGCAAAGTTACAGCGGTGCAGACGGATCACCGGATGGTGGATCTTGCTCAGCATGCGCTTGACCTGGTTTTTGCGGCCCTCGCGAATGATGACCTCCACGGCGGTTGTGCCGGGCTTGACGCCTTGCGGAGCCACGGCCTCGGCCTCGCGCGCGGTAATGATGCGGCAGATCGCCGGCTGGCACAGGCCGTCGTCGAGCTCGATGCCGCGGCGCAGCAGTTCCAAGTCGCGATCGGTCAGGTGGCCGTCCACCAGCGCCTGATAGGTCTTGTAGACGTGCTTGCTCGGGTGCAGCAGGTCCTGCGACAGGTCGCCGTCGGTGGTAAAGAGCAAAAGGCCCGTGGTGTCGCGGTCTAGGCGACCCACCGGGAAGAGCCCCGGAAAGCGGTCGCGCGGGACCAGGTCGGCCACGCAAGGGCGCTCCTGCGGATCGCTCATGGTGGTGAGGTAGCCGGTCGGCTTGTAGAGCATCAGGTACACGGCGCCCTGGTTGAGCTTGACGGGCATGCCATCGACCTCGATATGGTCGCGGTCGACGTCGACCTTGGTGCCCAGTTCGGTCGCGACCTCGCCGTTAACCGTCACGCGGCCGGCGGTCATCAAGTCCTCCGAGCCGCGGCGGCTCGCCACGCCCGCGCGCGCCAAAAAGCGCTGCAGGCGCATGGTGTGCGGGTAGACGGGCTGGGCGTCGCCTGTGAGCGCTGCGGCGTCCGTGGCGCGTGCCGCACGCGTCTCCCCTGCTTCGTTAGTCCTCGTCATGCATATCCTCCGAGGTCTCGTCGACGACCAGGGACTCCAAGTCCTCGACTGCCTCAACATCTTCAACATCGATATCGATCAGTTCGCGCTCTTCGTCCAGGTCCTCGGCCTGCTCCTCGAGCGTGGACTGAATGCTGCGGCCGCTCAGGCGCTCGCGGATAAACTGGCGCGACTGCTCGTCGGGGGCAAACTGCTCCAGATCGGGCAGGTCGCGAGTGGAGCGCAGGCCGAACTTTTCCAAGAAGGCATTGGTCGTGCCGTAGATGATGGCCTGACCGCGCTGGGGGTCGCGGCCGAGCTCGCGCACCAGGCCCTTGTCCACGAGCGACGCAATGACGCCGTCGGAGTTGACGCCGCGGATGCCCTTGACCACCTCGCGCGTGACGGGTTGGTGGTAGGCGATGACGGCCAGGGTCTCGAGCGCCGCCTGCGACAGTTTTTGCGTGTCCCAGCTCAACACGTAGGCCTCGACCACATCGTGGTAGGCGGGGTGCGTGAACAGGCGCCAGCCGCCGGCGACCTCGCGCAGCTGAAAGCCGCGGTTGGTCTCCTCATACTCAACCTTGAGCTCTGCCAACAGCGACGCGCACTCGCCGGGGGCGATATCCAGCGCACCTGCCAGCGCGGGTGCGCTCACGGGGTCGCTCGACACCAGCAGCAGCGCCTCGAGGGCGCCTTTGAGACTGTTTGCCTCTAGCGTGGAAAGGGTTGACATGGTTGCCGCTCCTATTCGGTGAGCTCGGGGCCCTCGCCGGGCACATATGCCTCGGCGCCCTCGACGCGGTTGATTTGAATGGTTCCAAAGATCTCGTCCTGGCTCAGCGTGAGCGAGCCGCGTTTGGCGAGCTCGAGCATGGCCAGAAAGGTGACGACGAGTTGCTCGGTTGTAGCGTCGCCGTCCAGCAGCTCGCGGAAGGTGCAGGTTTGGTGTGCCATGGTAAAGCGGTCGACCGAGGCCACCGTCAGGTCGAGCGGCACGCGATGCGGTGCCACGTGCTCGGCCTCCAGCAGGAAGGTCTGGCGCTTGCCGTCCAGGTCGGCGCAGATGACGGCCAGGCCGCGCAGGGTAATGCCGGCCAGGTAGTCGGGCATAAGGCCCAAGAACTCGGGGTCGGGGCCGGCCACGCGCGGGTGCATGCGGCTTTCGGCCTGCATGCGCGCGCCAAGGGCCGCTGCTGCGCCCTTAAACTGCTTGTAGGCGATCAGGCGCTGGATCAGGACCTCGCGCAGGGCGTCGCCATCGAGCGCGCTGAGTTCCTCGAGGTCTTCGTCGTCCTCGTCATCGTCGACGGATTTGCTGAGGGCCTCCTGGGGTACCAACGAGGCGGCCTTAATGTCCAAAAGAGTTGCCGAGACCAGCAAAAAGTCGCTCGCCACGTCTAGGTCCAGCGCCTCGATGCGCTCGACCTCGGCAAGGTATTGCTCGGCCACCTCGCTAATGGAGATGGCGCCGATATCAACTTTTTGGCGGGTTACCAACTGCAACAGCAGGTCGAACGGTCCGCTGTAGACCTGCGTCGACACGCGATACGACATCTTCGACCTCCTTTGACGGCGCCTTCGCGGCGCGGTTTGGGTGCATGTTGCGACCGTTTTGCACGGTCGACCTGTAAGTTTACCCTAGATGTCGGCGATTGCGAAGTTGAGCAGCCACTCAGCCAGCGGATACACGGTAACGTCGAAATACCGGCCGATCACGTCGATGCCGGTCCACATGGGCAGCAGGTACAGCACGATGATAAGGATCGGCATGGCGTATTGCTGCAGACGGTAGTAGTTGGCGAGCGCCTTGCCTTTGAGGAACGGCACGATGATCGACGAGCCGTCGAGCGGCGGAATCGGGATGAGGTTAAAGAACGCGAGCGACAGGTTGACCACGATGAACGTGGCGCCGAAGTTCATGATTTGGGAGGCCACGGCAAAGGACATGCTGGTGTAGAGGTTGCCGTACGTCGCGCGCATGAGGGCGGCCGCGAGACACGCGAGCGCGATGTTCGATGCAGGGCCGGCCGCGCTCACCAGGACCTCATCGCGCTTGGGGTGCTTAAGGTTGCTGAGGTAGACGGGCACGGGCTTGGCAAAGGCAAACACCGGACCGCCGGCGGCAAGCATTAGCAGCGGCAGGATGATGGTACCGAACGGGTCGATATGGTTGAGTGGGTTGAGCGAGACACGGCCGCGCGAGCGGGCCGTCTTGTCGCCGAGTGCCCAGGCCGCGGCGGCGTGCGCGCTCTCGTGAATCACGATGCCAACGATGACGGCGACGGCGCTGGCGAGCAGGTTCATAAGGTAGCTGCTGGACATGGCGCTCCCCTAGCGAACGCGGCGCGAGGCGCGCGTGAGCAGGTGGTCGGCCACAAACAGAATCACGGCCACGATGGCGTAATCCAGGCGGAACACGCCACCAAAGGGCGACGTGATGACACCGTACCCGGCGATGGCACTCGGCAGCGCGCGCGAAAGCTCAACGACAAAGCCCACGATCTGCAGCTTGGCGGTGAGGCCGCTAAAGCACAACAGCACGGTCATCGCGCTCATAAAGATGCCGCAGATGCGACAGGCGATGGCGATGATGCTCATCGCCACGGCAGCGGCCTTACGAGAGTTCACGCGCGGTCTCCTCTTCGATCTGGGTGGAAAGCTCCAGCCATTCGTCCTCGAGCTTGGGCAGCTCTTGCTTAAGGCCGTTATATTCCCCCAGCGCGGCGTTGAACTTGTCCTGATCGGCATAAAGTTCTTCGCTTGCCATCAATTCCATAAGCTCGTCATAGCGGGCGCGCTTTTTGTCGAGCTCGGCCTCGATCTTCTTGAGCTGGTTGCGCACGCCCTTGAGCTTTTTGTTGAGCGCGGCGCGGGCCTGGGCCTCGGCACGCTTTTGCTCCTTGGTCTTTTTTCCCTCGGCAGGCTTGGGGGCCGCAGCGGGGGTATCGGCCTGGGCGGCGCTGGCTTTGGTGGACTTGGCCGCGGCAGGCACGCTCTCCGTGGACGCCTCGGCGGCGGCACGGGCTGCGAGGTCCTCGCGCTTGTAGAGGTAGTAGTCGTAGTCGCCGTCGTAGACCGTGACCTTGCCGTCGCGGATGTCGATGACGCGGTTGGCCACGGCGCGCACCAGGTGCTCGTCGTGGCTGATCAGCACGATGGTGCCGGGGAAGTTTTGCAGGGCGTTCTCGAGCATGTCCACCGAGTCGATGTCCAGGTGGTTGGTGGGCTCGTCCAGGCACAGGAGCGCCTCGGGGGCCACAAGCATCTTGGCGAGCGCCAGGCGCGCCTTTTCGCCGCCGGAGAGAACGCGGACCTGCTTTTCGATGGAATCGTTATCGCTAAACAGGAAGGCGCCCAGCAGGCTGCGCTGCTGCGGCACGGTCCACTTGGGCGTGACGGTGTCGATCTCTTGCAGGACAGTGTTGGACTCGGTCATGCCTTCGAGCGCGTGCTGGGCATAGTAGGCCACACCCACGTTGGTGCCCAGATCGCGGGTGCCGGTGGTGGGCGGCTCCAGGCCGGCGAGGATCTTCATGAGGGTGGACTTGCCGGCGCCGTTGGGACCGACGAGCGCCACGTGCTCGCCGCGGTAGAGTTTGAGGTCGATATCGCTGTAGATGTGCTTGTTGCCGTAGGACTTGGACACGCCCTCCAGGCCCACGACCATGTCGCCCGAGCGCGGCGGGTCGGGGAACTTAAAGTCAATGTGCTTGTGGCCCTCGGGCAGGATGACGAGCTCCTTTTTGATCTGCTCGATTTTGCGGATGCGCTCCTGCGCCTGGGCGGCCTTGGTGGGCTTGTAGCGGAACTTGTCGACGAAGACCTGCATGTGGGCGATATCGCGCTCCTGGGCAGCACGCTTGGCGCGCATCTGTTCCAGATTGTCCTCGCGCTGCTTGAGGTAGCTGCTGTAGTTGCCGGTGTAGGTGGTTACGCGACGGTTTTCGAGGGCGGCGACGTGGTCGACGCAGGCGTCCATGAAGGCGCGGTCGTGGCTGACGATGAGGACGGCGCCGTCGTAATTCGCGATAAAGCCGCGCAGCCACTGGACGCTCTCGAGGTCCAGGTGGTTGGTTGGCTCGTCCAGAAGCAGCAAGTCGGGATGGCGCAGGAAGAGTTTGGCGAGCGCGATGCGCATCTGCCAGCCGCCCGAGAACTCCGAACACGGGCGCTCAAAGTCAGTGACCTTAAAGCCCAGGCCGGACAGGATTTTGCGCGCGTTGCTCTCGAGCTCGTAGCCGCCCAAGTGCTCAAAGCGGTCCTGGACCTGGCCGTACTCGTTAAGGAGCGCGTCGACATCCTTACCCTGTTCAGAGAGCTCGGTGATTTGGGCCTGCAGCTCGTTAGCGCGCTCGCCCATGCGGCGGATTTCCTTGGCCGCCGCCATGACCTCGGCGAGGATGGTGGTGTCCTTTTGCTCCAGGTTGGTTTCTTGCTCGAGGTAGCCCACCTGGCAGTCCTTGGCGTACTGGACCTGGCCGGCGTCGGGGCTGTCGATACCCATGATGATCTTGAGCATGGTGGTTTTGCCGGCGCCGTTGGGTCCCACGAGCGCAAAGCGTTCGCCGGGGTTGATCTGGAAGGACGCGCCGCTAAAGAGGACGCGCGCGCCGAAGCTTTTTTCGATCTTGTCGACCAGGAGGATCATGGTGCCGCCTTTGACCTTGTGTGCCTATATGAAAAAAGGCCCCAACTTGCGTTGGAGCCTCATTCAATGCTCGGGTGGAGACGAGGGGGATCGAACCCCTGACCTCTTGACTGCCAGTCAAGCGCTCTCCCAGCTGAGCTACGCCCCCGTGCGAAGAAGTACTATACGGGAACTCGGACGGCGATGCAAGGACAATTTTGGAAAAACTTTCGCGGGCTCCGGCGCGGGGGCGCGGGCCCGATCAGGGCCGAGGGGCGCGCGATGCCCGCGGGGGCAGCGGCCCACGCACGGACCGTGCGCCGGCCGACTTGGCGCGCGGAACACGACCCGCCCCTCCTTTACGCCTCAGAACTATGCCAGTTTACTACGATAAATCAGGAATGTTCGACCACGCACGCCTTTTCGCATAACCGTCGGGCTCTCTACCTGCTGTTTTGCAAACGGAGAACGCGCGGTGCTCGGGAGTCGCCGATCCGTCGTAGTAAACCGGCATGGTTTTGAAATACATCGGGTTGATTTCACAGTTAAATGTGTTGGAGCACTGAATTAATGGCCTTAACTTTTTCTAAAACACGTCTTTTCTGCGATGCGCCTAGATTGGTTGTTGTTTAGCATTGGACTTGATCTTGCGTTGTGCGACTTGCTCGTGCATGATAGTATTTCACGACGTGAAGCGAAGAAATTAGGCCTGAGTTGCCTTTGTTAGAATTGCATTCACCGTTCAAAAGGGCTCTTGGCGCAACGGTTAGCGCAGGGGACTCATAATCCCTGGGTTCTGGGTTCGAATCCCGGAGGGCCCACCAGAGTATTTCGAGGCCGGGCATTACGTCCGGCCTCTTTGTTATTGGCGCTGCAGATTAGCTTTGTCATCCAGAGACGTAAAGTTATCAACATTCATATTCGTAATAAACAATGGGTATGTCGCCAAGATGCTACCCAGCCAACACATGGCATAAATCGATAGATATGAAAAAAGGCCCCAACTTACGTTGGAGCCTCGTTCAATGCTCGGGTGGAGACGAGGGGGATCGAACCCCTGACCTCTTGACT
>UQWK01000038.1 GCA_900544725.1 uncultured Collinsella sp.
ATGCCGAACACGAGCGTCGGGGCTTTTGGGTCACGACGCTCGATGTGAGCGTGGGAGCCGATAGCGCCGACTTTGCCATTATCGAGCGCCTGCAGGCTGGCGACGTGGTCGTGACACAGGACATTGGCCTGGCGAGCATGGTGCTCGGACGCGATGCCGCCGCTATCGGCGTGCGCGGGCGCGTCTACGATAAGGCGACCATCGACATGCAACTGTTTATTCGCCACGAGGAAAAGAAGGTGCGCCGCGCCGGGGGACGCACCCGCGGTCCGGCAGCCTTCACCAGCGAGGACCGAGCCCGCTTTAAACGCAACCTCACCGAGTTGCTACGCTAACCAAGGCAGATTTTTGGGATATGCCCGGAAATCTGCCTTATTGTTTAGAGCGGTGTGAGCGCTCAGGATCCATGGCTCAACAAAAAA
This sequence comes from uncultured Collinsella sp., assembly GCA_900544725.1. Classification (GTDB taxonomy): domain Bacteria; phylum Actinomycetota; class Coriobacteriia; order Coriobacteriales; family Coriobacteriaceae; genus Collinsella. The sequence goes on from UQWK01000038.1 coordinate 423, forward strand.
ACGGGCTTCAAAATGCCATGCATCGCCGCATTGTGCCGGCGCCGAGCATGGCTATTTTGAAGCCCGTTTTGTTAAGCCTACTTAGAGGCCAAAGGCGGATAGGATGAGGCCCCAGCCGGCGCCGATGACGTACATCATGATCAGGAACAGGACGTTTTCGCGAGCGCTGCGGTTGGTGCGGAACAGGACCAGGTAGCCCACGCCGGCGGAAATGAGCGTGCCGGCGAGCATCGGCGCCAACTGTAGCGCGCCCTCCAGGTACAGCTGCGTGATGACCACGCTGGCCGAGCAGTTGGGAATCAACCCGACAAGCGCCGAACCCAGGACAGCGAGCGTCTCGTTGCCGCGCAGGAACTGCTCGATTGCAGACTCGCCAAAGGTCTCGAGCACGGCGACCAGAATCAGCGTCACCAGGAAAATGAATACCGATACCTGAACGGTGTGCGAGATGGCGCTGCGGATGATTGACAGAACGGGCGCGCCCTCGTGGGAGTGGCCATGCTCATGGCCGTGGTGGTGCTCGTGCTCGTCCGCGTGACCATGGTCGTGGCTGCGGTCGTGCCCGTGCTCGTCCTCATCCTCGTCACAGCCGCAATGATCGCGTTCGCACAGCTCGTGGATGTGATCGGCACTTACGCCCGCCTCGGCCACTTCGTCAATGATGTCGCCCCCGGTATGGTCGTCGTGCGCGCAGTTCACATGAGCCGGATTGGCAGCGGTCCCCAGCACGGTACGGCGAATCGCCGCATGCGCGCGGGCATTACGACGAAGGCCGCGGATAGCCGCATCCACGATAAAGCCCGTGACCAGCGCGATCAGCGCTTTCGAAGCCAAAAGCATCGCCATGGTCTGCACGGGAACCTGCTCGGCAAGCAACAGCGGCAGCATCTCGTCGGAGGTCGAGAGGAAAACCGCAACCAGTGTGCCCAGCGTCACGACGCGACCGGCGTACAGCGTCGCCGCCATGGCCGAAAAGCCGCACTGCGGCACCATGCCCAGCAGCGAGCCAACCACGGGGCCCGCGGCGCCGGCGCGTTTGATGGCGCCGTTGACGCGGTCGCCTGCAACGTGCTCGAGCGTCTCGAGGGCCAGATATGTCACCAATAAGAACGGCACCAGCGAGAGCGTGTCCTTGCCGGCGTCGAGCAGAATATCAATCAGCAAATCCATGACGGATGGAACCTTTCGTGTCTTTCGGCAGCATTGTAAAAGTCCTAGCGGTCAACTAGGGTATTGTAGTTGTCCCAGGCGCGATGCCAATAGTTGCCCATGGTAAACTATCATCTCGCCATAACTCAACAAATCCGAGCCGCACGACGCGGCCCGTCCAAGGAGCAGCATATGAATGTTTCGCAAGCACTCGAATACGAACGCCAGCCGTTTATCCCCATGTTTATCTACGGCGATCACGGCGCCATGGAGTCCGAGCGCCAGAAGGGCGAGGAGGCCCTCAAGGTGCTCGAGACCGAGTACTTTACCGCCGAGGGCGACCCCGGCTTCGACTTTGCCACTGTGCGCGACCTGGCCGACCGCAACCGCGACCTGTGCGACCAGATTGGCGAGGCGCGCCTGCGCAACGTGACGCCCGCGACGCTCTCGCGCGGCCTGTCCGACGCCGACACCTGCGCCGCCATCGGCAAGATGCAAAAGCGCACCGCCGCATCGGTCATGCGCGAGATCCGCGGTGACCGCGACGCACTCGGCGTAGCCTACGCCCGCAAGCCCATCCAAGGCACGGTGCTGGGCATCGACATCGAGACCACCGGTCGCGCGCCCGAGCGCGGTTACATCATCAACGTGGGCTGGGAGATCATGGATCTCACCAGCGACGCCGTGCCGCATGACGCCGAAGCACACTACTGCGGCCTGCCCGACATCTACCGCGGCGAGGATGTACCGCTATCGAACATCCATCACATCACCTGGGACGACATCGACGGCAAAAAGCCGTTCCGCGAGAACAAGGAGCTGCAGAAGCAGCTGCTCAAGCTCATGAAGAAGTACCCGTACATGGCACACAATGCCGCCTTCGAGGACAGCTGGTTCAAAATCCACCTGGACGGTTACGCCGAGGCACGCCGCGCAGGCAAGATTATCGTCATCGACTCGCGCCAGATCTGCCGCAGCCTGGACGCCGACGTGCGCTCGCTCCCCCGCGAGTCCGCGCCCGCTGCGCTCGAGAACTGGGCGCGCCGACGCGGCACCCTCGCCGCCGACGCCAACGAGCAGCATCTGGGCCTCGACGACACTGACCTCATGCTCCGTACCGTCCAAGCCGAGTTCAACCTCAAGAACTTGTTTGCGAAGTAGAAACATCTGCGACAAACCACGGCGTAGATCACGAGCGGCCTCGCAGCGGGAAACCTCGCGGCGGGGCCGCCCTACGTTCCACAAGCAGGCCCGCTCTTCACAAATTCTGAACCCTATTTTTTAACTATTTCGGTACTTTCCCGACACGTGATTTGTGTTCAGATAGCGATGCATCGATACCAAATGTGCAGAAATTGAGCATTTCTATGCTATAGCCAAGCAGCGAAAACATTGATTTAGGGTGAACGGGCCCATAATCGCGTCAAGCTTTTGGACAGCATTTGGTTAGACCCCAAAAACGGCTTTCCCACTCAGCACCATCAACACGGTATTTTCTGACACGATACTTACCATGAGTATCGTTTTGTCACATAACACGGCAAAAGCGGTCTACCAGGCCGCGCATTCGGTGTCTGCGAAAGACATCGAGTCCTGCAGCCCTGCCGCAATTTACGGATCGTGCCCCACCGGAACGCTCCTCGACGCGGCCACAGAATGGCTTGCCAAACATGATGTTGCCCGCGACGCAAATGAATCCCTCGAGGTAATGGTGTTTGACCGCAGGAACGCGCGCTACGCGATGGACTGTCGATGCCACGTTTCGTCAAAGCGATTCTCATGCTCGCGTTTTATAGAGCTAGAAGATGACATCTACATTGTTGGCGTTGAGCTTTGTGCACTTCAGGCCGCCACCTATCTCCCTTTTCGCAAACTGGTGGAGTACTACTTTGAACTGTGCGGCGCTTATTCCCTTGGAACCAGTTCTTCTACCTCTTATACCGAGCGTTTCGCGCTCACCTCGACCGAGAGGCTAAAGCAGTTCTTTAATTCCATTACCAGATGCGACGGTTTGGCCCTTGCCCGAAAGGCTATTCAATGTGTACGCGATGGATGCCGGTCTCCCATGGAAACGGCCTTTGCCATGATGCTTACGCTGCCCAAAAGCGAAGGAGGGCTTGGTATTAAGGGAATTGAGACCGATTACGAGGTACAGGTCACCGCCGCCGCAAAAAATCTCACGAGACGCAAAAAGTTCTTTATGGATGCATATCTGAAGAAATCTCGAACAGATATTGAATATAACGGTTTTTATCACGACGCGGAAGAAGACCGCGCCATCGACGAGGAGCGCAAGAATGCGCTTGCGTCCATGGGTTACGGAATCATCACTGTCAGCCGTTATTCTTTTATGCATGCCAGCTCTTTCGTTAGGGTCATGGAGGCAATCCAAAGAAAAGAAGGTATACGCCCCTCGCGTCTGCCAAAAGACTTTCAAATCATGCAAGAGGACCTGAGACTGTTTGTACTCAGAAGGTTTATTGAGGAGAAGAAGCGAATCCAGGAGGAGCTTCGCCAGGATTCCGAAGAGCGTCAACGAATCGACCTCGAAAAAGCAATGCTCGAAGGCATCACATTGGACGATCCGACGATTAACGAGGCTCCGGCAATCGATGACATGCAGACTGTCGAACCCGACAGCCCATCACTCAACCAAACAAGTAGTTTCACGCCCGAGGGCAGGGTCTTCGGGGCCGGAAACTAGGCTGACTAACAAGGTGGGTACCCTAGCGACGTGCAAAATTGCGAGTATTCAGCAGAGCCGGGTGTCCATCACCCTCGAGTGGATCCAAAAGTGAAGCGAAATCACTCTTGCGTGAGGACGTTAGGCAACATTTGAGGAATAACTCATCGGTTTACCAGCCTAAGATAACTGTTTAGCTGCATTATTTGGCCTGCGATAAATTAACGGACCCCCTATCGTTGCAGAATACTCCAATTTTTGCACGGCGCAGGGGCACCCACCCCGGCATCACCTATCAAAACCGCTTAGTCCGGGATCTCGTCCGCTTTTCCTCATCATTTTGTACGACGGATTGCCTAAACGATATTGACATATGAACATGCGCTCATATAATCGGAAGTGAGTTATATGAGCGCATGTTCATATGAAAGGATATTGCAATGAGCGTCTGCGTTGATGAAACGAAGCCCGACACCGAGGCCACTGAGCCAATCGTCCCCACCACCTGCTCGCCCGAGGACCTTCCCGACGAGGAGCTTCTCTACGACCTCGCTGACCTGTTCAAGGTCTTCAGCGACACCACGCGCATCAAGATTCTCTATGCCCTCATGGGCCGCGAGCTCTGCGTGGCCGAAATCGCCGAGGCAACCGAAACCTCGCAGTCGGCAGTATCGCACCAGCTGCGCACGCTTAAGCAGTCGCACCTGGTCAAGTTCCGCCGCGACGGCCGCAACATCCTCTACTCGCTTGCCGACGATCACGTCTACACCATGCTCAACCAGGGCATGAGCCATATCTGCGAATAGCAACCAACCACGGTACCAGCGCGGCCTGCACCCAAGCCGCAAAACAGGGAAAGGAACCCACCATGAAAAAGCAGTTTAAACTCGACGAGATCGACTGCGCCAACTGCGCACGCGAGCTTCAAGACGAGCTGGCCAAGCTCGAGGGCGTCAAATCCGTGTCCGTCAACTTTATGACCCAGAAGCTGACGCTCGAGGCCGATGACACCGAGTTCGACGAGGTCCTCGACCGTGTCGTGGAGTTCACCGCCGACGCCGAGCCGGACTGCGAGATCATTCTCTAGCCCAGGTTTACGCCAACCTGCAAAGGCCGCGCTTGCCGCGGCCTTTGCACGCGAAATTATATGAGTGAGTGTTCATACATTCAAATGGGAGGATACGAGTCATGGCCACCGCCGACCCCAAGAAGAAAAAGAAGAAGCGCAAGAAGAAAGAGTCGCTCGAGCATAAGCGCAACCGCATCCTGGTAGCGCTGGGCATTTTTGCCGTGGTGTACGCCCTCGATGAGCTTGGCACCCTCACCGCCGCATTCGGCACCCCAGGCGACATCTACGCCAGCTTTGTGCTGTTCCTCGTGCCGTTTTTGATTGCCGGCTACGACGTACTGCAAAAGGCATTCAATAACATCCGCCGCGGCAAGGCCTTCGACGAGAGCTTCCTTATGGCCGTCGCGACCATCGGCGCGTTTGCCATGGTGCTCTTCCCCGATACCGACCCGCACATGGCCGAAGGCGCCGCCGTCATGCTGTTCTACCAGGTCGGCGAGCTGTTCCAGGCATACGCCGTGGGCAAGAGCCGCAAGTCGATCAGTGCCATGATGGACATCGCGCCCGACTACGCTAACGTCGAGCAAGCCGACGGCACGCTCGAACAGGTCTTTCCCGATGGCATCGCCGTCGGCACCGTGATCGTGGTCAAGCCCGGCGAGCGCGTGCCTATCGACGGCGTCATCGTCGAGGGCGAAACCCAGCTCGACACCGCCGCGCTCACGGGCGAGTCAGTCCCCCGACCCGCCAAGTCCGGCGACGATATCATCAGTGGCTGCATCAACATGACGGGCCTCATCCACGTGCGCACCACCAAGCCGTTTGGCGAGTCCACCGTCGCACGCGTCCTAGAGCTCGTGGAGAATGCCAGCGAAAAGAAGGCGCGCACCGAGAACTTCATCACGCGCTTTGCCCGCGTCTACACGCCCGCCGTCACCGGCGCGGCCGCGGTGCTCGCTCTCGGCGGCGGCCTGGTCACCGGTGCCTGGTCCGACTGGATTCTGCGCGGCCTGACCTTCCTGGTCGTCAGCTGCCCGTGCGCGCTCGTGATCAGCGTGCCGCTGAGCTTCTTTGGCGGCATCGGCGGCGCGTCCAAGCTGGGCGTTCTCATCAAGGGTTCTAACTACCTCGAGACGCTCGCCGACGTGGACACCGTCGTCTTTGACAAGACGGGTACCCTCACCAACGGCACGTTCTCGGTGGTCGCGGCGCACCCCGAGGCTGGCTATACCGAGCAGTCGTTGCTTGAGGTCGCAGCCCTTGCGGAGTCGTTCTCCGATCACCCCATCGCGCATTCGGTGCGCGCCGCCTTCCAGGGTGAGGTCGACCCCAAGCGCGTGAACGACTCCGCCAACGACGCGGGCCACGGCGTGACGGCAACCATCGACGGCAAGCATGTCGTCGTCGGCAACGCCAAGATGCTCGCCGCGGCCGGCGCTGAAGCACCCGATTGCGAGGTCGTCGGAACGATTCTGCATGTGCTCGTTGACGGCGTGTACGCCGGCCACATCGTGATTGCAGACACCGTTAAGGCCGATGCCGAGCAGACGATCCGCGATCTGCACGCCGCCGGAATCAACCGCACCGTCATGCTCACGGGCGACCGCGAGGAAGTGGCAGCCGCCGTGGCCAAGCAGCTGGGCCTCGACGAGTTCCACGCGCAGCTGCTGCCGGGCGACAAGGTCGAGCGTGTTGAAGCGCTGCTCGCGGCCGAAAGCGGCAAGGGCAAGCTCGCCTTTGTCGGCGACGGCATCAACGATGCGCCCGTTCTCACCCGTGCCGATGTGGGCATTGCCATGGGCGCCATGGGCTCCGATGCTGCGATTGAGGCCGCCGACGTGGTGCTCATGGATGACAAGCCGTCCAACATCTCCCGCGCGATCCGCGTGGCGCGCAAGACCATGACGATTGTCTGGCAGAATATCATCTTCGCGCTGGGGATTAAGCTGCTGATTTTGGTGCTGGCGGCGCTCGGCATTGCCAATATGTGGCTTGCCGTGTTCGGCGACGTAGGCGTGGCGATCATCGCCATCCTGAACGCCATGCGCGCGATGGGTATCAAGAACCTGTAGCGTTCGTGGGCTGTCCGGCCGGGGCCGGGCTTGGTTTTGAAAACGTCCTCGCGCTGCGGAGTGTTTTCAAAACCAAGCCCGGCCCCGGCCTGCAGTAACGTTGCTGGCGGTTCTTGGGCATCGCTTGCTGACGGGGTTCCTTGTCTGAATTGGACATTGCCGAAAGAACCTTTTATCCCAATCGCTGTCCCGCGCCTTTGGCGCGGGAGGCGCACCACTGTGGGAATGCTAGTCGGTCATTGTTGGCGCCGAAGCACCATCCCGCCCCAGCATCGCCCTCAGCTTCTCGAAGCTCTCCTCACTCAGGCAGTGCTCCATGTGGCAGCCCTCTTGCGACGCGACATCCGCCGAAACACCGGCTTCCTCGAGCAGCCGCACGAAAAAGCAGTGGCGCTCCCACATTTGGCGAGCGACCCCCAAACCACGCTCCGTCAGATGAACGTCGCGCTTGCCCATTTCGACATAGCCGCTGTTCTCCAGCGTCGCCATGGCCTTGGAGACGCTTGCCTTGGTTACGCCCAGGTATTCGGCAACGTCAATCGATCGAACGATGCCTTGGTGCTTCGAGAGCACATAAATAGATTCGAGATAGTCTTCTCCGGATTCACGCAGGGCCATGGGCTGCCTTTCGCGATGGCTTCTAGTTAGCCTTTGGATACTTTTGCTTGATTTACTTTACCGCAAAAGTTGCCCATGTCTTACTACTTTGCTTAAAAGTTAGCCGTGTTTCACAAAACGTGCGGGACGAAAACAAAATGGGGACGCTCCTCAAGGGGTGTCCCCAGGTGCCGGTGTCGGCCCGCAGCTATAGCAGCCCAAAGTGTTTAGCAGCGTTGTAGATCCCATCGTCGTCTACGGCGGTCGTAACGTAGGTCGCTGCGGCCTTCACCGTATCCTGCGCGTTGCCCATGGCAACACTTGTGCCCACGGCCGAGAACATCGACAGGTCGTTCTCGCCGTCGCCAAAGGCAATCGCCTCGCTCGCGTCGATATCCAGCCGCTCCAGCGTCGCCGCCACGCCCAGGTCCTTGCCGCCATTAGCGGGAATAATGTCGCAGAACAAATCGCACCAGCGCGTGGTAAGCGAATGCGCCACCGCGTCGGTCACGATATGCTCGTCGGCCGGATCCACAAAGGTGCAAAACTGATAGACCGGCGCGTCGAAGGCATGCTCAAACGGCTCCTCATGGTAGACAATCCCCGCATTGCTGCCGGCCGTCACCACGCGCTCGGACAGGCGGTTCACAAACGAATTCTCGCCCTGCATGCACAGCGAGTCGTAGCGCCCCTCGGCCACCTGGCCCACGATCACCGCAACGTCGTCCGGGTCAATCGGACAGCTGCGGTAAACCCCCTCGGCATCAAAGCAGTGCTGGCCCGAAAGCGTAATGTACGCATCCCAGCCCAGGTCGAACAGCCAGTCCGGCATCTGGTAGGTCGGACGGCCCGTGGCGATCACGCACGCAATCCCCTGCTCGTGAAAGCTGTCGAGCACCTGCTGCGCCGACACCGGAATCCGGTGCGTCTTAAAGCTCAGCAGCGTGCCGTCGATATCGAAAAACGCGGCCTTGATCATCCTCGCCTACTCCTCGCCCTCGAGCTTTTCGCTCGCCTCGAGCCACGCCATCTCAAGCTCGTCCATGGCGGCGAGAGCCTCGTCGATCTTTGCCTGCTGCTCGCCGAGCGCCGTGTAGTTGGTGGGGTCGACCTGGGCCATCGCGGCCTCGGCCTCCTCAACGCGGGCGCGCTGCGTCTCCATCTTGCGCTCGAGCGAGCTCACCTCGCGGCGGAGCTTTTGGCGCTCGGCGTTGGAAAGGCCGTTGGGCTGACCGCTCGACTTGGGCTTCTCGGCCGCGACCGCAGCGGCGCCGGTATCGAACGTGCCGGTCTTGGCGCTCGGCGCACCCACGGGCTCGCCCTCGGCGGTGGCGTTGCACAGGCGCAGGTACTGGTCGACGCCGCCGGGCATGTGCGTCAGGTGGCCGTCGAGCAGCGCCCATTGCTGGTCGGTCACGCGCTCCATCAAAAAGCGGTCGTGCGTCACCAGGATCAACGTGCCGGGCCAGCCGTCGAGCAGGTCCTCGACAATCGCGAGCATGTCGGTATCCAGGTCGTTACCGGGCTCGTCCAGGATAAGCACGTTGGGCTCGTCCAGGATCGTCAGCAGCAGCGACAGGCGACGGCGTTGGCCGCCCGAAAGGTCGCCGATGCGGCTCCAGAGTTGCTGCGTCGTAAAGCCCAGGCGCTCGCAAAGCTTCTCGGGCGAAGTCTCCTTGCCGTCGATGACGTAGTACTTCTTATAGTGGCTGAGCACCTCGCGAATCGTGTCGCCCATAAAGGGCTCGAGCTCCTCGAGCTGCTGCGACAGCACGCCAAAGCGCACCGTCTGGCCAATCTTCACGCGGCCGCGCAGGGGCGCGATCTTGCCCTGAATCACGTCGAGCAGTGTCGACTTACCGGCGCCGTTCTCGCCCAAAAGACCATAGCGGTCGCCCGCGCCGATGAGCCAGGTCACGTCGGAGAGCACCTGTTTGGGCGCGCCCTCGGTATCCGCATAGCCGGCGTCCACATCGACCACATCGATAACCTGCTTGCCCAGGCGGCTCACCGCCAGGCGCTTGAGCTCCAGCTCGTCACGCACGGGCGGCACATCGGCGATGAGCTCGCGAGCGGCATCAACACGAAACTTGGGCTTGGTGGAGCGCGCCTGGGCACCGCGGCTCAGCCACGCGAGCTCCTTGCGCGCCATGTTGCGGCGGCGCTCCTCGGTGACGGCGGCCATGCGGTCGCGCTCCACACGCTGCAGGATGTATGCCGAGTAGCCGCCCTCGAAGGGGTCGACCTGGCCGTCGTGGACCTCCCACATGCTGGTGCAGACCTCGTCCAAGAACCAGCGGTCGTGCGTAACCACGAGCATGGCGCCCTGACCGCGCTGCCAGCGGGCCTTAAGATGGCGCGCGAGCCAGTTGATGGTGCGCATATCCAGGTGGTTGGTGGGCTCGTCGAGCATGAGCACGTCGTAGTCGCCGATCAGCAGGCGCGCGAGGTCCACGCGGCGGCGCTGGCCGCCCGAAAGCTCGCCCACCGTGCCCTCCCAGGGCACATCGCTAATGAGGCCGGCAAGGATCTGGCGCGTGCGGGGGCTCGACGCCCACTCGTACTCGGGCGTGTCGCCCACGACGGCATGATGCACGGTGTCGGTATCGACAAGCTGGTCCTTTTGGCCGAGCAGCCCGATCGTGGTGCCGCGGCGATGCGTCACGCGGCCGTCGTCGGGCTCCAACGTGCCCGCGAGCACGCTCAGCAGCGTCGACTTGCCGTCGCCGTTTTTGCCGACGATACCAATACGGTCGCCCTCGCCCACGCCGAGCGTCACGCTATCGAAAATATGCTTGGTGGGAAACTCTAGGCTGACGGAATCGCATCCCAAAAGAATCGCCATATGCCCTGCTCCTTCGTAGAAATTCAACGTTGTCCATGATAGCAGCGAGCACCACCCCAAACCACCACGAAGGTTCCTGTCCCCTTTGTGGTGGTCGGTCTGGCAGCGACACAAAAAGACGGGCCATCTCACACAAGAGATGACCCGCCTCTCCAATCAGTCCCGTGGCGACCGTGGCCGCCGCGGGCCTCAAGCATGTCCCGGACTAGGAGAACATGCCGGTGAGGTAATCATTCAGCCGCTTATCCTTGGGCCGTTGGAAAATCTCGTCGGTCTCGTCGTACTCGACCATATCGCCCATGTAGAAGAACGCCGTGCGGTTGGACACGCGCGACGCCTGCTCCATGTTGTGCGTCACGATGACGATGGCGCGCTCGGCCACGATCGACGACATAAGGTCCTCGATCGCCAGCGTCGAGATGGGGTCGAGCGCCGAGCAGGGCTCGTCAAACAAGATCACATCGGGGTTGAGCGCCAGCGTGCGCGCGATGCACAGACGCTGCTGTTGACCGCCCGAAAGCGCATAGGCGCTCTTGTCGAGCTTGTCCTTGACCTCGTCCCACAGCGCCGCGCCGCGCAGGCTCTCCTCGACCATGCGATCGAGCTCGTCGCGATCGGTAATGCCATGGCGCTTGGGCGCAAACGTGATGTTGTCGCGAATGGACTTGCGAAACGGGTTAGGCTGCTGGAACACCATGCCGATGGAACGGCGCAGCTCGTACGTGTTCTCGGTCTTGGTGTTCACGTTGCGCCCGCGGTAGTTGATCTCGCCCTCCACGCGGCAGCCGCGAATCTCGCGATTCATCAGGTTGAGGCTGCGCAAGAAGGTCGACTTGCCGCAGCCCGAAGGCCCGATGAGCGCTGTGATCTCGCCCTTGTGGAAGTCGAGCGACGTGTTATGCAGTGCATGGTGGTTGCCGTAGTACACGTTGATGTCCTTGGTGGAGAGCACGACCTCGTCGCTCACAGCCTTGCCGCTCACGCGAACGCGCTTCTCACTCTCCCCCACACTCGACAGAAAGTCCTGGGTCTCGGACATGGCCGCCTCAGTTGCGGGCGTTGCATTCATCTCGCTCATTCGGCCGTCATCTTCCTTGCCAGTTGCTTGCCCACGATACGGGCGATTACGTTAAACAGCAGCACGCAGATCATCAGCAGTGCCGCGGTGCCCCAGACAATCTGCTGTGCCTCGGGGCTGCCCTCGCCGTAGATCTTGTAGATGTGCACGGCGAGCGACTCACCGGGGCGGAACACATTCCAAGCACAGGTGGGGCTCGACAGGTTAAAGCTCAAGAAGTTCAGGCGAACCGGCGAGCTCATGCCCGAGGTGAAGAGCAGCGCTGCGGCCTCGCCAAACACGCGGCCGGCCGAAAGCACGATGCCGGTCACGATGGCGGGCATGGCCTCGGGAATCAGGATGTGCAGCGTGGCCTCCCAGCGGGTGAGGCCCATGGCCAGGCACGCGTCGCGTTGGGCCTGCGGCACGTCCTCGAGCGCCTGCTGGATCACGCGCACCAGGATGGGAATGTTGAACATGGTGAGTGCGACGGCGCCGGAGATGATGGAGTACTTCCATCCCAGCTGCACCGAGAACACCAGGAAGCCGAACATGCCGACGACGATGGAAGGCAGCGAGGACAGTGTCTCGATGGCGGTGGAGGCGATGTCGCGGATGGGGCCGTTCGGCGCATACTCGACCAGGAAGACCGCGCCGCCCAGGCTGATGGGCACCGAGATAACCAGGGTGATCAACAGCAGGTAGAATGAGTCGAACAGCTGGTAGAGCACGCCGCCCTGGGTACCGTTGGCACGCGACGGCTCCGTGAGGAAGCCCGGCTGAAACAGCGTCGAGATGCCCTCGAACAGGATGTAAGCCACCATGGAAACGACGATGAGCATGACGATGGCGACGATTGCCGTCAACACACCCGTGGCGATGCGGTCCTGTTTTTGGACACGCCCGAGTCTCGCCTCGTCGATATGGATGCGCGTGCTAGCCACGAGCCTTCGCCCCCTTGCGGCCAATGAGATGGATGATCAGGATGAAGATGAGGCTCATGCCCATCAGCAGCAGACCGAGTGCCCACAGAACGTCGTCCTGGGCCGAGCCCTCGGCATAGACCGCCATGGACGTGGTGAGTGTGGTGGTGATGGTCGAAGCCGGCGACAACAGCGACGTCGGCATGGCCTCGATACCGCCTATGACCATGCGCACGGCGAGCGTCTCGCCAAAGGCGCGGGTCATGCCCAGGATGACCGCGGTCATGAGCGACGGCATGGCGGACTTGAGCACCACGTGCCAGATGGTCTGCCAGCGTGTGTAGCCCAGCGCGAGCGAGCCCTGGCGGTAGCTGTCGGGCACGGCGCGCAGGCCATCGACCGAAAGCGTGGTCATGGTCGGCAAGATCATAACGGCCAGCACGATGGCGCCGGGCAGGATGCCCAGACCCGTGCTCACGTGGAAGACGCTCTTCATAAGGCCGACGACCACGTGAAAGCCGATCAGGCCAAAGACGACCGAGGGGATGCCGGTCAAAAGCTCAATGAGCGGCTGAAAGACCTTGGAGCCAAACTTAGGCTGGATCTCGACCGCAAAGATGGCAGAGCCGATGGCAATGGGCAGCGCGATGAGCGTGGAGAGCACCATGACCGCAAACGAGGTGACGATCAGGGGCAGGGCACCGGTATAAGGCAGGCCGTTTTCGGCCGTGTTGGCCAGGTCCCACTTGGTACCGGTGAAAAACTCGACGACCGAAACGCCGTCCTTAACGAAAGCCGAGAGGCCCTTTTGGGCGACCATAAAAATGAGCGCGGCAACAACAAGCGTCACGAGCGCTACGCACGCGCCCGTGACGCCCAGGCCCACGTTCTCAAGGTCGCGCTTTGGCAGCTGTTTTGCCATTGCAAACCTTTCCGGGGGCGATTACTTATTTAGCGGAGACCTTGCCGCTGGCGTCCTTGACGACCTTCATGGCAGAGACGGGGATGAAGCCCTGCTCCTCGACGAGCTTGCCCTGGACGTCGTCGGAGAGCATGAACTTCAGGAAGGCCGTGGTGGCCTCGTCGGCGTCCTTGGAGCAGTACATGTGCTCGGTAGCCCAAATCTTGAAGGAATCGTCGGTGACGTTCTTGCTCTTGGGCTCGACACCCTCGACCTTGATGGCGTTGAACTTGGAGTCATCGAAGTGCGAGAAGTCGAGGTAGGAGATGGCGTTGTCGGTGCTGGCAATCTGAGTCTGGACGTCGCCGGACTTGTCGAGCTCGGCGTCGCCCTTAAAGTCGACTGCCTCGTCGCCAAAGACGGCGGCCTCGAAGGTGGCACGGGTGCCGGAGCCGGCCTTGCGGTTGAGGACGACGATGGCAGCGTCGTCGCCGCCGACCTCCTTCCAGTTGGTGATCTGGCCGGAGAAGATACCCTTGAGCTGCTCGAGGGACAGGTCGTCGACCTTGACGTTCTTGGAGACGACGGGGCCCATGCCCACGACGGCGACCTCGTGGTCGACGAGGTTCTTGACCTGGTCGGCCTCGAGCTTGGTCTCGGCGAAGACGTCGGAGTTACCAATGGTGACGGTGCCGGCGGCGACAGCGGTCAGGCCCTTGCCCGAACCGTTACCCGAGCCGGAGATGGAGACGTCGGGGTTGGCGTCCATGAACTTCTCGGCAGCAGCCTCGACGAGAGCCTGGAACGAGGAGGCACCGTCATAGGTCACCTCGCCGGAGACGGACTCGGCAGCGGCAGCGGCGCTACCCTTGTCGGCGGCGTCGGAAGTGTTGGAGCCACCGCAACCAACAAGGCCGAGACCGACGATGCTGGCAAGACCACCAGCGAGGCCGAGGAACTGACGACGAGAATAAGCCTGATCGAGCATGATCTTCCTTTCATACATGCGACTCGCGGGCACCCTGCCCGCTTTGCTGTTTGGAAAGATACGGCCCCGATCGTGCGACAACCGCGCCAGCTGCGGTTTCTTACGGGTATTTGATAGACCCTTACCGCAAGCGCGGCATGTCCTTTACAAACGAATAACAATCCCCCACCCAAGCATGGTGCGTCTTTTACACCGAAGAATCGTTGGCCCAAACTAGCCGTTGGGGACAGTCATCGCCAGCGGTTGCCCCCTCGGTGCCGCCGCCCGTCACTTCCCATTGCGCCGCCTGGTCTTCCGCGCCCGTCGCTTGCTGCTGCGTCGCGTCCGCCTGCCCGCCATGTGAGTCCTCCTTCACGAGAACCGCCTTTCCGCTCTATCGGCAGACACAAAAGAAGCCCGCCTATCTGCTCGATACGATCAGATAGGCGGGCGCCACAAAGTCAGACGAGCAACAGAACTCCATTGCAGCCGCGCTCGAACAAATATGAGCCGTTGGTTTACGAGCGCCGAACTCTCGGAGCGTTCTTCAGTCATCATGGTAAGATTCCCATCGGAGGTAAAGATGGAGACCATGCAGCTTGACGACACAGAACTGAGGGAGACTGCGAAGCAGCTCTATGAGTCGTACTCGACCGTCCTCTCGGAGTCCAAGCTCGCCTCCATCCTCCAAGACGCTCTCGGCGACTTCGCCCCCGTGCTCGATTCCAAATACGCCGCACGGAAGACCATCAACAACTTGGTGATGGGTTACTACCCAAACGAAGCCACCATCAAGGCTAATTTCATCGACAAGGTGCTCTTCCCGCTAAACCCGGCAAACATCTCCATCTTCGAGCTGCCCATCGGCAACAGCCGCGTGGATATGTGCAAGGTCAATGGCCACAGTGCCGCCTACGAGATCAAGACCGACCTCGACACGTTCGACCGGCTCGAAGGCCAGCTGAGCGACTACTTCGACGTGTTCGAGACCGTCTACGTCGTGACGTCCGAGAAGCGCTGGCAGGAGCTCCCGAGCTACGTCCCCGATGCCTGCGGGATTTACTCCTACAGGCAAGACGCAAGGGACGGCTCTTACCACTTCAAGGCGCAGCGCAGGGCCATCAAGAGCACAGACTTGGACTCCGAGAAGCAGCTCATGGTCATGCCCAAGCGCGCCCTCTGCGAGACCTTCGGCATCAGCGGCAAGGGCATGTCAAAACCCGCCATTGTCCAGGAGTGCCTCGCCGAGAACGGCCAAGCCAAAATCAACCGCCTGTTCAAGGCCTACCTCAAGCAGCGTTATGGCGCCTACTGGGAGCACTTCTGCAAAGTGAAGCCGCAGGTTTTCGGCATCGACTACGAATGGTTCTACCGCAACAGGCTAGAGCCGGGGATTGTCTACTGAAACACCCTCGAAGATTCTGACAGCTGCTGTATATAGCGGATAAGCGTGTACTTAATCCACTCGGCGAAGGTGCTCTGCGTGCCTTGGGCGTATTTCTCTGCAACAATGCCAAGGGCAACGCAGTTTCCTTTGGGGTTGAGCGTGGCGTCGGCCAGAATATCAGGGATGATGTCCTGGTAGCCGCTCGGGCCGCGATCATAGTCATCGTTCACGAAGGTTTTGAATTCGTTCCTGGAACCATCATAAAGAACGGCAAGGGCACGGCCTTTGTTGGTCCCTCCTTCTGGAAGTTTGTCACGGAGTCCACCATAATCACCGACACCTTGGAAGCCATAGTTTGCAAAGGTGTCAAGGTGTACATTATTGATGATGTTGGCGTAATCCCCATTGGGAAAATCTCTGCCAGTGGCGCTTCGCGCCCTTGGGGAGCAAAGCGCGATGAGCTGCGCAGGGAGATTGAGACGCCGAAGCTGCATACACTCTATTGGCTTCGAGCGAATCGGCTGTTCGTTGAAATCATACAGAAGGAAATCGTCCGCCCGCAGAACCTGTTTGACCGCACTTTCATAGCCCCCAAGGTCATCGATGCGAATCGCAATTTGCTGAGCCGGATTATCCGCCCTTAATTGGCCCGCAAGCGCCACAACCTCACCGGGCTTCAGCGCGTCAATGTCACGCTTAACCGTGATGACGGGAATCAAGTTTGGGTACGCAGCGATTCCAAGGACCTTGGTCTTGTATAGGCCGAGGTCTCTATTGAGCTGAATGACGAGGGGAATCTTATCAGGCTTATAACGGTACCTGTTAAGGTCGCACCTGAAGTAGTCGACCAATACGGGACGGTTGGGAAACAGCTGGACAACCTTCTCAAGCGTAACATCGTGCGGAGAGGACATGTCCTTTATTGCTCGGTGGATAATTCTCCCGCCCTTGCAGATCTTCTCTTCTCGAACGATTTCGCCGGTGAACGGGTCGATCTTATCGTCGTAGGTTAACTTCTCTTGAATGACCTCTACCAAGGGGATCATGTCGCTACGCAGCAGGCCTTTTTCCTGAAGAATCTTCATCGCTGCGAACTCGCTTTGCCGATTCTTTATGTCGATCACGTACACGGCTCCACCCCCTAGTTGAAGCGATCCTTCAAGTCGTTCAGTTCAGCAAACGGCACAAAGCCGTCATGCTGCAGGAAGGCAACGACGATGCCCGGAGACGTCCCCTGAGAGGCCGCAAAGCCCTTCACGGCGGCGCTGGAAAAATCGTCCGCAGCCGCAAACGCCCGGTAGTCATCCTCGTCTACAAAGAACTTCCTCGCATACGCATTGGCACGTTCATCGTCCTCGTCAGAGCTCTTGAGCTTTGGGTCGTCAATGGAGATCTCTGCGCCCCTCTGGCCCAATCCATCGAGGAGGTGGCCAATCTCATGCGCAATTGCAAACCAAGCATCACCGTGAGTCTTGTAGCGTCCGCTGATGTAGATTGTCGGACGCCCGAGATAGTATGTGAGAGCGCCGCGAACCTTTGCGTTGGCGATAGCCGGCCTGTACACCAAGTAAACGCCAACTGAGTTGAGCAGCATGCGGCAGCTCTTCAGCGATGCCATAAAATCCGTGTTTGAAGCCACATCCTTCAGATAGGAAAGTGCATCAACGAAAGCATCCTTGGAGTACACCGGGGCGTTTTTGGTATCGTTCTGTTCCTCAATCTCTTCCTTGCAGAGCCCGAGCCACACCACAACCGCCTCAGAATCGCCGCCATCCTGCATGAATTCAATACCGTCAGGGACGGCGTTCCCGTAGCGCTCAAAGTCTGTGATGCCAAGAATCTTAAGCATCGCGGTAGCCTGCTCAACGAGGGACATACCACTCGCACGCCCAAAAGCTTCCTTGAAGTGGAACCTCTTGGCAATCTCCTTGAGGTCAAGTTCCTCCAAATGCGCCTCCTCGCGCTCGCGAGCAAGGTACTCCTGATACTTGACCTCGTAGTTGAGCCAAAAGCTCGCAGGAACGTCGGGCATGACCTTCTCGAGCTTCAGGGCCATGTCCTCGGTAAGCCTGGTCTTCCCGTTCAGAAGCTGGGAGAGATGGCGCTCGCTCACGCCGGTGCGCTTCGAAACTTCCTTTTGGGTCAGGCCGCGCGCGTCAAGGTACTCCTTGATAATCTCGCCGGGCGCGACAATGAAATCACTCATTGCTATCTTCTCCTCTCCTAGCTCAGTGGTAGTCCTGTATATCCACGATACAGACGCTCGTGATCGTCGTGAGGTCATCCGGATCGAACTCTCCGACAGGGCGGACGACCAGCCTCATGTTCTTGCTGAGGTCGATTCCCCAACAGCCCTCGAAGTTGCCGGACAGCTTGTGCCTGCGCGGCGGCGGCAGATGGGTAATCTCCGAAAGGTCATTCGCGACCCGCAGGTCAGAAAGACGATGAATGAGGTTCTTGGCGATCTTGCCGTAGTTCCTCGTTATCGACCTCTGGTCCTTCAGACTCTTCTCAAGCGACTTGCTCGCATACTCGATATCCACCGCCACCTCCTTTGGTAGAAGGATATTGCAATTGATCTCTCAGGTCAATATTGATTTATGAGGTCAATTTTGAGTTGTACTTCAAGCTATAGCAATGGGGGGCCTTGTATCTGAAGCGGCTACTGCGCAACAGAGTCTTTCAAATAACCCCGCATGAACTGCCCGATCTCTTCTCCAAAGACGCTCAAGCCGCCCGAGGCAATGAGTCCCGGATGCACCCTGACCCCATAAATATCCCAGCCATCATCCCTAACATGCTGGAATTCGGCAAAATGCCCGCCGCCAACAGGGCTTCCATACGGATATAAGAGAACGAGCCTTTGAATCCCAGTCGCTTCCATGAACGCTCGGCCTTCGTAGACATCTGAGTTTGAAATCGTGCCGACACTCGCGTCATGAGATTTGTACTTTGCGTCGACCAACAAAGCATGGCCATCGGGTGTCCGCAGGATATAGTCCGGCCTGACCTTCATGACCGCTGCATCCCTCCGAGCAAATGGATGCTTCTCTTGGAAGGCGACACGGCAATCTTTAAGGCCGGCGACCAAAGCTTGCCGCAGGAATTCTTCCCAAGCATCCGAGGTGCGTACGACAAAGCCCGGACTAAGCATTTCACCTTGGCTTATGTAGTCAATGCCATAGCCATCGAGGATATCAATGCAGAGGCTATACAGATCTTGCCAGCCCCTGAATCGTGAGGGCACACTCCGTGGCGGGGCGGCGTCGAGCCTCGATTGCCCACCAAGTTGAGTGGCTACTCTAATCAACCTGGACTTCAAATCAAAGTCCGTCACGCTATTAATGAGCAGCCTTGTCACTTCAGCAATTACGGCGTTGTAGATGTTTTGCCTTGTGAACTCCGTAACGTCCTGCAGAAATCCATCCCTTTCCGGAAGGACAACGCTTTCCTCAAAGAGGTCGCCCTCAATTTCAAACTGCCGTATCTGCTTGCGGCGATAGGTGCGTATGGGCACATGGGAAACAGAGTCGAACATCGAGAGAAATACCATGGCGAGCGCATCGCTAATGCCCCTGTCCTTGCTTCGCGTCGTGCTTATCATCTGTCGCTCAGCCAAAAGCCCCCACTTCGTCCTGGCAAGGAGAAGCAAAAAGTCAGCGCGCCAAGCCTCGTTCCCGTCCATGAACTTGGGAACGACCTCTATCTCAAGTTGATCGCAGACCGGAAATATCCCGGCAACCCGCTCAAACGAGAACCTGTTACGCTCGATATGAAGCGAGCCATTAAGAGATAGACGTTTGCAGAGATAGGCATCTGCAGCCGAGAGGCAGCTCATCAGATCATAGGGTTCAATGCCCAGCCGAATGGCTAAACTGGGTATCGGCTCCTTGTAGGGCTTGTCCTCTATCAGAACAATTCGGGCCAAGGCTTACCTCACAAGCGAGAGCATCATTGTGTACACATTGCTCTCATCAATGTCGGCTTTTTCGATTGTGATGACTTGCCTTCCCGCAAAGGTGGAGCTCTTAAGCCCGAAGAAAGACTCCGCACCCGCATTGAGGACTTCGGCTATGGCCTCCTTGTCGTTGAAGAAAACCTCTTCGATGTGGGCGTCCACAACAGGCCAGCACTCGGCAATATAGCGAAGAGCGCCCGAGACGTCTCTAGGCAGCTCGCTTG
>UQWK01000039.1 GCA_900544725.1 uncultured Collinsella sp.
TCCGCATGCGGGTTTATTGTACCCCGCCGTCAAGTGTAATTTCGGCAAATATAGGTGGCCGGTAAAGGTTTACCTCGGGTGACTATTGTGCGCCCGGCACCGACGGGCACAGTCCCCTGGAACCCCACAGCAGTTGCGGTGAAATAGGGAGTGTTTTTGCTGTTAACGGCCTTAATCAGTCCCTATTTCACCGCAGGTCATTGAGGGGATGAGTTAGAGGGCGCCGAGGAGGATAGCGTAGGTGGTGGATTCACCGAGTTTGAGCTCGTCGCCGGGGTTGAGCTGGGCGGAGCGGCCAGGCTCTACTTGAATACACACACTCGTGGCCCCGTTTACCACCACGGTGCCGTTCGTAGACGCCAGGTCCTCGACAAACCATGTGCCAGAATCGTCGCACCAGATATGGGCATGGCGGGCCGATACGTCGTCGCCGACGTCGGTGATGTCGCCCTCCCCCGTTGCCAGCGCGCCGATCTCGACGCCTTCCTCACTCGGCTGAATCCAGCGCGGGGCGCTCACCACGTAGCCGTTTTGCACGCGCAGCAATCCCAGCGGATGCGCCGGCGCGACCTCGTGCTCGCCCGTAACCGAAGATGCGCTCAGCGAGCGCGGCGTCGACGTGGCGCCGCCGCAGGTCGCATGAGCGTAGTCGATGGCATAGGTCACCGACGAGCGGACATCTGCCGAGCAACCCACGGCGACAAACAGCACCAGGATGGCCTCGGCGCGCTCGGCGGGCATGAGCTCAGCCGCCTGCGACAGGCGCTCGAGCGCATTGCGATAGAGATTCGTGTCCTGGTGGCATTCCTCGAGCGCCCGCACCATGGGCTCGCCAGCGGGGCCGCACACCATATTGGTCACGGCCGCGGCGTCCATGGGATTGCGACGGCGCAGGGCCAGCTGCGACATAATGCGCGCGGCCGAGGTGCCGTAATCGGCAAAATAACGTTCCTGCAGCGTGCCGACTGGCGCGCGCACGATAAAGCGCGAAACCCAGGAGCGATCGGCGGCACGGCTCTGCGGACTACGGCCGTCGGCGAGCGGGCGGCTCGAGAGTACCAGGCTGCACAGTTCGATATGGCTCAGGTGCGCTGCGCGCTTAAAGATGTCAAACATTGCCCCGCACGGGGTGAGCTCAGCTTGAGAAGCCATGGCTTAGCCCTCCTTGGTCGCAGAGATAGTGTCGGATGCTTTGGCCGGCCCGCCAAAGGCACGGGCAGCCGCGGCTCCGCCGGCAAGCGGCGTCGCCATGGGAATTTTTGCACGTCGTGCTGACACGACGGGAAGCTCGAAGGCAAACCCCATCGCCAGCAAAAACCACGTGAGCGCATAGGTTGCAATTATGGCGGCCACCAGGCCACCCGCCACGGCATGCTGGGAAAACACGGCACATGCAAGTGCGGCCAGAGCCGGAACCTCGCAGGCGGAAAGGACCAACACGCCCTGCAGGAATCCCGCACGGCGGTCGCGCGCCAAGGCCCCGGCGGCGATGCCCGCCATGCCCGGCAGCGCCAACGCCAGCGCGGCGATAATGGCCGGCAGCTTCCCGGACCACATAAGCGCCCCCACGACGAGCGTCACATGGGCACCCGACGCCAACAGTGCCGCTGATACCACGACCACAGCCCAAAGCACGCCGCATACCGCCGTCGCACCGGCCATCGCCGCACGCCGGGCCGTGTGCCCCGATACCTCCATCGGGCACGGCATGAGCGGCTCGGCGCGAAGCGAGCGCGCGACATTTTGCGCATAGTGGTCGCAAAATGCCGAGAGCGCCGCCTCCACCGCAGCCGGCTCGGGACGATCTTCCTGATGGCAGGACAGGCAGGCCATCACCACATCGAACAGCTGAGCGTCGACAAACGCCAGCGCATCGCGCAGATCCTCGGAATTTGGATCGAGCCCCAGCTGCTGAGCCTGTTCGGCCGCGGCAAGTGCCACATCGGGCTCGCGTCGCAGCAGTTGCGTCAAGTCGCAGCCGGGCGCGTGGGCGCCGACGGGATAATCGGGCAGCGTATCCATCTTGAGGCGATAGGGGCTGGCGATATCGCGCGTCTTTTTGCGCGAGCCCGAAGTACCTGACGCACCCGGCGCTACTTCGTACGGCGCGACACCGGCAATAAGCTCGTAGACCGTACTCGCCGCTGCATAGACATCGATCGCCGGCGACATGCGAAGCATGCGCAGGTCGGGGATATCGTCGGTGAGCATCTCGGGCGGGGCGTAGGCCACCGTCGCGCGGCGCAACGTGGCATAGCGCTCGGTAAACGACGCCTTGCCGCCGGTGCCGGCCACCGCAGAGGCGGGCTCGAGCGCCAGCGACGAGCCAAAGTCGATCAAGCACAGGTCGAAGGTGCCTTCGGCAAGCTGTCGGTCGAGCGGCAGGCGCGCCGTGCGCACCATAATATTAGCGGGCGAGATATCACGATGGACGAACCCCTCACCCACCAAGCTCATGCGGCAGAGCAGATCGAACAGGTCGCGACCCAGGCGCGCCGCCACGAGCGGCGACAGGCGCCCGGCATCGTCCACGGCAAGGCGCGGGCGCAGGCGAGCGAGCGTCTCGCCCTCGACCCACTCCATGACAATCGCGGGCACGCCGTCGACCTCGCCCCACCCGTATAAGCGGGGAAAGCCCTTAAGGCCCGAAAGGGCACGATGGCATTCATATTCCTCGCGAAACGCCGCCTTGAACTTGGTGACCAGTGCCTCGTGGGCGACATCGTCATCAAATTCGTCGCGCGTTGGCAAGATGAGCTGCTTAAGCGCCACGGCCTCGCCCTGCGCGTTGACGGCACGCGTCACACGACCGATACCGCCGCGGCGCATGGTGGCATCATCGGCAAACAGCATCGTAAAACGGCGCAGGTAGGCGGGAAGCTCGTCCGTGCCCAGGGCGACGGCCGGCTCAAACCCGTCGACGCGCGCCAGGCGCAGGCCCACCATGGGATCACGGTTGAGCGACTGGGCTGCCGTAGAAGCGAGGTCGTTCGTCATAGGGCGATCGCCGCCACATTGGTGTTGAAGTTGTTGAGCGCGACGTCGTCATCGCCGTAATGTCCCACCCATTGGCACAGGTTGGTGTAGCAGCCCCACAGATTGGCGTACTGCCGATACCACTTAGATTTGGTCGAGAACCTTTGTCGACCGAACTCGGCACGGATAACAAACATGTCATTCGCCAGGGTGTCGCACGGTCCGTTATCGCCCGTAGCGTTATAGGTCGAAACCACGCTGTTGGCGCGGGCGACATAGCCATCGAGCATGTTGTATTTGGTCACGAGCCAGCTGTGAATACTCTCCTCCTCGGCAGCCGAGAGGCCACCAGAGCCCGCGTCCCCGCCGGCACCGCCGTCCGTCGAGCCATCACTCGAAGATCCACCGCCAGAGGCGGAGCCCGAACCGGAACCGCCGCCCGACGAATCGGAGCTGGAGCCAGACGAACCCGAACCGCCGGGCTTGCCTGTCTGTTGGGCGTCCTGCCCCTTCTGCTGCTCCGCCTTGTTAACGACAGAAGCCACACTGTTGTTGGAAAGCTTCGTGATGATCTTGGTGTTGGTGAGCACGATGGTCTTGCCGTTTGCCAGCGTAACCTCGTTGTCCGCTGTTTCGGGACCGTCCGCATCGTCTCCACCGAACACAACGTGCGAGACCACGCTCGCCCACGTATATCCGGTTGTCGTTCCCAAGTCGCTTTTGGCCTTGCGCCCAATATGCAGCTCACGCGCAGCATGCGCCTGCACCATGGATGGCACCGTCATGCCATAAGCCGAAACACCGGCTATGACCAGCACGAGCGAGCAAGACAGCAGCACACACGCCCAAGGCGCCAGGCCCAGCCGGCGTCGCATGCGCACCGCGGCGCCATGCTTTGTCTGAGTGCCCCCGGGCCGCATGCGTTCTCCTCCAACAAAAACACGCCGCTTAAAAGCGGCGCATTCTTTCATATTCACATCTGAGTGTATCAGCGAACCCAAAAGGTTGCGCAACGAATGGGCAAATACGAGGTGCGAGCGGACCCATCCACGCGATAAGCGGATGAAAAGCAGGTTTGTTGCACAACAAATGAATGAACGCGTGCCCAATTATGAGCGCCCCGTGCGGCAGGCCGACGGGACATGCCGCGGAGCTGACGCCGCCTAAATAGCGCGGCGGGCCTCGATAGCGCGGCCAAGCGTAAGCTCGTCGGCATACTCCAAGTCGCCGCCCACGGGAAGGCCGCTCGCAAGACGCGATACCTCAACGCCCAATGGTTTGATGGTGCGAGCAAGGTAGCTCGCCGTGGTCTCGCCCTCAATGTTGGGGTTGGTGGCGATAATGACCTCGTGGATGTCCTCGTGGCCCAGACGCGCCAGCAGCTCGCGGATATGCAGCTGCTCGGGGCCGATCTTGTCCATGGGGCTGATCACGCCGCCCAGCACATGGTAGAGGCCATGGTAGCTGCCCGTGCGCTCGATTGCCTGAACGTCGCGCGGCTCGCCCACCACGCAAATGCGAGTGGTATCGCGCATCGGGTCCTGGCAGATGGAACACTCGTCGGCCGTGGCGTAGTTAAAGCAACGGCTGCAAAAGTGGACCTCTTGCTTGACCTCCAGGATGGCCTCGGCCAGGCGGCGGGCCTCCTCGGCATCGGCCTCGAGCAGGTAATAGGCGATGCGCTGAGCCGACTTGGGACCAATGCCCGGCAGACGACCCAGCTCATCGAGCAGTTTTTGCAGACTGTGATTCGCGCTCATATATATGCGTGTCTTAGAACGGCATGCCCGGGATGTTGAGGCCGCCGGTGATGGCGCCCATCTGCTTGTTGGCGAGTTCGTTGACGCCGCGGACGGCCTCGTTGACAGCAGCCATGATCATGTCCTGCAGCATATCGACATCCTCGGGATCGAGGGCATCGGGATCGATGGTGAGGTTGACGAGCTCCATCTCGCCGTTAACGGTCACCTTGACCATACCGCCGCCGGCAGAGGCGTCGACGGTCTGGGACTTGAGGTTCTCCTGCGCGGCGGCAAGCTGCTCCTGCATCTTGCGGGCCTGCTTCATCATCTGCTGCATGTTCATACCGGCCATAATGGCTCCTTTACGTGCGGCCACGCAACGAGCTGCAAGGGCAGCCGGGACGCGGCGGGACTTTCAAACTCAAAAATCGTACCACGGCGCGCGGCCAGCGAGCGGGGCGGACACGCTACCTCAGTCGATATACATGTCCTGGAGTGCAAGCCGCACCCAAAGATTATGCAAAGTTGAATAATTCGCATCTGCATAATATTGAAAGCTAAATCTTGTAGAGCCGGAATCCGACATTTAATGCGTACCACTAAATGGCTAAATGCCGAGCCACTACTCGAGGCGGTGCACATGGCGGTGGGGTATAATCTGATTGCCATAGATAGCAATTTGGAGGTGCCCCATGAATGCCCCCGACGCGCTCCAAAACATCCGCTCAAAACACCCCGTTGCATATGTGGTTCTCTACCTCTTTGTCGGCTGGGCATTGCTGGTTGTCATCACCCATGCCATAGCCTTTGGAGCAGAACTGCTGATAGCCAGCTCGGACCAGCCCGTCGTCAAATGGGAAGCGACCGATGAGTGCACCGACGGAACCCGAACCATTTACTACAACAGCCCGTCCCTCTACCAAGAGTTCAAGGTCAAGATAAAGGACTCCAAGATTGTCGATGCCGAACCGGGCTCTTTCTTGACAATCGGAGCAACCCTCAACGCCGAGCAAGTCGAGTACACGGACAGCTATGCGGCGTATCGTATCGACCTCAGCATCCTAGGCCGACCGTCGCGTACCTGCCTGCTCGAATGCGAGATACGTGGCACCACACTACACATGTCCGAAATACAGATGCGCCCGGACAAAGAGATCTCTTCTTGAGCAGTATGCCCGCCCGCACGGCTACTCCACCGGTTTGAAGATGGTGGCCTGGCCAAAGACGCTGCGGATGAGGGCTTTGGCCTCGTCCTCGGTCTGCGGGATGCTCGGGGCTGCGCCCTGGTGGCCGAAGGGGCTGCCGGCGCCGGGGTTGGACTCCCAGGGAGCTGCAGGAGCGTCCTCCTCTTTGGGGGCAGTTGCAGCGGGCTTGGGCGCGGACGCCGCACCCGGCACGTCGAACGGGGGCAGATCGTCCCCGCCGGCATCGGCAGCAAAACCGCCGACCATGGCGTCGTCGTAGGGCACCTGCTCGGATTCCCACGGAGCGGACTGCGCAGACAGCTGAGCCTTGGGAGCGGCAGAGCGCTCGGGCGCACGGGGCGCGGGCTCGGTCGGGAGCTTGCCCGCGGCAGGAGCGCCGGCAGGATTGTCGGAGCGCAGCCAGGGGGCCTTAGCCAGGTCGGATGACTTAGGCGCAGGCGCGGCAGCGGGCTTGGGCGCGGGAGCCGGAGCAGCAGGTTTGGGCGTGGCGGGTTTAGGCGCCGACGGGGTCGGTGCCATCACCGGCGTCGCTTGCTGCTGCGGAGCACTGGCGCTCGAGGATACAGGGGCCGCCGAGGACACGGGTTGCGGGTCCGCAGATGCCGCAGCCCGTGCAGATGGAGAATGCTCCTCATGTTGAGGAGCCGGCGTGCCACCTCCATCCAGGACATAGTCGACGGTACGACGACCGAAGACCGCACTGACTGTCGGCAGGACCACCGACTGCGTGTCGGCGCGTCCGAGCATCTTGATGGCAAAGGTCGAGCCCGCGGGGAACGAAACCGTGAGCTTGGAGCCGTCGTCTGCTGTGGCGCGGGCGTTGAGCAAAAGCCCTGCGTAGGAGGCCTGACGAGCCTTGACGCGCTCGACAACCTCGGCCCATTTGCGCTGGAGCTCGCCGGCGTCCTCGACCGCGGGGGTCTCGGCAGCACCGGCGGCGGCAACCTGGGCGGCGTTGTTGGGCTTGGACACCGGCACGGTCGATGCAGCAGGCGCGGGAGCCGGAGCCGCAACGGGTTGAGGGGCAGGCGTTACAGGTTTGGGCGCGGGAGCCGGAGCCGCGAACTTGGGCGCAGGCTGGGCAGCCGGAACAGCAGCGCCGCGGTCCCAAGGCATGCCACCCTGATGCGCGGACGTAGCAGCGGGGGCGGCGGTCGCCGCAGGAGTAGCAGCTCGGGTACCCGAGATCAGCGTCGGTTGTTGTGTCGTCGCAGGTGCAGCCGCGACAGCCGCAGGCGCACTCGCTTGAGCAGCAGCCACGCTCGCCGGAACGGCGGCGTTGGCAACCATGGCCTCCAAGCGAGCCACGCGCTCGGCCAAAGCCTCAATCGTTAAATCGGCCTCGGGACGCGTCAGGCGGGTGCAGGCGATCTCGAGCACCAGGCGCACGTCGCTCGCACCCCTCATCTCCAAGGCGGCATCGTCGAGCACGGTCAGCACGCGAGCCAAACGATCGGCAGGATGCTCGCCAAAGGCAGCGGCCTCGGCTGCAAGCGCCTCGGCCTGCTCGACACCGCCCTCAAACAACTCAGCACGGGCACCGGCAACGCAGGCAACATACACGTCGCGCACGTGCGCCACCAGGTCGCGCGTCAGTTCCAGCAGATCGTTACCTTCCTCGACCTGCGCGCGAATAAGCCCATAGAGCTCGGCGACATCACGATCGGCAATGGCGCGCGTAAACTCTCCCAGAATCTGGTCCGAAACTTCGCCCAAAAGTGAGCGGGCATCGTCCGCATGCACGGTGCCGTTGCCGAAGACGCTCAGCTGCTCCAGCGTGGAGAGCGCATCGCGCATGCCGCCCTTGGCATGGCGCGCCACGATGGCAAGCGCCTCGTCGTCGTAGTCGAAGCCCTCCTGCTCGCACACGTATGCCAGGCGGCGCTCGATATCCTCGTTACCGATGCGGTGGAAATCGAAGCGCTGACAGCGCGAAAGGATGGTCTCCAGAATCTTTTGCGGGTCGGTGGTGCACAGCACAAAGATCACGTGCGCCGGCGGCTCCTCGAGCGTCTTGAGCAGCGCGTTAAACGCCGCCGTCGTGAGCATGTGGACCTCGTCGATGATATAGATCTTGTACTTGCCACGCACCGGGGCAAAGTTAACGGAGTTGATGATCTCCTCGCGCACGTTGTCTACGCCGGTACGGCTTGCGGCATCGAGCTCGTAGACATCGGGGTGGTTGCCTTCGGCGATGAGCTCGCACTCCTCGCAGGTGCCATCGGGCATGCAGCCGCTCGCACCCTCGGCGCGCGCCGCCTCGGCATTGCGGCACAGCAGCGCCTTGGCCAAAATGCGCGCCATGGTGGTCTTGCCCGTGCCGCGCGGTCCGCAGAACAGGTACGCGTGGGACAGGCGCCCCTCGGTGATGGCGTGCTCGAGCGTCGAGACGATATGCTGCTGGCCCACCACGGAGTCGAAGGTGAGCGGGCGATACTTTCGGTACAACGATTCCATGGGTGCTCCCCCGGGTATACTGAGTCTTGTTGCCGCGGCGGCCATGCGGTCGCACGGCATACTGCATCCATAATAACCCGTACGGCGAGCCCGCCGCGATAGGAGTCCAAAGAGCATGGCAGACGCAGAGAGCAACCTCGTTCCCTCCGAAGCAGCCGACCAGGTCGAGGTCGCGCTCGAGACGCAGGCAGCAGCCGACGATGGCGTCCTGTACCTCAACGAGTATCAGTACGAAAACGACCTCGTCACCGATTTCGCCCGTCTGGTCGCCTCGCCCAGGCGCCGCGGCTCCCTGTATGTCGCCGCCGCGATTGCCGCGCTCATCGGCATCGGCATGCTGGTGGCCGGCGGCAGCTGGATCAAGTTCGGCGTCGTCCTGATCGTATTCGGCGCCTTTTTGGCCTGGTGGAGCAAAAATCTGCACCATACGCTCGCGCGCGACTTTATCGATGCCGTCGAGGTAGACGAATCCATGGGCGGCCGCTACCGCCGCGTCGCCGCCAACGAGGACGGCCTGATGGTCTGGGGCAAGAGCGGCAAGTCGCAGTTCTTCCCGTTTGAGAAGCTCGACCACGTACTCGACGGCGAGCGCATCTTTGTGGCCATGTTCGCCGACCAGGGCGTGACGATCCCTAAGGACACCTTTGTGCGTGGTGATGCCGAGCAGTTTGGCTCCTTCCTTAAGGCGCGCATCAACAAAAAGCTGCGCATCGAGACCAAACGCAAGAAGATGAAGGCTGAGAAGGCCGCTGCCGAGGCCAAGCAGGGCGACCAGCCCCAGGAGACCAAGGGCAAGCAACGCAAGCAGAAGAAGAACAAGAAGAAGCGCTAAGGCCAAGTCAGACAGGCCGCCTCGCCCCGCTACCTTCACCATGCGCCCGAGCGTGCTAAACTAGCAGCATCTATGCCACCGCGAACGGCTCGGCTCCGCGCCTGCCGCTCGCAAACGAACTTTAAACGCACGAGGGTTGGCCATGCCGCTTTTCTCGCAACATACCGCCCGGTTCTCGCCGGACGTTCCCTTGGAGGGCACCAGCTCTCGCGAGCTGCTCAAGCGGTTCCAGCCGCTCGAGACGCTTGCGACCGGCGGTTTTGGCTCCATCGAGATCTGCCGCGACACGCACCTGCGCCGTCGCGTCGCCATTAAGCGCATCCCCCTCACAAGCGGTGCCGGCATGCCCGCCAGCGACATCATGGATGTCCTGCGCGAGGCACACACCGCCGCCATGCTTCAACATCCCAATATCGTGCAGGTTATCGACTTTACGCACGACACCGCCTATGCCTACCTGGTCATGGAGTATGTCGACGGTATGTCATTGGCCGAGTTTTTGCATCGCGTGGATGGCCATTCGCTCACCTTTGACGAGGCCGCGGCAATTGCCGACGCGCTGGGCCAGGCGCTCACCTTCGCCCATAGCAACGGCGTGCTCCACCTGGATATTAAGCCCGCCAACGTGCTCATCGACCACTCGGGCAATGTAAAGCTCACCGACTTTGGCATGGCGCGGCTGTCGTCTGCCGGCGGCTTTGGCGGCTCGCGCGGCGGCACCATCGGCTACATGCCGCCCGAACAGCTCGATATCGAGACCGGCACAGTCGACGAGCGCACCGATGTCTTTGCCCTCGCCTGTGTAATCTACGAGGGCCTGTGCGGCAGCGCTCCCTTTATGGCCGCCACGCCCGGCGACTCGCTCGACCGCATCATCGGCGGTGCCACCTACCCCAGCGAGCTCATCCCGCACTTTCCCCCGGGAGCCGAGGCTGCGCTCATGAGCGCCCTCTCTCCCATGCCACAAGACCGCCCCAACAGCATCGAGGCATTTTGCGACCAGCTGCTCGCCGGCTTGGGCAGCGTGCGCGAGGGCCGTCGCAGCCTGGAGCAGATGGTGGGCGAGCTGTCGGATGACGAGCGCGCGGCAGACGATATCGAATCGTTGCCCTATGAGGACGACACCATCGAGGTCGACCCCGCGCTTGGTTGGGCCGGCACGCGCTGGAGCCACGCGCGCGATTACACCATGCGCGCCATCTCGGCGCTAACGTGTGGTGCCTTTAGCTTTTTGATCATGCAGACGGCTGGCGTCGCGGCGCTTCCCGGACTTATTGCCGCGGCCATCGCGATTGGGGCGGCCGCCGGCCTGGCCCCGCAGATTGGCTCGGCTATCTCGGCCGTGGGCTTTTTGGTACTTATGGCCAACGCCACCATGCAGGCGCAGGGCATCCTGTCGATGCTGCCCGTCGCGGTGCTCTTTGCCGCCACCATGTCCGGTTGGTGGATCGCCTGGGGCCGCACCGAGGCCGCCGCGAGCGCCGCGCTCACCTGCGCGGTGGCACTTGGCTGTCTAACGGGCGACGCCCTCCTTGCCGCCGGGGTCGCCGCCGGCATCGCGGCCTTTTGGCTCGGCCCGGCAAGCGCCGCGGCCGCCACGGGAATGGGCGCGCTTTTTGGCCGCCTGGCTACGGTTGCGCTTTCCGCCGGAGGCGTGCTGGGGCTCGGCAATGTTGCCGCGGCGCTGGGAGACATGCTCTTCTGGGCTGCCGTCGTGCTCGTCGCGGCGACAGCTGCACTGACATCTCTGCTGCTCAACGTCCATGCCAAGCGTGCCGTGCAGGGCTCGAACCTGACTGCAATCGCCGCCATCGCCGGCTGCGGAATAGGCACCGCGGCGTCGCTCTGTCTTGCACACCATATGGAAATTGCCAGCCTTGCGGCCGCGGTCGTCGTCAAGGTGGCGGTTGCGGGAACCCTATCCTCTATAATCGTTGGGATATGCCTATATTTGCTCGGATACCAAAGAACCTATACGGAGAGTGATCTTTCGTGAACTTCCTGAACATCTTCGAGGACCACGTGGCCGGCATCTTCGGTGCCACCCGTGCCCCGTTCTCCTTTAAGAAGCTTGCCAAGCAGGCCGCTCGCGACATGGAGGATCAGACTCTGGTGATCAACGGCGTCAACACCGCGCCGGCACTCTATACCATCCTGATCGCCGCCGACGACGATCCCATGCTCGCCCCGTTCTACCCCGAGCTTTCGCGCGAAGTCCGCGAGTTTGTGAAGGCACAGGCCGAAAAGCGCCACTATGTGTTTGTCGGCGAACCCCTCGTTCGCTTTATGATCGACCCGCAGCTGCGTGCCGGTAAGTTCTCGGTCTTTGCCGAGAACGTCGATGCCCCCACGCTCGGTCGTCTGTACGAGGAAGAGCGCGCCTACCAGAATGGCCTGGGCCAAAACAACTCGGCCGCAAGCCGCGCCGTCAGCGCTCCCCGCGCCGGCAAGCAGCAATTCGCCGCTCCGCAGCAACAGCACCCCGCCGCCATGCCCCAGCAGCCGTCGCCCCGTGCCGCCGCTCCCGACCCGCTCGCCGTGGCCGATCCCTTTGCGCCCAACGTCCCCGACCCCGCCGCCGCGCCCATCCCCGTGCCGCAGACCGTCTCTCGTGACGCCCTCGCCGGCATGGGCGGAGCCGCCGCGACCGGCGTCGCCGTGGGCCTTGGCGCCGCGGCCGGTATTGCCTCCAACATGGCGAGCACCCGCGCCCCGCAGCGCCCGCTCGCCCAGCTCGTCGACGTCGTGAGCGGCGAGAGCCACAGCATCACTTCCGCGCAGGTGACCATCGGTCGCGAGCGTTCGGTTTCGGACATCGCCCTGCGCGACCCCAACGTGTCGCGCCGTCACGCCCAGCTCACCTTTACCGGTTCGGACTGGTCGATCGAGGACCTCAATTCCACCAACGGCACGCTCGTCAACAACCGCCGCATCACGCGCTGCCCGCTGCGCAACGGCGACCTGCTGACGTTTGGCCTGAGCACCTTTGAATTTAGGGGATAGTCGCTTATGAACATCGATATCGTCCTTTTTGCAGGCCGCATCGTCCTGGTCGCCCTGCTCTACATCTTCCTGTTCGCCGTCATGAAAACCGGCGTGGGACTCGTACGCGGCCAGCGCCGCGACTCCGCTATCTGGACGATCGATGTGGACAAGGGTCCGCGCGGCATCCGTGGCATCCATGTAGACATGCTCGGCCCCGTCATCGTGGGCCGCTCTCCGTCCTCGGACATCTGCATCAACGAACCGTTTGTCTCGGCCTCGCACGCACGCTTTTCGCTGCAGGGCCCGGCACTCATCATCGAAGACCTCAACTCGCTGAACGGCACGCTCGTTAACGGCCGTCAACTGGTGGAGCCCGCAACGCTGCGCGAGGGCGATGAAGTCCAGATTGGCGACGTGGTCATGAAGGTGAACCGTCGATGATCGACGAGGAGAACAAGTCCGCAACCATGCCCGAGACGCCAACTGCCCCCGCAGCTGCGCCGGCCCATGCCGCTCCGGCGCGCCCTGCGACCGTGGAGCCCGAGGACACCGTGTTCTCCCTGCCTCTTTCGCATGTAACTCAAGAATATCCGGCACTCGTCGATGACGAGGACGCCGACACCGAGCAGCTCGACGCCCCCATCGGGGCGCACGCTGCCGAGCCGTCCGCGGAACCGGAGGCAACGCCCGCACCGGCTCACTTTGCCGAGCCCGTCGCCGAGGCGATTAACGAGAGCGCTGCCGTGTTTGCAGCCCCCGAGCCTGCCGCGCCGGTATTCCCCGTCGCCCCGGCAAGCGAGGCGGCATCCGCGCCCGCAACGCCTGCCGAAGTCGAGCAGCCCGTTGCCGCGCCCGCCGCAGCTCCCGAGCCCTCCGCTCAACCTCAGAGCGCGCCCGTGCCGTCGCACTTTGCGACGCCCGAGCCGACGGCTGTCGAGCCGCAGCAGGACGGCGATCCCGCCGACCGCGTAACCGAAGATCTCAACCTTCCGGACGTCTCCGACGCCGAGTCGGGAGACGATGCCGACACCGTCTCCCCCGGCGACACCGCCGAGATCGATGTCGCCGCCGTGGAGGCAAAGCTCAAAGATCCCGGCTCGACCATGAGCTTTGAGCCGCTGACCGACGAGCGCATCGAGACCGACTCGACCTACGACGCCGGCACCACCACGCAGCTTATGTGGGGTGCCCGCTCCGACGTCGGATGTGTACGCCCGCACAATGAGGACTCCTATCTGGTGCAGTCACCGCTCTTTTGCGTGTGCGACGGCATGGGAGGACACGCCGCCGGCGAGGTGGCATCCTCCATTGCCGTCGAGACAATCGCCAAGACGGCACCGCAGTCCGCCGACGCCGCGCGCCTGGCCGCAGCCGTCGAGGCCGCCAACGCCGCCGTGATCGAGGCCGCCCTCAACGGCCTGGGCAAACCCGGCATGGGATGCACGGCCACCTGCGCCTACATCGAAAACGACACGCTCGCCATCGCCCACGTGGGCGACTCGCGCGCCTACCTGCTCCACGAGGGTACGCTCATCCGCGTGACCCGCGACCACTCCTACGTGGAGGAGCTCGTGGATGCTGGCGAGATTACGGCCGACGAGGCCCGCGTCCACCCCAACCGCTCGGTCATCACCCGCGCGCTGGGCTCGGATCCCGCCATGTATGCCGACCACTTTACCCTGCACATCGAGGAAGGCGACCGCCTGATTCTGTGCTCCGACGGCCTTTCGAGCATGATTCCCGATAGCGATATCGAGAACATCGCTACGCAGTCCTCGAGCGCACAGATCTGTGTTGACAACTTGGTGGACGCGGCGCTCGCCGCCGGCGGCCACGACAATGTGACCGTGGTGGTGGTCGACCTGGTCGACGACGGCGTCATGCGCGAGGCAAAACGCGTCCGACGCCGCAATGTCACCATCGCCACCGTCTTGGCCCTTGTCTTTGTGCTGGTAGCAGGCATCTGGGCATACACGGGCGTCACCGGCTCCTATTACTTGGGAACCTACCACGGCAATGTCGCCGTCTGGCGCGGCCTGCCCGGCAAGACGCTCGGGGTCGAGCTCCACTGGCTCGAGAGCGAAACCAGCATCAAGCTGTCCGACCTGCCCGAAGACACGCAAAACCGCCTGAAGACAGGCATTCCGCAAACGAGTGTCGACGATGCGCAGGACACCATTTCCAAGTACCGCCATCAGATTGACGAGGAGCAGACCCGTCAGGTGATTGACGCGCAAACGATTCGCGACAACACCGATCAGGAATCCACCTCCGAGTCAGATTCCGAGAAAACCGCCGAACAGTCAGCCGAGGCCGAAGCCTCCGATAAGAATTAGAAAGGGAGTGCCGCTTATGAGTCGCCGCAACACCGAACTGCTCTTGCTCATCGCCTCGGCGTTCCCCGTCATCCTGCTCTATGCGATGTACGTGCTCACCGCGGGTGCCACGATTTCCTTTGAGACGCTCGCCGTGCCGATCGGCCTGTTCGCCGCCTTCGCCGCGGCGCATATCGCCGTGCGCATCCTGGCGCCCGGCGCCGACCCCGCCATCCTGCCCATCGTCTTCGTGCTCTCGGGCATCGGCATCACATTCGTGACGCGCCTGGCCCCCGACCTCGCCATCTCGCAGCTCATCATCTTGTTTGTCTCGGTGGCGCTCATGGTGGGAACGCTCGCGCTGGTCAAGAACCTCGACGTGGTCATGCGCTACAAGTACACCTTTGGCATTATCGGCATCATCCTGCTGATGCTGCCGATCTTTATCGGCACCACGATCTCGGGCTCCAAGCTGTGGATTCGCATCGCGGGCTTCACCATCCAGCCCGGCGAGTTCGCCAAGGTCTTCATCGTCTTGTTCCTGGCAGGCTATCTGGCCGAGAACCGCGAGCTGCTCTCCATCTCCAACCGCAAGATCCTGGGCCTCAAGATTCCGCGCTTCCGCCTGCTGCTGCCGCTGTTTGCCGTGTGGGGCGTGTGCCTGCTCATCGTCGTCTTCGAACGCGACCTAGGCTCGGCCGTCCTGTTCTACACCATCTTTCTGCTGATGCTCTATGTTGCCACGGGACGCTTTTCGTACGTCATCATCGGCCTTGCGCTGCTGGCCGTTGGAGCCGTGGGCGCCTACAAGTTCCTGTCGCACGTGCAGGTGCGCTTTCAGGTCTGGGTCGATCCGTTTAAGGACGCCCAGGGCCAGGGCTACCAGATCGTACAGTCACTTTACTCGCTGGCTGATGGCGGCCTGGTTGGCGTCGGCATCGGCAACGGCATGGCAAACAACATCCCCGTCGTCGAGTCCGACTTTATCTTCTCGGCCATCGGCGAGGAAATGGGCCTTTTGGGCGGCGGCGCCGTGCTCATCCTGTTTATGCTTTTTGCCGTGCGCGGCCTCACCACGGCAGCCCGCGCCAAGTCCGACCTTGCCGCCTTTAGCGCGACCGGCCTTACGGCGGCCATCAGCTTCCAGGCATTCTTAATCGTTGGCGGCGTAACCCGCCTAATCCCGCTGACCGGCGTCACTCTGCCCTTTATGAGCCAGGGCGGTTCTTCGCTGCTGGCGAGCTTTATCATCGTCGCGCTGCTGCTGCGCGCCGGCGACGAGGCAACCGGACGCGAAGCCGAGCTCACCGGCACCGGCACCATGGCCGCCATCACCGATGCCCAGGTCGCATCAGCCGCCGCCCCGACCGGTACGCGTTTTGCCAACGTACCTTCCTACAGCCACGGCAACCACTCCGCGGGCTCTCGCATGCGTCGTCGCCTGCTCGACACGCCTGAATCCGGCGTGCTCGGCCGCGTGGCACTTGCCAACCGTCTGACTCGTGCCGTGTTTGCCTTTACGGCGCTGTTCGCCATCCTTATCGGCAACCTCACCTATGTCCAGGTCATCAAGGCGAAGGACTACCAGGACATGCCGACCAACAACCACACCATCGCCCGCTCCAAGTACATCCAGCGCGGCTCCATCATCACGTCCGACGGCGTGACGCTGGCCGAGTCGCTGCAGCAGGAGGACGGCACCTACGCCCGCTCCTATCCCAACGGCAATATGGCTGCGCACGTGGTGGGCTATGTGAGCCAGCAGTACGGCACCGCCGGTATCGAGAGTGTCATGAACGACACGCTCACCGGCTCCAAGGATTACTCCAGCTGGAACAACGCCATCGCATCGCTCGCGGGCCAGACCCAGCCGGGCAACACCGTCAAGCTCACGATCGACTCGCGTATCCAAACTGCTGCCGAGCAGGCGCTCAAGGGCTTTAAGGGCGCCGTGGTGGTCATGGACCCGCGCACCGGTGCGGTCCTTGCATGCGCCAGCTCGCCTACCTACGACAACACCAACATCGACGCCCTACTGCAGGCGGGCGGCGGTGAGGACGGCTCCTTGTACGACCGCGCCATGGACGCGCTGTACACCCCGGGCTCCACGTTTAAGGTTGTCACGCTTGCCGCGGCGCTCGAGACCGGCACCGCCACGCTTTCGAGCACCTACCAGGCGCCCGGCTCCATGGATATCGGCAACGCGCCGGTCACCAACTACGACAACGAGAGCTACGGCACCATCAGCCTGCAGCAGGCCTTCGCCGTGTCGTCCAACGTCGTCTTTGGCCAGGTGGCCAACGAGGTCGGCGCCAGCTCGCTGGTACAGTTTGCCAACGCCTTTGGCTATGGGCAAAAGCTGGGCCAGGACCTCACCTCCGCCGCCTCCATCATGGCCGATCCGTCGCTCATGACCGAGTGGGAGACCGCTTGGGCAGGCGCCGGCCAGCCCGTCGGCATGGACCACACGCCCGGCCCGCAGACCACGGTCATGCAAAACGCCGTGATTGCCGCAGCCATCGCCAACAGCGGCGTGGTCATGGATCCGTTCTTTGTATCCCAGGTGCTCGCCCCGGACGGAACCGTGGTTAAGACCACGCAGCCCCGTTCGCTGGGCCAGGCCGTCAGCTCGGCCACGGCCGACCAGGTCAAGCAGGCCATGCTCGCCGTCGTCCAGTCCGGTACCGGCACCGATGCCCAGATTCCGGGCGTCAAGGTCGCCGGCAAGACCGGCTCGCCCGAGACCGGCGGCACCAACGTCAACTCCACGTTCGTTGGCTTTGCACCTTATGATTCACCCACGGTTGCCATCTCGGTAGCCCTGGAGGATTACGACAAACACGACGTCAAGGCGGCCAAAATCGCCGGCATCGTCCTGACTGCGGCGCTCGCCGCCCAGGGAGCGTGATGCCCGTGATCGAATCGGACACCCGAGGCGCGCCGCGACCTAAGGGCTAGCGGCAATGCGCCACATGGCCCCAGCGGCCACACAGTAGGTACTACACACATCGTTGAGCGAATAGTTATGTTAGGAGCAGGAATGGAACAGAGGGTCCTCGGGGGAAGATACCTCCTCAAGGATAAGGTGGGGACAGGCGGCATGGCGACCGTCTTCCGTGCGCAGGATCAGGTCCTCGACCGCACGGTGGCCGTCAAGATCATGCTGCCGCAGTATGCCGGCGACGCCACCTTCGCCGCGCGCTTTAAACAGGAGGCCCAGGCAGCAGCCGGCCTCTCCTCCCCCTATATCGTAGGCGTCTACGATTGGGGCAAGGACGGCGACACCTACTACATCGTCATGGAGTACCTGCGCGGTACCGACCTTAAGAGCGGCATCAAGAGTCATGGCGCCCTCGACCCCAAGAAGGTCGCACAGATTGGCTCGCAGATCAGCTCCGCGCTCTCGGTCGCACACAAGCACGAGATCATCCACCGCGACATTAAGCCGCAAAACATCATGGTGCTGCCCGACGGCAACATCAAGGTAATGGATTTTGGCATCGCACGCGCCAAGAACAGTCATCTCACGCAGGACAACAACGTGCTGGGCACCGCCCACTATGTAAGCCCCGAGCAGACCCGCGGCCAGGACCTCGGCCCCACCTCGGATATCTACTCGCTGGGTGTCGTCATGTACGAGTGCGCCACCGGCCGCGTACCCTTTGACGGCGACGACGCCATCTCGGTCGCGCTCAAGCAGGTCAACGAGCTCCCCATCCCGCCGAGCCAGATCAACTCCGGCGTCGATGCCGACCTTGAGCGCATCATCCTCAAGTGCATGGAAAAGGACCCGGCAAACCGCTTCCAGACGGCCGACGAGCTGCGCCAGGTGCTCAACAGCTACCTGTCCGGCCGTGCCGTCAACGTCTCGGAGCCCACGCGCATCATCGGTGCCGCCGGCGACCTGGGTGCCACCAAGACCCGCGAGCTTTCCGACTCAACACGCGCCATGGTTCGTCCCGTCTCGGGCGTGAGCGGTCAGAGCACCGCCCGTAGCGCTGTCTCTGGCTCCACGGGTTCCTACGAGGTCGAGAAGCCTAAGTCCAACAAGAACAAGATTATCGCCGCCGTGATTGCCGCCGTCGCCGTGATTGGCGTTGTAGTTGCCTTTGCCACGGGCATGTTCAGTGGCGAACAGGTCACGGTGCCCGACGTGCTGGGCAAGGACCAGGAAACCGCTATTGAGCTGATCAAGGAAGCCGGCCTTGAGGTTGGCACCGTCGACCAGAGCTACAACGACGATGTCGACGAGGGAAAGGTCGCCGAGCAGACCCCCAACGGCAACACCAAGAAGGCCAAGGGCTCGAGGGTGAACCTAGTAATCTCCAAGGGCCCCAAGCCCTCCGAGAAGGTTGAGGTTCCACAGCTCCTCGGCCTGACCAAGGACCAGGCCGAGGCCGCACTGGCAAGCGTGGGCCTGAAGGGCAGCGCTTCGGAGGAAGCCAATGAGGCCGAAGAGGGCCAGGTCTTTGAGCAGAGCACTGCTGCCGGCAAGGAGGTCGAGAAGGGCACGACCATCTCGTACAAGGTCTCTGGCGGCCCGGACACCACCTCGGTGCCCGATCTGACCGACATGACCGAGGCCCAAGCGCGCAACGCTCTCGACATGGCTGGCTTTGGCGTCGACGTGAGCTACCAGGAAAACGACTCGGTTACCGAGGGTACCGTAATTAGCTGGAACCCCAGCGGCAAGCAGAAGCCCGGTGCCACGATCACCGTCGTCATCGCCAAGAAGTCCGGTAAGGCCAGCGTCCCGGGCAACCTGTACGGCAAGAGCATCTCCGCCGCCGTCACCGCGCTCAACAACGCCGGTTTCTACAACATCGCATTCTGCGATCAGAACGGCAACCCTGTGAGTGGCAACGAAAACGCCACCGTTACGGGCGTCTCCCCCACCGGCAAGCAGTCCACCGACAGCACGATCACGCTGACGGTTTCCATCTCCGGTTCCGGCGACGACTCCGAGTCTAGCAACTAACGTCGATCGCTTGTTGCTTCGAGCGGCTTAGACCGCAAACACATTCGCTCAGAAGCGCCCGCTTGCTCCCCCAGCAAGCGGGCGCTTTTCTTTTGACGTGGGATTGCCGCCCATGGATGAACGTGACTTTAAACCAGAAGAGCCCGGTACCGTGGTGGTACCGGGCTCGGCAAATCTCTGGTACCCCTGGGCGGATTCGAACCGTCGGCACCCGCTTTAGGAGATATGATTTAATGCTACCCCCTACTATTCATCAAGCATCATTGAACACCATATAACTGCAGATAAAAGGCCCACTTTGCTTGCGTCCTACTGCTGGGCCTTTCATGAAAATAGGGACACCGAGCGCAACGCGTTGCGCTGAGTCCTGAGGCTGTTGCAATGAAAATGAAAATCAAGGCTTCGATAGCAGGATGACAACGCAGGGTTGATTTCCGATCTCAGCCGAACACATTGAGCTGATGGGCCGTTCCCGCAGCT
>UQWK01000040.1 GCA_900544725.1 uncultured Collinsella sp.
GCATCTGCAAAAAGTACGAGAGCATATAGGGCAGGGCAAAGACCGCGATGGTCTTAAGGACATTGCCGCGTGTGAGGTCGTGTTCCATGGGCGGGGTACTTTCTGGCTTGGTTCGTTTAGGTACCAGTGTAGTGAAAACCCTACAACGATTGTAGAGTCAAGGTTTGTGTTGGCAGTGGGGTGAAAAAAAGTCACGCGCCGAGCACGATGCTTTGATCCCTCCGTGCGCCTCACCTCGCCTCAAACCATCACAACATTCGACGTTTTTGCCAAAATCAGGAAAAGCATCGAATGTTGTGATGGTTTTTCTGCCACTCGATCGGGTGGAATCGCTTTCTCGCGCACGAAGGTGCGCGGACCCGTGGGCAGGGGAATAAGGTTGGTTATCCGACCCATTGGAGGGCTCATGGACCTGCCGATCGTCCTGTCCCATAAGACTGCCTGGCTGTACCACAACGTGGCGCGCCCGTCCGAGCCGCTTTCGCGAGCAAGCAGCCTATACGATGAGGACTCGCTTGCCAACGAGGCGGAGCCGACTGCGGGCCTGCCCAAACTGGGACTTGATGCCAAGGGGCTGAGGGCTTCAGCGGCAGTTGGGATCGTTACCGACTATCTGGTTTCGCTCGGTATTCCACGAGAAGAGCTCGATCATATCGATACGCTCGTCAACTTCGATTTTGAGCGCTCGACGCCGGCTGGATTTAGGTGCCACGTGTTTGGGGCGCCGGTACCTTCGGATCATCTTGTCGAGGCGGCAGAGGGCCTTCTAGTGGTTGATGAGGTCATGTGCTTTGTCCAAGCGGGTTCGTGGATGAGCGAGCCCGAGCAGCTGGAATATGGGTATGAAATCTGCGCCCGATACCATTTGAATCATCTGGCGACAGACGATTATATCGAGATAGGGCAGAGGTATACCGTTGCCGACTTGATCACTTATTGCGATGAGAACCGATCTCGTCAGGGGGCTATACGCGCGGCCGCCGTGCTCAAGCGCGTGCACGATGGCGCGCGGTCGCCCATGGAGACGGCCACTGCAATCATGGTCGTCGCGAAGCGTTCCCAGGGCGGGCTCGGGTACACCAGGGTTGAGCTCAACCATCGGGTCGATGTTCCCAACGAATTCAAATATCTCGCTAAGGCCGGGTATTTCGAGATTGATGTATATGCACCTGCGAGCGGTACGGGGATTGAATACAACGGCTCGGACCATCTCGATAAACAGCGCAGTTCGTCGGACGCGGAGCGTATGACCGTGCTGAGCGCGCTAGGCTTTAAGATGATCGTCCTCACCGGGACCCAGTTTGCCCATCAACTGCAATTGCACCGGGCGATGAACGCCATTGCGCTCGCCATGGGCCTCAAGTGCGACCGAAGCGAAGCGTTCCAGAAGCGGCAAAATGACCTGCGGGAATTAGTGATTCGGCACTGGAACGGCGGCCTCTAGGGGAGCTTTGGCCCTTTTGCGGGGCGCTATGGGCAGGCAAACCATCACAACATTCGATACTTTTCCTCAAAATCGAGAAAACCGTCGAATGTTGTGATGGTTTGGGTGTTGAGGATGGGCTCGGGAAGCCCTTCTTGCTCGAAGTGGCCTGTCCTGTCGTACGGGTGTCGGCTTGATTCCCTCGTGGGGTATTATGTTTCCCGAAGAATAAATCGCTGCGCGAGGGGAGGATTGCGTGGACGAGCGCACGCAACATGACGGTTTTGGCCGCGATATCAACTACCTGCGCATTGCCGTGACCGACAAGTGCAATTTTCGCTGCATCTACTGCATGCCCGCCGACGGCGTGGCGCCGCGCGCGCACGATGAGCTGCTCAGCGCCGAGGAAATCGCCCACTTTGTGCGCTTGGTGGCGGGGGAGGGCATTCGCCGCGTGCGCCTGACAGGTGGCGAGCCGCTGGTCAGCCGCCGCATCATCCCGCTCATTCGCGACATCCGCGCGATTCCGCAGATCGAGGATATCTCGCTCACCACCAACGGCGCGCTGCTGCCCAAGCTGGCACCGCAGCTCAAAGACGCCGGGCTCGACCGCGTCAACATTTCGCTCGACACGCTCGACCCCACGCTCTTTGGAAAGATCACGCGCCTGGGTCGGCTCGAGCAGACCATGGCCGGCATCGATGCGGCGCTGACCTGGGGCTTTGAGCCGGTTAAGGTCAACTGCGTGGTGGTGCGCCGGCTCAACCAGGACGTGGCGGCCCTCGCGCGCCTGACCGTCGACCGCCCCATTCACCTGCGCTTTATCGAATACATGCCCATCGGCGACGAACGCACGAGCTCGCATTGCACCGTGGACCCGCATGCGCCCACGCTCAATCCCGAGCTGTGGGATGCGAGCGACACCGTGCCGAGCGACGAGCTGCGGGCGCGCATCAATGCCGGGGCCGCCGCGGCTGGCCTGGGTGAGCTTGAGCCGCTCGACATCAACGACGCTCCCGCCGGCGCCGGCCCCGCGCGCTACTGGCGCTTTCCGGGCGCGGCGGGCACGGTCGGCTTTATCAGTGCCATGTCCAACCATTTCTGTGCGAGCTGCAATCGCCTGCGCCTGACGGCAGACGGCAACGTGCGCCCCTGTCTGTTCAGCGATGCCGAGTATTCGGTGCGCGATGCGCTGCGCCGCGGTGATGATATGCAGGTACTTTCGATTTGGCGCGATGCCGTGGCCCACAAACCGCAGGAACACGCGATAATTGAGGGCACGCAACGATTTATGTCCCAAATCGGAGGATGATCATATGGCCAAGAGCAGGTACGCCGATGCCACCAAGGCCGCTCGCAGGGCCGCGATGTCTGCCCACAAAGCTGCGGCGAACGCCGGTAGCCCCGCCGCGTCCGCGACCGCGCAACCGGCCGCAAGCGACAACGCCACCGAGCCCGCCCGCGACGCCCGTCGCGACGAGCTGACGCATGTGGACGCCAAAGGCGAGGTGCGCATGGTCGACGTGTCCGACAAGGCCGAGACGCACCGTATCGCCATCGCCGAGGGCACCATCCTCATGCATCCCGAGACGCAGGCGATGGTGCTGCAAGACCGCGCCAAGAAGGGCGACGTGCTCGCCTGCGCGCGCGTGGCGGGCATTATGGCCATCAAGCGCACGAGCGACATCATCCCCATGTGCCATCCGCTGCTCATCACCAAGAGCAAGTGCGATATCGAGCCCATCGCTCCGGCGGGAACGCCGGCCGACGAGACGCCCGAGGGCTGGGCACCGGCGCGTCCGGACGGACAGGTCGGCTTTCACGTGCTGGTCACGGCAGGTGTGACGGGCAAGACGGGCATTGAGATGGAGGCGCTGACCGGCGCGAGCGCCGCGTGCCTGACCATCTACGACATGTGCAAGGCCGTCGACCGCGGCATGGAGATCGTTGACGTGCGTCTGCTGCACAAGGAAGGTGGCCGCTCGGGCGTGTGGGATCGCGCGGAGCGTCAAGCTGCTG
Source organism: uncultured Collinsella sp. (assembly GCA_900544725.1). Taxonomy (GTDB): domain Bacteria; phylum Actinomycetota; class Coriobacteriia; order Coriobacteriales; family Coriobacteriaceae; genus Collinsella. Next base: position 3,443 of record UQWK01000040.1, read on the forward strand.
CTGCCGAGGCCGCCGCTGGCGATGGTGCCGCGCCCGCGAGCGCATCCGCCCCGGCCGTACCCGCGGCCCTCACGCCCGCCGTCCCCGCCATCGCGTTTATCGGTTACCAGAACTCGGGCAAGACCACACTTGTCGAGAAGGTCATCGCCGAGCTTACCCGCCGTGGCCTGCGCGTTGGTTCGCTCAAGCATCACGGGCACCACGGCTTTGACATCGACGTGCCCGCCAAGGATACCTGGCGCCATCACCAGGCGGGATCCAAACACGTGGGCCTCATTTGCGCCACGCGCTGGGCGGAGTACGCCGACACGCGCGAGGAGGACGAGATGCCCGCGCGCGAGCTGCTGTCGCGCTACAACGACGTCGATGTGGTGATCATCGAGGGCTACAAGACCGAGGGCTTCGACAATATCGTGGTTGCGCGCTCTGGCGTTGACCGCCTGCGTGGCAAGAGCTCGCTCGATCTGGTCGACGGCCGCACGCTGGCCCTTGCCTGCAACGAGGCCCTGGCACGCCAAGCCTTCGACGCCGGCTTCGCAACCCGAGCCATCAACATCAACGACGCCCGAGCCATCTGCGATCTTATCCAGGATCATCTCGCTTAAAACCTACCAAAAAGGGACAGGTTTATTTTGGCAGGTTTTATCTGGGCAAACGTCACTTCCACCACAAAGGGGCCAGGCACCTTTGTGGTGGTTTTTGCTTTGGTAGATGTTTGGGACATGCCTTAAAATCTACCAAGTAGTTCGTGCTGGCAAAAACGGAGAGAAGGAGCCCGATGCGTCCTTAACGTTGCATACGGTAAGATTGAGTCGATGGTCGGCGGTCAATGCCCGCGGCCGTATTTGTATGCAACAAGGAGCGCCCATGTCCCTATCTCGAATCTCGAAATCCCAGCCATCGCTGTCCGCGCAGGCCAAGCGCCTGGTGGCGATGCGCTTTCTTATCTACACCGGCTTTCAGACCAGTTACTTTATCGGCGTTATCGGAACGCTCACCTATGCGGACGGCGCCTCGGTCGTCGCGACGTCGCTGGCCGTCCTGTTTATGAACGTCTTCGTGATCCTGGGGTCCTTTGCGGGCGGCGCTGCGCTCGACGCTTGGGGCCCGCGCCGCCATTTCCTGCTGAGCATCGTGGGTACGTTGGCAACGGGTGCGGCGATCATCGCCTTTGGCAGCGCGACCGGAACGGTCCTTGCCGGCGCGGTACTCTTGGGCTTTGTAATGGGGTTCGCCCAACCCATCGCCACATCCTATCCGGCCTACCTCACCGACGACCCGGTCGAGCTCAAAGACATCAACTCTGCCATCACCATGTTCTCTAACGTGAGCATCATCGTCGGCCCCACGCTGGGCGGCTTTGTGGCGGCAGCTGCATCGTCGCGCGCGGTGTTTGTGCTTATGCTGCTGTTCACCCTGCTTGCGCTCATCGCCGGTTGGGGGTTTAAGCCGCAAGCGGGTCGCGTCGCCGGACAGGCGGATGCCGATTCGGCAGAGGAGGGGAAGCGTGCGGTCCAAAGCCCCGACACATCCGCCCGCGCCACCTTCGCGACCAGCATCAAGACGGTCTTCACCAACAGCGTCCTCGCCCTGCTCTTCTGCATCATCTTCCTTTCGAACTTTGGCTACGGAGCCTTCGATCCGCTGGAGTCGTTCTTCTATCGCGACGTCCTGCACGTCGGCGTCGAATGGATGGGCTGGCTCTCGTCGGCCTGCGGCGTGGGCGCGGTGCTGGGCGCCGTGGTCGCGCTCCGCATGCCGCCACGCCTCGTCAGTCTTAAAACGCTGCTCGTGGCGCTTATGTCCGTGGGCCTGGGAAGCCTGCTCTACGTGGGCACGCCGTTCGTGGGTGTGGCGCTCGTCGGCCAGATCGCCCTGGGCGTTGCCTGGGGTGTCGTCAATCCGCTCCACAACACCATCGTGCAAACGACGGCTCCGCTCGAGCAGCTCGGCCGCATCAACTCGGTCATGGGCTTTGGCAACATGTTCGCCGGCGTGGCTCCGCTGGCGATTGCCCCGTGGCTGGCAGCAACATTTGGCGTGCAGCAGACGCTCGTTGGTGCGGGCTTGGTCGTAACGGCAGTTCCCGCGGCGCTGCTGCTGTTTGGACGCGGACATTTTGATCGTGCTGCAGAGCAGTAAAAACCGTCACAACATTCGATGGAAATCACGGTTTTGCCGAAAAACGTCGAATGTTGTGATGGATTACGCTGGGAACCACCGCAAAGGGGCCAGACACCTTTGTGGCGGTCGGGTACCAACGGCCCAAGCCTTGGTATACCATGTACGCCACTTCTGCCCGCATCCCACACCGCCACGCAACCCAGAAAGGGCCTCATGGACGCCACATTCAGCCACATCAAAGCCGTGTTCTGCGATATCGACGGCACGCTGCTCACAAGCGAGCACACGGTGTCTCCGCGCACCGTGGCCGCGATCCGCGCTCTGCGCGAGCGTGGCGTGCTCTTTGGCCTGTGCACCGGGCGCGACGCCCACGCGACCGAGGCCATGTACGAGCTCTGGGGCATCGACGGCCTGGTGGACGTGATGGTGGGCTGTGGCGGAGCCGAGGTCATCGATCGCGCGCACGGCATCAACGAGCTGAGCTACCCGCTGCCGGGCGAAACCATCGCGCGCATCTGCAGGCACATGGCGGACCTTCCGGCAACGCCCGTTTGCCCCCGAGACGGCGTGTTCTACGTTCCCGAGAGCAATGCGTGCGTGGAGCACTTGTCGCAGGTCGACGGCGTGCCCTACAAGGTGGTCGATTTTGCCGAGTTCTTGCGCGAACCGCAGCCCAAGGTGATGTTTACCATGGCGCCCGAGGTGATGCCGCAGGTCATCGAGCGAGCATCGACGTTTGCCGACGACACCGTTAAGGCGGCCGCCCTGCAAACCACGCAGCGTCTCTACGAGTTTATGGATCCGCGCGTGTCCAAGACACGCGGCCTTGTGCGTGTGGCGGAGCTCAACGGCATGGAGCTCCAGAACATCTGCGTGTTTGGCGATGCCGATAACGACACCTGCATGGTTGCCGACGCCGGCGTGGGCGTGGCCATGGCAAACGGCAGCGATGCCACCCGCTCCGCCGCCGATTTTGTAACCGCGAGCAACGACGAAGACGGCATCGCGATCTATATCGAGGAACATCTGCTGTAGCGCCGGGGGGAGAGCCACCACAAAGGGAATAGGCACCTTTGTGGCGGCCTCAGGCGATTTGGGCGAAATGATGCCTAAAATCTGCGCGAAAATTCAAATATAGTTGTCTGAATATCATACTTCTAACTACCGATGGGTTAAAGATATTCTCATCAGTTTGGTAGGATATTCATTCCGGTTAATGACCTACCGCTCACGGTCGATTTTCGACCGTTCACAGGATGTTTGCTCTTGAGCAAAATGTTGTGCAAATAAATCTAATGCCATTAAAAAATAATACGCAACTAAATTACCAGCAGAAACAAAAAATAGATAGCGAATAAACGAAGGTAAATCTGAGCAAATGTCAAGAGAATTGAGAACTCGCTACAAAAATGTCGGTTTTGTTGCTCAGATGTTTAAACAATCGTTATAATTGCATTACTAAACGAGCGCAATTACAGATTGCGCAGATACGTTTGATGGTGAAAGAGCAAGATCGCGGTCTCTTGGGGAGGAGACATCGATGAAAGCGAATTCGGACAAATCTAAGCAGAGTAATAAAGCGACGCGCCGTGTACTGGCAGGCGTTTTGTGCGGAGCCTCCGTGTTGAGCCTGGTACTGTCGCTCGTCATGCCCCCGATCTCGCAGGCCATTGCCAACGATGCCCAGACGGTTTCTACCGAGGAAACTGTGATGGGGGGGGGTTCCTCAAGTGAGTCTACTGGTGTAGACAGCAGCAACAACGGGGATACCGAAAACCAGAATAGCGACGAGACCGAGGGCGACGAAGCTGGCGACGATAGCCAGCCTGAGGAGCAGCCCGAGGAAGAGCAACAGAACGAGGGCACAACGACTTCGGATGGTGAAACCGTTGCTGCGGCTGCGGAAAACGAGCAAACTAGAGCGGCTGCCGAGGGAATTGATAATGCAAGTGAGCTCAAAAATAAACTTGAGAGCGTTGCGGAAAATCAGTCCGGCAGTTTTCAATTGATGAAGGACCTAGACTGCAACGAAGAGATTTTTCTCAATAAGAGTGGTAGCAATATCACCCTTGATCTTAATGGCTGCAAGATAAAGTACTCGAGCAATAATAAGTCGCTTTTCAATGTGAGCAATAGTGCCGAGTTTACAATCACGGATTCTAATCCGGGTGTGGATGAGATCGCTGGCTCTCAGTCGCTGCAGGATCAAGACCAGAATCTGATAGCTGATAATTGTGGCAAGACGGCAGAAATGTCCTATGTAAATGACGTTCCGAATGAGCTTACCTATTACGTGACTGAATCCAGAGTGAATACAACGGACAGCACTCGTACAAACGAGACCACCTACAAGCACGAGGTCAAAATTACAGGTGCCATCGTGGCGTGCAACAGCAGCAACAGAGTGAGTCTCATCAATCTTTACGGCACCAATGGTAAGGGCGGTACGTTTAATCTTCAGAGTGGCGTGCTTACTCAAGAGGAAAACTGCAACGTTGCTCACCTTATCTATGCCCAGAACGGCTCTATCGTCAACATGAGTGGCGGATACGTTTGTGGTGCTTCTATGGGCAGAGATGGTGCTGGTGCTGGAATTGCTGTCATTGACAAATCAACCCTGGAGATTTCTGACGGCGTAATCGCTGGTAACTATGCTCCCAGTGGCGGCGGCGTTTATGCTCGGAATTCTACGGTAAACATGGTTGGCGGTATTATCTCCGGTAACGGTACAAATAATGATCAAAGCGGTTATGGCGCGGGAATTTGTGCTGAGAACTCTAATGTGACTATTACGAATGGCCACATCACCAACAACAGGTATCAGCACTATATCGATGAAGAAGGCTCCACGAAGCATCTCGGTAACGGTTGCCACGGTGGCGGTGGTATTGCTGCTTGGAATGGCGGCAGTCTCACAATTGTAGGCGGCTACATCACGGGCAACTACTCTGCCGAGGCTGGCGGCGGCGTTTATGCTGGCGTTTGGAATAGTGCTCTTTCCGGGTTTACGTTTTATGGTGGAACCATAGCTAGCAACGTGGCGGCAAACTCGGAGGGTGGCGGTATCCGTATCTCTGCGCCTACCAAGGGCGTGTTTGAAGTGCCGATTGATTCGCACGCTGATTCACACGCTTATATCACGAACAATACGACTAATACGTCCAACGACTGGGGCGGCGGCGGAGTTTTCGTCCAGGGTGGCAACGGCAGCGTTCAGCCGGCAAGCCTCAGGATTTCTAACGCTCTGATTACAAACAATCATGCCAAAGGCTATGGCGGTGGCTTCGCTGCCTGCCCGACCGGCAAAACGGCTATTACCGACACCAATGGTATTGCGATTTTCGGAAACGACGATGAAAACGGCGAGAAACTATCGGGCGGTACTAATGGTAAGAATGAAGATCAGAATTGGGATGAAACAAAACCTGATTCTTCCGGAGAGATCACTGAAACCTTCAAGACGGGGGGTCACAAGGACCTTTTCCTAATCCGTAAGAGGGGTAATGGAGACTACATCGCAGCCGTAACCGGCCAGATGCTTGGTGGTGGAGCCGCCAACTGGTCGGGCACGATCGACAATACGCCAACGTCTATCGGCAAGTACGAGGGCGCTCAGGCTAAGTACATGATTGGCCTTAAATCTGAGCCGACTCAGGATGATAAGGATGCTGCTACCGCGGCTGCGTCCCTCTTCATCACGGGCAACACATCCAACATCCATGGTGGCGGCATCATGACCAACGGCGACGTTGTCGCCGGCTCCACCATGCAGGTGAACGTGTACCCCAAGATGAAGCTCAACGGCACTAAGGCACTGACGGGCCGCGCGCTTGGTACGGGAGAATTTAAGTTCCAGCTCTTGAAGCAGAACAAGAGTGGTGATGGCCCTTACCTTGATAAAGATAAAAAATTGCAGCTCAATGAATGTCCAAAAGTTGGCAATGGGGCTAAGAACGACGATGACGGTAACTTTGCCTTTGATTTGGGCAGGGTCTACTCCGATGGAGCGATCGTCTACTACCTAGTTGAGGATCCCGGTGACATGGATCCCGGTGACACGCCCGTTCCTGGTGTGACTTACGACAAGACTATCTACAAGATTGAGTTTGAAACAACGGAGCTCAAGAAACAGAGTGTGCTGGGCATTACATACACCTACTACTCGGTTAAAGAAGCAAAGGTCACTAATGTCACTGATCCTGCCAAAGGGAGCTCGATGGCGATCGTCCAGTCCGATGGCAGTAATGTGTCCATTAATCTCACGGAGGGTAAGACTTTTACTAATACATATGCACCCACGGGCTCTTGGACACCTCAGGTGACCAAGAAGGTTGATGGCGGCAAGATGAAGAAGTTCAAGTTCGAACTTGCGAACGATGAGAGCTTCTCCAATCCGGAAACGGTAACAGTCGATCCGTCGAAAGCTACAACCGACGAAAACGGCAACGAGACTGTGCCGGTCAAATTCACGACGAAGGACTATGAGCTCAAGGACCTTGAAAATGGATCCAAGACCTTCACGTACTATGTGCGCGAGGAGGACGAAAGCTCGACCTATCCGCATTACAAGTTTGATCAGTCGGTCTATAGGTTCAATGTTGTGGCAACGGATAACACCAAAGGAGGAATCGACTGTGCGGTGACCTACAGGAAGGGATACGTTAACTCCGAAGGCAAGTGGATAAACGACGATACCACTGACCACGACCTCACCGACACCCCCACCTTCATCAACACCTACTCCACCTCATTGCCCCTTTCTGGTATGTCGGGCGTCACTCTGACGTACCTTGCCGGCGCGGCGGTGCTTTGCGCTGCTGCGGCCTGGATGCACATTCGTCGCAAGGCGAATGCGAAGGGAGGTGAGCGTCGTGAATAAGAAAGTTTGCTCCTTCCCGATCTTGTTTGCGCTGCTTGCCCTCCTGATCGGCACCTGCGCGGTTGTGTTCCCCGCTTCCGCGCAGGCCGCGTCGATCTCGACCGGTTCCATCACGGTGAGCGGCACCGTGGCGAGCAGCTACGACGCCTACCAGATCTTTAGCGCCAACGTCGTCGACGGCGACAGCGATGCCAAGATCGCCACCGACCTCGCCTGGGCAAGCGACGCCGTGCGCGACGCCGCGCTGCCTGTGCTGCACAGCGCCGGCATGCCCAATTCCCAGACCACCGCGCAGGAAGCTGCCGAGTGGCTCAACACCGATTCCCACCTTACGAGCGCGCTGAGCGCACAGCTCGCTCGTTCCCTCCAGGGCTCTGGCGCCGAGTCCGTGGCCCTTAACGCGGGCACGACGGCCGAGCTGCCCTGCGGCTACTGGCTCATCGTCGCCAAAGACGACGCCATCGCCCAGGGCGAGGCCGGCACCGCGCCGATCATGGCCCTGGTCGGCGACAGCGCCGTCACCGTCAAGCCCAAGGCCTCGACGCCCAAGGTCGCCAAGCATGTGCTGGAGGACAGCACCGCCGCCTGGCAGAAGGCCGCCGACGCCACGGTCGCCGACGACCTGTACTGGCGCCTCTCTGCCACGGTCCCGGCGGGTCTTACCGCCTACGACACCTATACGGTGCGATTCGTCGACACCATGAGCGCGGGGCTCGACCCCTCCAAGGTCGCCGCTAGCATGCGCGTGTACGTGGCGGCGGGCGCGGACGGCGGCTTCGACGCCGTCTCGGCCGGCAAGGACGGGCATGTCGGCACCGAGCCCGCGAAGGGTTGGACCGATATCACGGCCCAGTGCAGGGTCTCGGCCGACGGTAAGACCTTCACCGTGCGCACCGGAGACCTGATCGCCGCGCTCGGCGGGGCCGACGCCTTCACCGCTGGCGCCCGCGTGGTCGCCGTGTACAACGCGCCGCTCAACAGTGCATGCAACCACGGCATCGCGAAGGGCAACCCCAACCAGGTCTACCTGCGCTATCCGCGCTCGCCCCTCGCCGACCAGTCGGGCGACGCCGGCTTCACCCGCACGCCGAGCGACGATGCGTGCGCCTACACCTGGGATCTCGCGCTCACCAAGCGCGGCAGCGACGGCGACAAGCCGCTTGCTGGGGCGGTCCTGAGCATCGCCGACGACCGCGGCCGCACGCTAGCGGCTGACGGCACGTGGGATGCGGAGGGCAAGGCCACCGTCACCACGGGCGAGGACGGCCGCGTGACCGTCTCGGGCGTGGACTCGGGCAAGCTGGAGGTCCGCGAGCTCAAGGCACCCAAGGGCTACACCGCCTTTGAGGGCACGCGCTCCGTGACGGTCAAGGCCGAGGGCCTGGACGTCGACCAGGTGGCCGCCGCCAAACCCAAGCTCACCATCACGGCCGAGTCGCCCCTGCGCGCCGACAGCGCGGATGGGTCGACGGGCAGCCTGGAGGCGTCGATTATCAACGCGCCCGCCGGCACGCCCCCTAGCATCTTTACCGGAGGCTTTATGCCCTCGACTGGCGATATGGCAATGTTCACCGCGGCCGCCGTTGCGGTCGTCGGAGCCGCGCTCATCGTGGTCGCGCTCCTGGTCAAGCGGGGAGGTGGCAGCCATAAAGAGTAGCTGGCAGCCCCACAGAGAGCGGGGCGAAACGTAGCGAAGCAGATGCTAAGACACAGACAGATGATCATCGATTGAATGAGAACCAACCGGAAAACGGAGGAAAAGAAGATGAGCATGAGCAAGAACATCGCACGCCTGGCAGTAACCGCCGGCCTCACAGCAGCGCTGAGCTTCGGCGGCGTCATGGCCCCGGTCACGATGGCGTTTGCTGAGGGTGCGACTACTACGACCAATAGCATCACCATCAACAAGATTGCCGGCAACAAGAACGTCAAGTACAAGGCGTATCAGATCTTTAAGGCCAAGGTTACTGACACTGCAAAAGGCAAGACCGCTCAGGATATCACGTGGGCGAATGACGAACTCGGAGCGACAGTTGTCAACGCCATCAAGAATAATTGGACTGGCTATAACGGCTTGGCTGAAGATAAGCAGTTGTCCGGGAATCCCACGGCTCAGGAGGTCGCCGACTTTCTCATGGCGCACGCGGGCTCCACTACCGCTGGGTCGGCTGACGGGTCGAGCGAGGGGACTCGGCTCGCGACCGACAATGTCCTCTACGCAGTCGCGAATGCTGTAAAGGACCATGCGACGGCTGTGGATGGTGACGATACCGTTGATGCCTGGACTTTCAGTGCCCAGAGTGGTAGCGGCTACTACCTGTTTGTGACCAGCGATCTCGATGCGACCAAGCCGAGCACTGGCACCTCCCCGATCTTTGCCATCGTTGGCGGCAACCCCGTGACCGTTACCGAGAAGACCAGCATCCCGACGATCAATAAGGAGGTCCTTAACGTTAAGGAGAGCAAAGACGGCTACACCGCTCAAAAGGGGTGGAGTAATGTTGCTGACTCCCAGGTGGGTCAGGAAGTAAGCTATAAGCTCACCGGCTCGATTGCTGACAACTATGCCACGTATGATTCCTATGCATACAAGTTTACGGATACCCTTTCGCAGGGCCTTACTTATGTTGATGACTCGCTCGAGGTTTATGCGCTGAATAACGGGGGCTATACCAAGATAAGCCCGAATAGCTACACCTTGGTTGAGCCTACTGAGAGCAATAATGTTCTGACGGTGAATTTTGATAAGGAAAAGGGGTTGAAGTCGGCTACTGCGGCTAATGCCGACGAGACGCTTAATATCGGCGCAGAGACTAAGATCGTTGTCTTTTACAAGGCCAAACTCAATAGCAAGGCTAGCTATGAAGCTACCGGTAATGGTAATAAAAACGAGGTCTATCTCGAGTACTCCAATAACCCCATGGCCGGAGGCACCGGCAAATCCGAGACCAAGGTCGTGACGGACTACGTCTTCGGTTTTGATGTTACCAAGGTGGACGAGGGCACAGGTGATCCGCTCAAGGGAGATGAGAAACTCCAAGCGGGCTTTAAGGTTCGAGTTGTTGAAGGCGACGAGGACACTTTGAAAGACAAGTGGCTTGGCGCAAACGGCGAAATTGTCGATAGTGAACATGCTCATGAGTTCATGACGAAAGCCAATACCGGTAAGGTCTTCATCCCCGGTCTTGATGCCGGTACGTATGAGATTACCGAGACGACCACTCCTTCGGGCTACAACACCATCGCTCCCTTCCAGATTACGGTGAAGCCGGACTACGATACTGCTGGCAATCTGACGGGGCTCACTGTTTCCGATACCTCCAATATGGTCGATTCGGAAAAGACGAACGCGAGCATCGATTCGACCGAGATCCCAGTCACCATCAAGAACAAGAAGGGCTCTGGCCTTCCCCTCACCGGTCTTAACGGCGTGACCTTCACTTGGATCGCTGGCGGCGCGGTGCTGTGCATCGGCGTGGCGCACCTCATCCGCAGCCGTAAGCAGGCTGAGGAGTCCGAGCAGGAGTAACGCTCGCTCACCCATCTCTTTGGCAGGTGGGATGTGATGGCCATGAGACTTGTGGACACTTTTCTCGTCCATCCACGTTCTTGCTTTGCCATTCTCTTTTTGGGGCAGACTCCACACTGGAGTCTGCCCCGTTTTTTTGGGATAACGCAGCCAGCCTCCATCGTCCGATGGATTAGGCGCATGAATATCGAACAGATGTTTGTCAAAATCGCGTTTACCAGCTGTGGGTGCATACACTCGCAGTAAAATGGCTTTGCGACGCATCCCGTGCGCGGGCGGCCGACGACTCGATCGGAGGTCCCCAAATGCTGAAATTCCTTAACGCGCTCGCCGCCCTCGCGGCGGTGGGCACGTTCGTCATCGCGTTTTTTGACTCGTATGAGGTTCGGTTTAAGGTCCGTAGGCGCACGCGCGGTGCGGACGGTAGAAGGCATTTGCGCCGCAACAAGCGCAAATAAGAATGCCCGGGGTTCGGAGCCCGGGCATTTAACAACGTCGGAAACTGGTCGCCCGCGCTCCTAAGTACTTACGCGGGGTGCGTCGTTTCCTATTGTCATTGTATCCCGAATCGCCCCGCCGATCCGGGACATTTTGAAAACGCAAATGCGGGCCCATACTCGCGCCGCGCAATGCTGCCTAGCTGCGTTGTCCGGCGCATGAGCTCGCTAATCGGCTATTATTTGTTTAGACAACTTGAGTTGTAGAGGAGTGACCGGCGATGGTGCAGGGCGCCAAACATATGAAGAGCAATAACGCCGCGGCCAACGGTGGCTCAAGCCCTCAGCCCAAACCTCAACCAAAGCCCAAGCGCCGCCGCAAGCGACTGCCGCGCTGGGCCGACCGTCTCATCACCATCGTCATCATTCTTATTGGCGTGGGCCTTATGACCTGGCCGTGGATCTTGGACCGGCTCGAGGCCTCGGGCGTGTTCAACCAGATCAGCACCGTTTCCAGCACCGTGGACGCGCTGTCTGCCGAGGAGCGCGAGCGCATCCTACTCCAGGCGCGCTCCTTTAACGAGCAGCTGGCGGGCGAGGCCACCGAGCTTCCCGCCGACCAGATCGAGCCCTACGACCAGCAGCTCATCTTTGACCGCGACCCCATGATGAGCTGGGTCGAGATCCCCTCCATCGACGTGAGCATGCCCATCTACCACGGCACGAGCGAAGAAGTCCTTATGGCGGGCGTCGGCCACCTGGAGGGCACGAGCCTGCCGGTGGGCGGCACCTCGACGCATTGCGTGCTCACCGCGCACTCGGGCATGCGCAACCTGAGCATGTTCGACGACATCCACTCGCTGGAGTCCGGCGACCTGGTGCTGCTGCACACCATGAACAAAACGCTCGCCTACAAGATGGTGGACTCCGAGGTGGTACTGCCCGAGGAGATGGAGTCGTTGACCATCGAGCCCGGCGCCGACAAGGTGACGCTCGTCACCTGCACGCCCTACGGCGTAAACGACCATCGCCTGCTGGTGCATTGCGTGCGCACCAAGTACAACAAGAAGGACGTCGACAAGCAAAAGTCGCTAGCCGGCCGCCACTGGGGCAAGCGCGAGTTTGCCGTGCTTATCGTGGTCGTAGCCATTGTGCTGTTGCTGCTGGACATCGTGATCCACGCGGTCCGCAAGCGCCGCAAGGCAAAGGCCTCGGCATAGTACATCGTTCAAAACCACCACAATGGGGACAGACTCCTTTGCGGTGGTCGGGGCTTTCAAACCATCACAACATTCGATGAAAATCGCGATTTTGGCGAAAAGCATCGAATGTTGTGATGATTTTCGTTGCGGTCGGGACGGTCTTCGTTGCGGGCGAGACGGTTTTCGCTATGGACGGTGCGGTTTCGCTGCAGAACCGCCGGCCTGCCGCCTGCCAACCACCGCCCTCGTTACGTTTTCGCTGCATTTAGGTAAAGCACCTGCTCCAAGCGGCGTTGCCTTGTATACTAGAGCGGTTTATCTGTTATGCGGAAGGGAGCGCCTATGGCACTCAGCGAGAAAGACGTGCGCGGCATCGCCGAGTACGCAAAGATCGCACTGACCGATGACGAGCTCACCCAGATGACGTTCTACATGAACGACGCCGTCCAGATGCTCGAGCCCGTCTTGCAATATGACTTGCCCGACGTGGAGCCCACGTTCCATCCCATCGGAAGCCTGTCCAACGTGATGGGCGACGACCTGCGCGAGCCCGAGCGCGACCTGCCGCTCGACGTCGCGCTCGAGAACGCCGGCAGCGCGCGCGACCGCTACTTCCGCGTGCCGTCCATTTTGGGAGAGGGGGAGAGCGAGTAATGGCGCAGAGCTTCGATTTCCTTACCGCCACTCAGATCGCCGCGGGCGTTGCCGTCGGCGACTTTACCGCTACCGAGGTGGCCCAGGCCTCCCTTGCCGCCATCGAGGCACGCGAGGGCGGGGTCCAGGCATTCCTGCAGGTGGCGCCCGAGCTTGCGCTCGAGGCTGCCGCGCGCGTGGATGCCGACCGTGCCGCAGGCAAGCCGCTGCCCCCGCTTGCGGGCGTGCCGCTGGCCATCAAGGACAACATGAACCTTGTGGGCACGCGCACCACCTGTGCTTCCCACATGCTCGAGGGCTATCAGAGCGTCTACACCGCCACCTGCGTCCAACGCATGCTCGATGCCGGCTGCCTGCCCATGGGCAAGGCAAATATGGACGAGTTTGCCTTTGGCAGCTCCACCGAGAGCTCGGCCTTCCACCGCACCAACAACCCCTGGGATACCGAGCGCGTGCCCGGCGGCTCTTCGGGCGGCTCCGCTGCCGCCGTCGCTGCGGGCGAGGTCGCGCTCTCGCTGGGCTCGGATACCGGCGGCTCCATTCGCCAGCCGGCGTCGCTGTGCGGCGTGGTGGGCTTTAAGCCCACGTACGGCGCCGTGAGCCGTTACGGCGTGGTGGCCTTTGGCTCGTCGCTCGACCAGGTTGGCCCCTTCGGCCGCACGGTCGAGGATGTCGCGCTGGCCATGAACGCGCTTACCGGTGCGGGCCACGATCCCTACGACTGCACCAGCCAGGATTGCGCCGTCGACTTTACCGAGCATCTCAACGACAGCATCGAGGGCAAGCGCGTGGGCATCATCCCCGCGTTTATGGAGGCCGAGGGCCTGACGCCCGAGGTCAAGGCCGCTGTTCAGCGCGCCGCCCAGGAGCTGCAGAACCAGGGCGCCGAGCTGATCGAGGTCGACCTGCCGCACCTGGACGCCGCCATCGCCGCCTACTACGTCATCGGCCCGGCCGAGGCGTTCTCCAACCTGGCCCGCTTCGACGGCATTCGCTACGGCTACCAGGAGGAGGGCTGCGCCAACCTGTCCGACCAGAGCTCGCTGTCGCGCGCCCACGGCTTTGGCGCCGAGGCCAAGCGCCGCCAGATGCTCGGCGCCTACCTGCTGAGCTCAGGCGTGTACGACAAGTACTATTACGCCGCGCAAAAGGCCCGCACGCTCATCACGCAGGACTACGACGCCGCGTATGCCAAGGTGGACACCATCCTTATGCCCGCCTCGCCGCGCACGGCCTTTAAGTTTGGCGAGATCAGCGACCCCACGCAGATGTATCTCTCCGACCTGTACACCATCTCGCTCAACATCTGCGGCAACGGTGGCATCTCGGTGCCGCTGGGCCTGGGCGAGGATACTCAGCTGCCCGTTTCTGCCCAGCTGGTGGGACCTGCCTTTAAGGACCGTCAGCTGCTCACATTTGCCCGCGCCCTGGAGCGCGGCTTTGCCGATGCCGCCACGGGTGCGCCCGCGCTTTCCGTCGCGCCCGATTTTGCCGGGAAGGGAGGCGAGCTGTAATGAAGGAGCTTTCCGAGGTCCTGCAGGATTGGGAGGCCGTGATCGGCCTGGAGATCCATACCGAGCTCACCGCACTCGATACCAAGATGTTCTGCAACTGCAAGCTCAGCCACGATGACGAGCCCAACGCCAACGTGTGCCCGGTGTGCCTGGGCCTGCCCGGCGCCCTGCCGGTGCCCAACAAGCGCGCCATCGAGAGCATCGTCAAGGCCGGTCTCGCCACCAACTGCGAGATCCAGCGCCACTCGATGTTCTACCGCAAGCACTACTTCTATCCCGATATGGCCAAGAACTTCCAGACCACGCAGGGTCCGGTCGCCTTTGCCATGTACGGCCACCTGGATCTGGACGTGACCGGTCGCGGTGCCGCCGAGCGCCCCGACTGCGCGTTTGGCGAGGCCGAGGCCCAGAGCCTGGCGAGCGCTTCGGCCAACGCCGAGGGCCTGTCCACGTCCATGACGTCGACCATGCGCGAGGGCAACCAGCGCGCCGGCCATCTGGCCAGCTATGATGCGTCCAACCTGCAGATGCCCGAGCGCCGCGAGGACGGTTCCTACACGGTGCCCATCCGCATCCTGCGCATCCACATGGAGGAGGACGCCGCCAAGATGGTGCACGTGGGCGGTGCCGAGGGCCGCATTACCGCCGCGGCCGAGTCGCTCGTCGACTACAACCGCTGCGGCACGCCGCTGATCGAGCTCGTCACCGAGCCCGACCTGCGCACGCCCGAGGAGGCTCGCCTGTTTATGGAAAAGCTCCGTCGTATCTTTGTGACGCTGGGCATTTCCGATTGCTCCATGGAGAAGGGTTCCATGCGCTGCGACGGCAACGTGTCGCTGCGCCGCCGCGGCGAGACCAAGCTGGGTACTAAGACCGAGCTTAAGAACCTCAACTCGTTTAAGAGCCTGCATGACGGCCTTGCCTACGAGATCTGCCGTCAGGCCGAGGTGCTCGAGGAGGGCGGCATCATCTATCAGGAGACCCGCCACTGGGAGCCCAGCCGTAAGCGCACCGTGGTTATGCGCGTCAAGGAGACGGCCGACGACTATCGCCTGTTCCCCGATCCCGACCTGGCGCCGTTCGATCTGGACGACGAGTTCATCGACCGCTGCCGTGGCGAGATCCCTGAGCTGCCCGATGCCAAGCGCGCCCGTTTTGAGGCCTACTTTGGCATTAAGGCGGCCGACGCCGAGCAGATTGCCGGCGACCCCGAGTTTGCCGAGTTCTTTGAGGCCGCCGCTGCCGGTATGGCTGGCAAGGAGGCCCAGACGGTCGCAAACCTGCTGGTCAACGAGATGATCGCCTACCTTAAGGGCGCGGGTGTCTCGCTGACAGAGTCCGGTATTGCACCGGCTCAGGTGGCAGCCCTTGCCAAGCTGCTGGCGACTGATGCCATCAGCTCCAACCAGGCGCACGAGGTCTTTGAGGCCATGGCCCAAACTGGCGACGACCCCAACAAGATCGTCGACGAGCGCGGTATGCGTCAGGTGAGCGATGCCGGTGCGTTGCAGCCGATCGTGGACGAGGTACTGGCAAACTGTGCCGATCAGGCGCAACAGTATCGTGACGGCAACCAGAAGGTCATCGGCTTTTTGGTGGGCCAGTGCATGAAGGCGAGCCGCGGCAAGGGTAACCCGAAGCTCTTCAACGAGTTGCTGAGAACGTCGCTCTCGTAAGCGGGAACCCGGGAGCCCCGGCAGGGCGGGTGCTTCCTCAAAATTTCGAACAGTCCTGCGCAAGACGAAGGCCACATTAAGTGGCCTTCTTTGCGTGCGGAAC
>UQWK01000041.1 GCA_900544725.1 uncultured Collinsella sp.
GCGTGGCACTTGGGGCAGGTGACGCGGATCTTGCCCTTGCCCTTGGGGACGGACAGCATCTGGCCGCAGTTGGGGCACTTAAGGTACGCCGTGGTCTTGCGGCCCTTCCACATCTTCTTGGCCGTGCGCTTGGCGCGCTCAAAGTCTTCTTTGCTGGTGCCGGCTGCGCGCGAGGCGTTGGCAGCTGCAGCCCCGCCGCCCAAGCTGGCGACGAACTTGCCGAGGCCGGGGACGTTTGCGGTCGCCGCGACAAAGGCATCGTTCTCCTTGCGGCGCGCATCGATGTTTTTGGACAGACCGCGCAGCACGCCGAGCACGATAACGGCGATGGCGATCCAACTGAGCCACTGGATGCGGGCCATCGATCCAATCATCGCGATGATAATGCCTGCGAAGCCCATCACGATGGTGAGCTCGTCGGCGCCGTTGCGACCCTTCATAAAGTCATTCATGCGAATTGCCTTTCGTTCGATATGCTGCACGCCCTTATACCCCTTTTGGTGCATTGGGGACAGGTAAATCTGCACCAAGGTGGTGCAAACGTACCTGTCCCCCTTGCACCAATTATTTGGCGAGCTTGTCGACGACGCGCTCTATCTCGGCGAGCTTGGCGGCTTTGAGCTCCTCGTCGCCCGATTCGATGGCCGAGGCGACGCAGCCCTCGATATGCGCCTTGAGCACGTCGGCATTAATACGCGCGAGGAGCGCCTGTGTGGCCATGAGCTGCGTGGAAATATCGACGCAGTAGCGGTCCTCCTCCACCATCCGCAGGATGCCGTCGATTTGCCCGCGTGCCGTTTTGAGCATGCGGGTCACCGATTTATGGTCTGCCATCATGGCGGGTCCTCGTTTCTGGTCGATGGGATCGAATGCCTCTGGTAGCTGCTACGCGGCGATCACGGACAGGGCGTGGAACTTCTCGCCGGCGCCCTCGACGGCGGCAGCGAGCTGCTCGGTGGTCACGGTGTCGGCGCACTCCACCTGGACGGTCTGGGTCTCGTGATCGGCGTCGGCGTCGGTCACGCCGGCCACGTTGAGCAGTGCCGTCTCGACAGTAGCGTCGCAGTGGCCGCACATGAGGCCGGAAGTCTTAATTGTGTAACGCATGGGTGTACTCCTTATCGATTGAGATTATCTGACAGTTTAGTCGTGAACAGCGTCATCTTAAAGGTGCGCTGAGGTGCCCGAGATTGCCCCGAAAGAGGAGCGAAGCGTACTTGGGTACGCGAGCGACGGTTTGAGGGGCAAGGTCGGGTGCGTCAGCGCACCGTCTTGGGCTTAAAGGTTCGCAGACGCAGAGCATTGCTTACGACGCACACGCTCGACAGGCTCATGGCCGCGGCGCCAAACATCGGCGAGAGTTGCCATCCGGTGAGCGGGAAGAACACGCCCGCGGCGAGCGGAATGCCGATGCCGTTGTAAAACAGTGCCCAGAACAGGTCCTGTTTGATGTTGCGGATCGTGGCGCGCGAAAGCTCGATGGCGCGGGCGACGTCCATGAGGTCGCTGCGCATGAGCACCACGTCGGCACCCTCCTTGGCGATATCGGCGCCGGTGCCGATGGCAAGGCCCACGTCGGCGCGCGCCAGGGCGGGGGAGTCGTTGATGCCGTCGCCCACCATGGCGACCTTGCCGCCCGCATCCTGCAGTTCGCGCACGTGGCGTTCCTTGTCGGCGGGGAGGACGTCGGCGATAACCTGCTCGCTGCTCAGCCCCACGCGGCGGGCGATGGCCTCGGCCGTCACGCGGTTGTCGCCGGTGAGCATGCGCACATCGACGCCGAGCGAACGCAGCGCGGCGATTGCCTCGGCACTCGTCTCCTTGACCTCGTCAGCCACGGCGATGGTACCAACGAGTTCGCCATTCTTGGCAAAGAACAGCGGCGTTTTGCCCTCGGTGGCAAATTGCTCGGCAAGTCCTGCGGGCACCTCCGCGCCTAGCTCGTTCATCAGACGCATATTGCCGGCGGCGATGGCGTTTTGCCCCTCGCGCGCCGTAACGCCTCGCCCGGGCACGGCGGCAAAATCCTCGACCATGCGCGCCACGATTCCGCGCGCCTCGCACTCGGCCATAATCGCTTCGGCCAGCGGGTGTTCGCTCGAGCGCTCCAGCGCGGCGGCGAGCTTCAGTAACGCCTTTTCGCTCATGGCGGGCGAGCCGTCAGCGCGCGTAGCCACTACGATATCGGTCACGGCCGGCTTGCCGCGGGTGACGGTGCCGGTCTTATCGAGCACCACGGTGCCCACGTTGCGCAGATTCTCCAGCGCCTCGGCGCTCTTAAACAGAATGCCCATCTCGGCGCCCTTGCCGGTGCCAACCATAATGGCGACGGGCGTGGCCAGGCCCAGCGCGCACGGGCAGCTGATCACCAACACGGCCACGGCGGAGGTGAGCGCCTCATTCACGCTGCCGGTCAGTGCCATCCACACCGCAAAGGTCACGGCCGAGATCACAAACACCACGGGCACAAACACGCCGGCGACCTTATCGGCCAGGCGGGCGATAGGCGCCTTGGTGGCGTTGGCGTCCTCGACGAGTTGGATGATCTTGGCAAGCGACGTGTCGGCGCCCACGCGTGTGGCACGGAAGGTAAACGATCCGGTGCGGTTGACCGTGGCGGCGTTGACGGTGTCGCCGGCGGTCTTTTCCACGGGGATGGACTCGCCGGTGAGCGCACTCTCGTCCACGGCCGACGCG
Source organism: uncultured Collinsella sp. (assembly GCA_900544725.1). Lineage (GTDB taxonomy): Bacteria > Actinomycetota > Coriobacteriia > Coriobacteriales > Coriobacteriaceae > Collinsella. The sequence continues at coordinate 2,698 of UQWK01000041.1, forward strand.
CCCTCGAGTACTACGCCGTCGACAGGGATAGACTCGCCGGGGCGCACACGCAGGACCTGGCCGGGAAGGATGGCGTCGACGTCCACAGCGGTCTCGGTGCCGTCGTCGGCAACGACGGTCGCGGTCTTGGGTGCCAAGTCGATGAGCGCCTCGATAGCGCCGCCGGTCTTGGACTTGCTGCGCGTCTCGAGGTATTTGCCCACGGTGACGAGCGACAGAATCGTGCCGGCACTCTCAAAATACAGGTTGTCCATGCTCGTCATCATGGCCTCGTGCACCTGACCTGTAGCCAGCTGGTCGGCCATGATGAACATGGCGTAGAGCGACCAGGCGATCGACGCGGTGGCGCCGACGGCGATGAGAGCGTCCATGGTGGGCGCGCCGTGCACGAGTGATTTGAAGCCGTTGATAAAGTACGCGTCGTTGACGTAGACGATGGGGATGAGCAGGACAAGCTCGGTGAGGGCGAGCGTCATGCTGTGGATGTGGTCCGTGAAGATACCGGGCAGCGGCCAGCCGAGCATGTGTCCCATGCCTATGTAGAACAGCGGAATGAGAAAGATGATTGAGATGATGAGACGGGTGCGCATAGCGGAGGCAGTGGCCTCTAGCTTTTTGGTGGGCGACTCCATATGGGCGGCGCCGGACCTGACTTGCGCGTTGCCACTTGAGCCGGCGGCACCGGTGCCCGCGTCGACGGGCGAGGCCGAGTAACCCGCGCGGTCGACAGCGGTGCAGATATCGTCGGGGGAGACCTGTGCGGGGTCGTAGTCCACCATCATGGAGCTGGCGAGCAGATTGACCGCGACGCTTTGAACGCCGTTGAGCTTGCTCACGGCGCGGTCCACATGCGCCTGGCAAGCGGCGCACGTCATGCCGCCCACGTCGAACTTATCTTGAGCCATGGCTTCTCCTTTCTGTAGTTCGGTGTTGGAATTGTTAGCCCGCCGATACTATACACCCATACCCCCTGGGGGTGTCTAGTACAGAAAGAAATGTATGACATTCCGATACAGATGAGGGTGGCTGCTCAATCGTTGACAGTCCCTGTCAAACATCTCAACCTGTAACATCTAGCGGGGAAAATGACCTCTAACTGTTACAGATCGAGATGTTGTTTTGCGTGGCTGAGCTCTGTCTTGATCTGTAACGGTTCGGCCGGTTTTTGCTGAGCGGCTGTTGCAGATTGAGACAATCGGCCCAGACCCGCCCCGTCCGCCCCGTCATCTGTGATTTACGTGGGGGCATGCGAAGCGCGGGTATACTAACCGGCGGCGAATCTGCTCCATCGCTTAGAGCTGCTGCGTCTGGACGGCGCGTGATAGGGCTGCCAAAGCGATCGCCAGCGTGCTGAGCAACGTCCTCTCTGTGCGCACCTGTTTTTGTATGTATTAGCGCACTACCAAGCACGCTCGCGCGGCCGTATGCCGTGCCCATAACGCGTGCAGATAAGGAACAACAACATATGCGTAATTCTGTATCCGACGTCACCGACGCCGAGATTCTGGACGAGGCCCGCGAGGCCATGACCCAGGCTGCCTTTGATGCGGCCGACGAGGCCAGCGCCGCCGAGACCGTCGAGTCCGCGACCGAGAACCTGCCCGCCTTTGACGAGCTGGGTCTTTCGGACGAGATGCTTCGTGCTATCGAGAACCTGGGCTACACGGCGCCTACGCCTGTCCAGGCTGGCTCGATCCCCGTGGTGCTCGAGGGCCGTGACCTGCTTGCCGCCGCTCAGACCGGCACCGGCAAGACGGCCGCCTTCTTGCTGCCGACCATGAACAATCTGGAGCACATTGCTCCGCCCAAGCCCGTGCGCGAGCGTGGCGGCCGCAACCGCCGTCGCGGTGCTAAAAAGCCCGAGGGCAACGGCCGCGGTCCCGTGATGCTCGTCATCACCCCCACGCGCGAGCTTGCCCAGCAGATCGACGAGGTCGCGAGCAAAATCGCCGACGTCACCGGCCATGTTGCCGTGACCGTCGTGGGCGGCGTGAGCTACAAGCCCCAGACCGCGGCGCTCAAGTACGGCTGCGACATTCTGGTCGCCACGCCGGGCCGTCTGGTCGATCTGATCGAGCAGGGCGCTTGCCACCTGGACGAGGTCAAGGTGCTGGTACTCGACGAGGCCGACCGCATGCTCGACATGGGCTTTTTGCCCGCCGTTCGCCGTATTGTGCGCGAGACGCCGGCCGAGCGCCAGACGCTGCTGTTCTCGGCCACGCTCGACGAGGAGGCCGTGGGCGAGATCACCGACCTGGTGAGCGACCCGGCACGTGTGGAGATCGCGCCCGCCACGTCGACCGCCGACACCGTCGACCAGTTTGTGTTCCCGGTGTCCATCGAGGCCAAGAACAACCTGCTGCCCGAGTTCCTCAAGAAGGAGGGCCCGGAGCGCACTATCGTCTTTATGCGCACCAAGCACCGCGCCGACAGCTGCTGCCGTCGTCTGGAGCGTAAGGGCATCAAGGCCGCCGCGATTCACGGCAACCGCAGCCAGGCCCAGCGCGAGCGCGCGCTTTCGGCCTTCCGCGACGGCACCGTCGACGTGCTGGTGGCAACCGATGTCCTCGCCCGCGGCATCGACATTAGCGATGTGCGCTACGTCGTGAACTTTGACGTGCCGGCCGAGCCGACCGACTACATCCACCGCATCGGCCGCACGGGCCGCGCCGGCGAGCTGGGCTGGGCCATTACGTTTGTGACCGAGCAGGACGTAGATGAGTTCTATGAGATCGAGAAGCTCATGGACAAGACGGCCGACATCTACGAGGCCGGCGACCTGCATGTGGGCCCCAACCCGCCCGCCGTCGATCCCGAGCGCGATCCTGCGGCCTTTAAGGTGAAGAAGAAGACCAAGCGCGGCAAGTCCAAGAGCAAGAAGAAGCTTGAGCAGGCGCGTCGCGACGGCAAGCGCAACGGCGACGATTACGGCGATGTGGCCGGTCGTTCCAACCGCGGTCGCGACGAGCGCCGCAGCGACGGCGAGCGCCCGAGCCGTCCCAAGCGTGGCGGCAAGACCCGCGTGCGCGAGGGCGTTCAGGCTCGCGTGGACGAGGCCGTGGAGAGCGTGGCTCGCGAGGTGGCTGCCGAGGAGTGTGCCGGTGCTGTTGAGCAGGGCCCGCGCGGCAACCGTGCCGAGCGTCGTGCCAAGCAGTTCCAGGGCGAGGCACACCGCCGTCGTCGTGAGGACGAGGACCGTGGTGGCCGTCGTCGTGTTGAGCGCGAGGACGAGGGCCGCGGTTCGCGCGGCGGCAAGCGCGGTTCGGGTGACCGTCGTCGCTCCGGTCGCGATGGCGAGCGCGGTACCCGCGGCGGCGAGTCCCGCGGCGGCAAGCGCTTTGACGAGCGCGGAGCCCGCGAGGGCGGCCGCGGTGGTGAGCGTCGCGAGGGCGCTCGTGGCAACGGTGGCCGCAGCGGCGCCGGTCGTTCGAATGAGTCGCGTGATCGTCGCGACCCGCGTGCCAGCCGCGATCGTCGCGATGACTGGCGCAACTACGACGACACCCGCGAGGAGCGCCGTGGTGGCTATCGCGGCGGGCGTGGCGGCAACCAGGCCGGCTCCCGCGGCGGTCGTGCCGGCGGTCGCGATAACCGTGGCAGCTTTGGTAACAATCGTGGCGGCAAGCGCAGCGGCAGCTCCCGTCGTCCCGGCGACGGCGGCGGCAAGCGCAAATAACATACGCGTCGCACACTAGAGCGAGGCGAACTAAGGGCCCCGAGCAACTACGCTCGGGGCCCTTAGTTCGCCGCATCCGACCGTTGGTCCGGTGTGATTTGCTCAGGAATGCACCTGGAGGATGCTGAAGGCCCGTTTTCAGCCATGCGGCAATGGGTCCCATGGGGTGCGCCGTGCATTTTTTGGAGTATTCTGCAGATCGAGTTGCCTGCATACGATTCGACGTCGCCAGCGGTGGCCTTCGGATATCCCTAGCGAGTGTTTTGAGTCAGACTTTTCCGTTTTCCGGTGCAAAGGTGCGTCATTCTCGTTATATCGGAACCCAAAATGATGCAGCGCCCTACAGTTTTGCCCGCTCGCGGCGGTGTTGGCACGAGCGCGTTGCAGAATACTCCGTTTTTTGCACGGTCCGGGATGGGGTACCTCAGGAGAAAACAGCGGTATCATGTAAATATATGCAATCTGTAGCGGAAATTATGCAAATCGATGAGGCAGACAGCATAGTTTGGTGCAAAGGGATCAGGTTAATCTGCACCAGGTTGGTGGAAACAAACCTGACCCCTTTGCGCTAAACCGGGGTGTCCCCGCGCGCCGTATACTCTGTCTAAGCATGCGGGCGGCTTGGTGTGTTACCAAGCGTAGGGGAGGATGTTCGATGAGCATGTTCGAAATTGTGTTTAGTCCGACGGGCGGAACGGAGAAAGTGTCTGGTCTTGTGACCGGGGTGCTGGACGGGAATATCGTTACTGTCGATCTGACCGATAGCGGGTTGGATTTCCACGGGGTCTCGATGGCGAAGGGCGACGTTGCGGTTATCTCCGTCCCATCATATGCTGGCAGGGTTCCAGCTGTGGCGGTTGAGCGACTGGGAATGGTGCGTGGCAACGGAGCTCGGGCTGTTTTGGTTTGTGTTTACGGGGGCCGCGCGTTTGAGGATACGCTTATTGAGCTGGAAGACGTTGCGAAGCGTGCCGGATTTAGGGTGGTTGCAGCGGTTTCTGCCATTGCTGAGCATTCCGTTGCTCGTCAGTTTGCTGCTGGGCGACCGGATGCGCAGGATGTGGCGCAACTTTCAGAGTTTGCGCAGCGGATCCGGCAAAAGCTACTGGACGGGGCTGCGTCCGAGCCCTCTATTCCCGGCAATCGTCCTTATAAGCAAGCTGGAGGCCACAGTATGGTGCCCCATGCAACGGAGGATTGCGTCTCCTGCGGTGCTTGCGCTGCGTTGTGCCCTGTTCGTGCTATCGACAAGGACGATCCAAGGCAGGTGGATGGCGAGGCGTGCATCTCCTGCATGCGTTGCGTCTCCGTATGCTCGCAGAATGCTCGCAAACTTGACCCTAACAAACTTGCCGCCGTTACCCAGATGCTGAGCAAGGCTTGCGTCGAGCGCAGGGAATGTGAGATCTTCATCTAACGCAAGCGAGATTGGTGCATTGGGGTCAGGTTAATCTGCACCAAGTTGGTGCAAACAAACCTGACCCCATTGCACCAGAGCAAGGAGTGTCCCTGGGTGCCGGCAGAAAAGGAACGTCCCTAAGTGCCGCCTAAATACCGTTTATCGGAGAAAAAATACCGTTCATCGGTCATAATGGTTGTTCCGGCTTTGGGCTTGTCTACAATAGCTCCCGTAAAAAGAAATGCGGAAGGTTACCGAGTCCCTCGGACGTGGGCCTAACCAAAGTCTTTGAACGGGTGTGTCTCTATGGATGCATTCGCTTGATTTTGGTTGGGCTATATTTATGAAGGGACATGCCACCATGGGTTTCTTTTCTCGCCTGATGGGCGGTTCGGATGAGCAGAAGACTGCAGCTTCCGAGTTCGAAATCCTCGCTCCCGTTTCCGGCGAGCTTGTTCATCTGGAAAATACCAATGACCCTGCTTTTAGCAGCCGTGCCGTGGGCGATGGCGTTGCCGTGGTTCCCCAAGAGGGAACGGTGTGCGCTCCTGTTTCCGGTACCGTCGCGGCGCTGTTTCCGACTGAGCACGCGCTGGGCATCATGTCCGACGACAGCTCTGCTCAGGTGATGCTGCATATCGGAATCGACACTGTTAAGCTTGAGGGCAAGGGCTTCCATGCGCTTGTTGCCCAGGGTGACCATGTCGACGCGGGCCAGCCCCTCGTCGAGGTCGATTTCGACGCGGTCCGCGCCGCCGGCTTCGATCCCACGGTCTTCGTTATCGTGTGCGAGCGCTCGGAGAACTCGACTCTTCGTGAGCATGCTTCCGGCCCTGTTGCTGTTAAAGAGCCTGTCGTCTGGCTTTCCGAGTAAATTCTTGTGGTGGGTACCGTGGTTATCAAGCGAGTTTTTAACAACAACGTCGCAATGGTCACTTCGGACGATGGCTCCGAGCTCATCGTCATCGGTCGAGGCCTCTGCTTTGGCCGTCATGCCGGCGATGCCATCGACGAGGCATCGATCGAAAAGACCTACGCGTTGCAGGAGGGAACTTCTCAGGACTCGCGTACGATTGACCGCTTGGCACATCTTTTGGAGTCCATCCCCACCGTCAACCTCGTGATTGCCGAGGACATTGTTCAGATACTCCGTCGAGAGCTCAATGTTGATATCAACGACAAGATTCTCATTGCTCTCGCAGACCATATCAGCCTTGCTTTGGAGCGTGAGCGCAAGGGCGTCTCCTGTGAGAATCCGTTGCTGCTTGAGATCCAGCAGTTCTATCGCAAGGAGTATGCGCTTGCGGGCCGTGCGCTGCAGATTATTAAGGAGTATATGGGCATCCAGATGAGCGAAGAAGAGCAGGGTTTTATTACGCTGCATATCGTCAACGCCACCATGCCGCAACGCTCTGACCGCCTGATTGTTTCAGTCCAGCTTGTTCGCGACGTGCTCGCGATTGTTTCCAAGCGCTATGCTACGACCCTCGATGACACCTCGCTGCCTTACGAACGTTTCGTTCGTCACCTGCAGTTTTTCGCACAGCGAGCGCTCGATCCTACGGCCGGGCAAATCAACGGAGACGCGCTGTTCCGAATCGATGAAACGGCGTATCCCTGCGCATTCTCGTGCGCGGACGCCATAGCCGCTCACTTGTCGTCTACCTATAACGTTGTCGTTACCGATGCCGAGAAGAGTTATCTCGCATATCACATTGTTAACCTGCTTGGAGAACCTGGTCTCTAGGCATAACGTGCCCACACATCGATTGATATAAGGCAAGGCTCACGGTCTTGTCCAGGGCACATCTGTCTTAATTTGCGGAAAAGGAAGGGGAGTACCGCTATGACCGCAAAAAAGAAGTTCAATTTCAAAGCGCCGTTGGAGGTGTTCGCGAAGTCGATCGTCCAGCCGATGATGTATCTCTCGGTTGCCGGCATCCTGCTCATCGTGGGCATCATTCTGACCAACAAGACCATTTGTGCTTTGGTCCCCGTACTGGGCTCCGGTCCGTTCCAGCTTGTGGGCGCCGTTGTCTACCAGTCGCTGATGTTTATCATCAACAACCTCTCGATTCTGTTCTGCGTGGGCATTGCCGGCGCCATGGCAAAGAAGAACAAGGGCCATGCTTCGCTGATCGCCCTGATGTCGTTCTTCCTGTTCCTGCAGGCTAACAACATCGTGCTCAACGCTACCGGCTCTCTTGCCGATGCGAGCGGCATGCTCGGTCTTACCGGAACCGGCCAGGCCACCGTTATGGGCATTCAGGTGCTCGATACCGGCGTGTTTGGCGGCATCATCCTGGGCTGCATCACCGGTGCCGTGTTCAACAAGTACTCGAACAAGCAGTTCCCCATTGCCCTTTCGATGTTCTCGGGCGTTCGCTTTCCGTTCCTGATCATGATCATTATTTCCTGGATCATGGGCGCTGGCTTCTGCATCGTTTGGCCTCCGGTTCAGGGTGCCATCTCCTCCGTTGCCGGCATCATTAAGGAGTCGGGCAACATCGGTCTGTTTATCTACGGCATGCTCAACAAGCTGCTCGTTCCCACCGGTCTGCACCACCTCATCTACACTCCGTTCCAGTTCTCCGATGTGGGTGGCACCCTGACGCTGGGCGATCAGGTTATCGCCGGTGCCTACCCCATCCGTGTTGCCGAGATGGCAATGACGGGCCAGCCCTTCTCCGATAGCACCTACTTCAACAGCTACACCTTCAACAACCTGTGGCCCTACATCGGTATCGGTCTCGCCTTTATCGTCACCGCTTACAAGGGGAACAAGGATAAGACCAAGGCCGTTATCATCCCGCTGATCATCACCGCCGTGCTCTCCTGTGTTACCGAGCCCATGGACTTCCTCTTTGTCTTTGCCGCTCCCGTGCTCTTTGTCGTTCACTCGGTTCTTTCCGGCATCTTCCTGGTTCTGCTCAAGGTCCTCTCCGTGCCCGCTTCGACTGCAGGCGGCATCATCAACATCGTGGTCTCCAACCTGGTCCTCGGTGTCGACAAGACCAACTGGCCGGTCATGCTGGTGCTCGGAGTCGTCAACGCCGCTCTGTACTTCTTCCTCTTCACCTTCCTTATTAAGAAGCTCAACCTCCACACGCCTGGTCGCGAGGAGGAGTCCGAGCTCGCCGAGTCCGTTGCCGAGGGCGAGGCCGCCGCGTCTGTCGCGGTGAAGCAGGGCGCTGTTGCCGCAGCTCCCGCAGAGGGCGTCGATGCAGGTATTGCCGACCTGGTCGCAGGTCTTGGCGGCAAGGACAACATCGAGGAGCTCGAGAACTGCTTTACGCGTCTCCGCGTGAACGTTAAGAACCCGGACCTCATCAATGAGGACCTCATCAACCACGTGCCTAACAGCGGCATCAACCGCAACGGCAATAATATCCAAATCATCTTTGGTATGAAGGTCGCCGAGATGCGCGACAAGGTCGAAAACGCAATTGAGAAGGAGCAGTAAACAATGATCATTACTCTGTGTGGTGGCGGATCCACCTTTACCCCCGGCATCGTCAAGTCCATCGCTCTGCGCAAGGACGAGCTCGACGTTGACGAGATTCGTCTGTACGACATCAACGAGGAGCGTCAGCGCAAGATCGGCGTGCTCGTGGACTGGATTTTGCACGAGGACCTCGGCCTGGACATCAAGCTCACGGTGACCACCGACAAAAAGACGGCTTTTACCGACGCGAGCTTCGTGTTTGCCCAGATGCGCGTGGGCGGCTACGCCATGCGCGAGCAGGACGAGAAGATTCCGCTGCGTCACGGCTGCGTGGGTCAGGAGACTTGCGGTTGCGGCGGCCTTGCCTACGGCATGCGCACCATCTTCCCCATGGTCGAGCTGATCGATGACGTTGAGAAGTACGCCAAGAAGGACTACTGGATTCTCAACTACTCCAACCCTGCCGCCATCGTCTCCGAGGGCTGCCGTGTGCTGCGTCCCAACGCTCGTATCATCAACATCTGCGACATGCCGATCGCGATCATCGACGTGGTTTGCGCCGCGCTCGATATCGACAAGAAGGATGTCGAGTACGATTACTTTGGTCTCAACCACTTTGGTTGGTTCACCTCGATCCGCCACAAGGGCGAGGAGGTGCTCCCGCAGCTGCGCGAGTACATCAAGGAGCACCAGATCCTGCTGCCCGACTCCTACCTCAAGGGCATGGGCTCGCTCATGGCAAAGAAGCCCGAGGAGGCCACTGACGAGCATCCCGAGCAGAATCGCCACACCAAGGGCAGCTGGTACTACGTCTGGAAGGGCGAGTACGAGATCATGGAGTGCTTCCCGGAGTACCTGCCCAACACGTATCTGAACTACTACCTGCAGCAGAAGGAGTTCGTCGAGCATTCCAACCCCGAGCGCACCCGTGCTAACGAGGTTGAGGAGACGCGTGAGAAGAACCTCTTCGACGGCATCGACCACTACGAGAAGACGGGCGAGATCGACGAGAGCACGTTCTATGCGGGCAGCCACGGCGACTGGATTGCCGATCTGGCTATCGCTCTGAAGAACGACACCAAGCAGCGTTTCCTGGTCATTTGCGAGAACAAGGGCGCTATCCCCAACATGCCCTACGACGCTATGGTCGAGCTGCCTGCCTACATTGGCAAGAACGGCCCCGAGGTCATCAGCCGCGACAACATTCCTCTGTTCCAGCAGGGCCTCATGATGCAGCAGCTGAACTCCGAGAAGCTCGTGGTCGAGGCTACGATCGAGGGTTCGTACGAGAAGGCGCTTAAGGCCTTTACGCTGAACAAGACCGTGCCGTCGATGAAGGTCGCCAAGGAGGTTCTCGACGACATGATCGAGGCCAACAAGGGTTACTGGCCCGAGCTTAAGTAAAGGCGGAAGACGCTGACGCAAAAGAGCCGCTGGCCGCATACCTAGAGCAATGCCCCGTCCACGTGATTGCGTGGGCGGGGCATTGTCATTTGGTAACGCGTTTTATCAAATATGGCATTTATCTGCGGTAATGTTCTTTTTCACCGCTGAGGGTGACATTTTATACCGCCTGCCGAACCGTGTGGAGACCTAACAACTTTTTAGGTCAGTGTTGTGCGTGTAGCAACTTCGCCCGGCCTCGCCTCCGGGCTGCCATGTGAGAGGGGATCTTATGGCTCGACTGCACGTAATGGAACGCAGCCACGCTCAGGCCGTCATGGACGACCTGCACGATGCGCTTGGACGCCGTCTGGCGGTGAGTTCGCTCGCCCCGTGCCCTGTTGAGTTTACGGCGGCGCTCGTCAACCTGTGCTCCACCCAGAGCTGCGGCAAGTGCACGCCCTGCCGTGTGGGCCTGAGCGCGCTGAGCGATCTGCTCGCCGATGTGCTCGAGGGCCGCGCCGACGAGTCCACGCTCAATTTGATTGAGCGCACGGCCCGCACCATCTATCTTTCGAGCAATTGCGCCATCGGTTACGAGGCCGGTGCCATGGCGCTTACGGCTATCCGCGGTTTCCGCGACGATTTTGAGCACCATATCCGCGAGCACTCCTGTGGCTTTGACCGCGAGGCCCGCGTCCCGTGCGTTTCGGGCTGCCCGGCGCACGTCGACATTCCCGGTTACATTTCGCTGGTCGAGGCCGGCCGCTATGCCGATGCCGTCAAGGTCATCCGCAAGAACAACCCGCTGCCGCTCGTTTGCGGCCTGGTGTGCGAGCATCCCTGCGAGATGCACTGCCGTCGCGGCATGGTCGACGATCCCATGAACATCCTCGCCCTCAAGCGTTTTGCCGTTGAGCACAGCGACCTCAACGATTACAAGCCCAGCGTGGCCGACAACACCGGCAAGCGCATCGCCGTGATTGGCGGCGGTCCGGCCGGCCTTTCCTGCGCCTACTACCTGGCCGTGATGGGCCATAAGGTGACGATCTTTGAACAGCGTCGTCACCTGGGTGGCATGCTGCGCTATGGCATTCCCTGCTACCGCCTGCCGCGCGAGCGCCTGCAGGCAGAGATCGACTGGATCTTGAGCGCCGGCATCGACGTGGAACTCGACCACTCCGTCAACGGCGAGGAACTTGCCCGCCTGCGCGATGAGTTCGATGCCGTCTACCTAGCCATTGGCGCCCACAGCGATAAGAAGCTCGGCCTTCCGGGCGAAGAGGCGCTCGGCGTGGAGTCGGCCGTCAAGATGCTGCGTGCCATCGGCGACGACGAGCTGCCCGACCTGAGCGGCCAGCGCGTGTGCGTCATCGGCGGCGGCAATGTGGCCATGGACGTGGCGCGCTCTGCCGTGCGCTGCGGTGCCGAAAAGGTGAGCATCGTTTACCGCCGTCGCATCTGCGACATGACGGCCCAGGATGCCGAGATTGCCGGCGCCCAGGCCGAGGGCTGCGAGGTTCTGGAGCTGACGGCTCCGCTCGCTATCGAGACGGGCGAGGAAGGTCGCGTGAGCGGCCTGCGCGTGCAGCCGCAGATTATCGGCGAGCCCCGTCGTGGGCGTCCGGCCCCGCGTGCCGCCGCCACGCCCGAGCGCGTCATTCCCTGCGAGCGCGTGTTTGTGGCCATTGGCCAGGACATCGATTCCAAGCCGTTTGAAGATATGGGCATCGCCTGCAAGTGGGGCCGCGTGGTCACCGATTCGGATGGCGCCGTGCCCAACTTCGATGGCCTCTTTAGCGGCGGCGACTGCCAGACCGGCCCCGCCACGGTCATCCGTGCCATCAACGCCGGCCGCGTTGCTTCGGCAAATATCGACCGCTACCTGGGCTTTGACCACAAGATCAAGCTCGACGTTGAGCTGCCGACCGTGCAGTTTAAGGGCAAGCACGAGTGCGGCCGCTGCGAGCTGGGCGAGCGTGAGGCCGGCGAGCGCATCCACGATTGGAATCTGGTCGAGCAGGGCCTTACCGAGCAGGAGGCGCGCCAAGAGGCAAGCCGCTGCCTGCGTTGCGACCACTTTGGCTTTGGCGCGTTCCGTGGAGGGAGGAACCTGGAATGGTAGAGCCCAGCAAAACCACTATCAGCGACAACACCGAAAGCGGAGCACTCAACATGGTCAAGCTCACTATCGATAATTGCGAGGTCGTGGTGCCCGAGCACACCACGATCCTGGACGCGGCCAAGTCCGTCGGCATCCAGATTCCCACCCTGTGCTACCTGCGCGATCTAAACGAGATTGGCGGTTGCCGCGTGTGCGTGGTCGAGGTTGAGGGCTGCGATCAGCTGGTTGCCGCCTGCAACAACTACGTGCTCGACGGCATGGTGGTCCACACCAACAGCCCCAAGGCCCGCGAGGCGCGTCGCACCAACGTGCAGCTGCTGCTGTCCCAACACGACTCGCGCTGCACGAGCTGCGTGCGCAGTGGTAACTGCAACCTGCAGACCATCGCCAACGACCTGGGCATCTTCTATCTGCCGTACGAGCAGCACCTGGCGCGCGAGGGCTGGGACTTCGATTTCCCCATCATCCGCGATAACGACAAGTGCATCAAATGCATGCGCTGCATCAAGGTGTGCGAGAGCGTACAGGGCTTAGGGATTTGGGATCTGACCAACCGCGCCACGCATACCGCCGTGGGTACCCGCGGGCGTGCGCCGATTGGCAAGACCGATTGCGTCGCGTGCGGTCAGTGCATCACGCATTGCCCGACGGGCGCCCTGCGCGAGCGTGACGATACCGAGACCGTGTTCGACGCCATCGCCGATCCCGACAAGATCGTGCTGGTGCAGATTGCGCCGGCCGTGCGTAGCGCCTGGGGCGAGGAGCTTGGCATTCCGCGCGATGAGGCCACCGTCGAGCGCCTGGCCTGTGCGCTGCGCCGCGTGGGCTTTGAGTACGTGTTCGACACCGACTTCTCGGCCGATCTCACCATTATGGAGGAGGGCTCCGAGCTGCTCGAGCGCCTGGGTAAGGCCGCCAAGGGCGAGGGCGACAGCCGCAGCTGGCCCATGTTCACAAGCTGCTGCCCGGGCTGGGTACGCTTTGTGAAGGCGCGTTACCCCGAGTTTGTCGACAGCCTGTCCACGTCCAAGTCGCCGCAGCAGATGTTCGGCGCCATCGCCAAGACCTACTACGCCAAAGTGCTGGGCGTGGAGCCCGAGCGCCTGTTTGTGGTGTCCGTGATGCCGTGCACGGCCAAGAAGGCCGAGTGCGCGCTGCCGAGCATGGTGGGCGAGGACGGCACGCCCGATGTGGACGTTGCGCTGACGGTGCGCGAGATGGTGCGCATGGTCCGCGCGAGTCACGTGAGCGTGGATACGCTGGTTGAGGAGCCGCTCGACACGCCGCTGGGCTTTGGCACGGGCGCAGGTGTGATCTTTGGCGCCACGGGCGGTGTGATGGAGGCCGCCGTGCGCTCGGCCTATTACCTGGTGACGGGCAAGAACCCCGACGCGGATTTCTTTACCGACGTGCGCGGACTTGACGGCTGGAAGGAGGCCGTGGCCGATATCGATGGCACCAAGGTGCGCGTCGCCGTGGCACACGGGCTGGGCAACGCCGCCCGTCTGCTCGACGCGATTCGCGACGGCCGTGTGAGCTATGACTTCGTTGAGGTCATGGCGTGCCCGGGCGGCTGCGTCGGTGGCGGCGGTCAGCCCATCCACGACGGCTGCGAGCTGGCAGCCGAGCGCGGTCAGGTGCTGTGGGGCCTGGATGCCGCTGCGGACATTCGCTTCTCGCACGAGAATCCCGATGTTCAGGCGTGCTACCGCGAGTTCTTGGGCGAGCCGCTCTCGCCGCTGGCCGAGGAGCTGCTGCATACCGACCATCACGCATGGACGATGCCTAACGAGGGGACGTGCTAGCGATGCGCGCGTTTGATGTTGAAATGTCGCGCCGGGGGTTTGCCTCGGCGCTCGCTGCGGGCGCCCTGTCGCTTGCGCTCGCGGGCTGTGGCGGCGGGGCTGCCGGTGCCGGGTCCGCCGCGGGCTCGGCTGCCACGGACGGCGCCGGTACTGCCGCAGAGCCGGTCGAGGTGCGCGTCGCCTCGCTCAAGGGGCCGACCTCGATTGGTCTGGTGCAGTTTATGGACCGGGCGGCCGATGGCGAGACGGACAATGAGTTCGACTTTGCGATCAACACCGCCGCCGACGAGATTGTGCCCAAGGTCATTCAGGGCGATATCGACATTGCCCTAGTGCCGGCCAACGTGGCGAGCGTGCTCTACAACAAGACCGAGGGCGCGGTGCAGGTCATCGACATCAACACGCTGGGCGTGCTGAACGTGGTGACGGGCGACGCGGACGTGACCTCGTTTGGCGATCTGGCGGGTCGCACCGTCTACATGACGGGCAAGGGCACCACGCCAGAGTACGTCATGAGCTTCCTGCTGGAGCGCGCGGGCCTGACCGGCCAGGTGACACTCGAGTTTAAGAGCGAGCCCACCGAGGTGCTGTCGGTCCTGCTTGCCGATCCGTCTGCCGTGGGCGTGCTGCCGGAGCCGTTCAAGACCGCTGCCATCGCCAAGAGCGAGGGCAAGCTGTCGGCACCGGTGAGCCTGACCGATGTGTGGGATGAGCTGGCGGGTGACACGGGTTCGCGCCTGCTGACGGGCGTGACCGTGGTACGCCGCGCGTTTGCCGAGGAACATCCCGAGGTCGTGGCGGAGTTCTTGAGCTGCCATGCGGCGAGCGTGAAGGCCGTCAATGCGGCGCCGGCAGACTGGGCGCAGGCCGTGGTCGATGCGGGTATCGTGGACAACGCCAAGATCGCCGAGAAGGCGATTCCCGGGTGCATGCTTGTGTGCCAGACGGGCAAGGATATGAAGGCGGCACTTAGTGGGTATCTGCAGGTGCTGTCCGACGCGGACGCGAGCGCCGTGGGCGGTAAACTTCCGGCTGACGATTTCTACTACATGGAGTAGCCCGTGCGTGCGTTTGCTCGACAAATGACAGAGCGTATGAAGGCGGTGGCGGCAGCAGGTGCCGTCGCCGCCTTTTGGCTTGCCGTGTGGATGCTGGTGGCGGCGCTGGTGGCGCAGCCGCTGATCTTGCCGGGGCCGGGTGCTGTTGCCTTGGCGCTGCTGCGCTTGGTGTGCGATGGCGGTACCTGGGCGATTTTGGCGGGCTCGGGCGCGCGGATACTGGGTGGGCTGGCGCTTGCCGCGGTGTGCGGCGGCGTGCTTGCCGGGATTTCGTCACGTTCGCGTGCGTTTGCGCACCTGGTGGCTCCAGCGCTGTCGTTTGTAAAGGCGACGCCGGTTGCCTGCGTGGTGGTCCTGCTGCTTATTTGGTTGGGATCGGCGCGCGTGAGCATCGCCGCGGTCTTTTTGATGGCGCTGCCGGGCGTGTATTTTTCGCTGGCCGAGGGCTTGGCGCAGGTGAATAAACCGCTGGAGCAGATGTTCCGTCTGCATGGCGTGCGGGGCTGGCGACTGTTTTGCGCCCATACCTGGTGCGAAGTCCTGCCGTTTGTGCTTTCGTGCGCCCGCGCCGTGATCGGCATGAGCTGGAAGGCCGGCGTGGCAGCCGAGCTGATCGGCATGGCGGTGGGCACCGTGGGCGAACGTATCTATCAGGCAAAGCTGCTCATCGAGACGGCTGACCTGCTGGCGTGGACCATGCTGGTCGTTGCCGCCTCGTGGGCGTGCGAGCGCGTGCTGGTGTGGCTGCTGCGGGTTTCGGGACCCGTGGCGTGGCGCGCGGCCGTGCGGGCGCATGGGTATGGACTGCGCGGGCGTGCGGGGGCTGCGAGCGATGGCGCTGCAGCGGAGCTTGCGCTTACCGTGGGCGATCGCGCGCCGTGGGCTCCGGTGCTCGACGGTCTGGAGCTTAATGTGCCAGCGGGTGGGTGTATCTGTGTGATGGGCGCTTCGGGCATGGGAAAGTCGACGCTGCTTTCGTTGGCAGCGGGGGAGTGCGCGCCGTGCTCGATGGTGTTTCAGGATGCGCGCTTGGTCGAGTCCGCCTCGGCGCTGGATAACGTGCTGGTGTGTGCCGATGCGCGCGTGGGTGCGTCGAGCGCTGCGGCCTTGCTGCGCCTGCTGGTGCCGGGAATCGATGTGCATGCTCGCGTGGCCGAGCTTTCGGGCGGGCAGCGCCGTCGCGTCGAGATCGCCCGCGCCCTGCTGTGTGGCGGCTGTGCCGTCATTCTGGATGAGCCCTTTACCGGCCTGGACGCCGCCGCGCGCGATGCGACGGCCGAGGCCGTGCTAGACCTGCTCGACAGCCGCGCGCTCTTGCTTGCCACGCACGATGTCGCCGACGCTCAGGCCCTCGATATCTCGGACATCATCACGCTCTAAATACTAACTCAGCAACAAAATGATTCGTTTTCCTCCGTCCCCATGGGGTCGGGTGTGGTATTCTATCTGCGGGGTAATACTTTGGAATACCAAGTAATACCAACGCCGCAGAAACAAACTCAGGATGCGGGCCAATCGGGTTGCCTTCACAGCCCGTCGCCCAGCCGCGTGGCCCGCATCTATCCGCACTACCGTCGTTTCAAAAAGGAAGCGCCATGGCAGAACACATGACCCCCGTAGTCGCGAAGGTCTTGCCCGAGGAAAAGGCAGCCTTCGCGGCGGCAACCCAGCTCGTGGGCACCACGCCGTCCAACGCCATCCGCATGTTTATCGCCGCGTTCAATCGCTGCGGCACCTTCCCGTTCGACATCTCGCCCAACGGGGCTTTTGGCATTGCGCCCGATTCTCATCAACAATGACTGTCCCAAACTGCCGGCACTTGGGGACGTTCCTTTTAATATGAGCAGGACATTGTCAAGAGGCAAAATCGGGCCTGG
>UQWK01000042.1 GCA_900544725.1 uncultured Collinsella sp.
CGTAGCGGGTGGTTTAAAGCTGGCCGCTGCGCGGCCAGCAGACTAAAGTCTTGAATAAAAAAACCGCCCCGTATGGGGCGGTTTTGACCTTTATATATCGAGCGCCTCGGCCATCGCCGCCGTGGTGATTGCCGTGGTTCCACAGCAACTGCCCACCATTGCGGCACCGGCATGTCTCCATTCGATGCAAGCGCGCGCGAAGGCTTCGGGGTTCTCGCGCCACACAGGACCATCCTGAGTTTGGACCGGATCGCCCACGTTGGGGCGTACCGTGACGGGCGTAGTCGCCGATGCAACCATCCTAGGCACCGCCACGTTCGCGGCCGCAAGTGAACAGCAGTTAACCCCAACCGAGTTTGCGCCGTGCTTTTCGGCGTACAAAACGGCAGCCTCGATGTTGAGGCCATCGCCTAGCAGGTCGCCTTTATCGTCAACGACAAAACTCACCAAAACAGGCATGCCGTCGGCGGCATCCTGGGCGCCTGCAAGCATGGGCTGCAAATTACGGATAGACGTCACCGTCTCGATCAGCAGACCGTCAACACCAGCATTGAGCAGGGCGTATGCCTGCTCTCGCGAAATGCCTCGGATTTCTCGATACTCGGCAGAGTCTTCGGCAAACCACTCAATGCCGATCGGGCCCATCGAGCCCAGCAGCAGCTGAGGGTGCGCCTGGCGCGCATCGTCGACGGCACCGCGATTGACCTCAGCCACGGACGGCGTAATCTGATCTTGCTTGAGGGCATAGCTTGATGCCTGAAAGGTATTGGTAATGAGCACCTGCGCACCGGCGGCGACATACAGGCGATGGATACGAGAAACAGTCTGCGACTCGGCAAGGTTCCAAAACGCCGGTGGGATGTCGGCAGCGTCGTATTCACTCATTAGCACGCTGCCCATGGGGCCCTGCGTCAACAGGGTCTCGCTCGACATGCGGCGCATAAGTTCCTCGCCGCCGGGGCGGTTGTAATAACTCGTATCCATATATGTGTTTCGCTATTCCTCGACGCTGATTCCCTGTTTTTCGAGATAGGCGAGCCAGCGGCTCATCGTGTCCTCGGAAAGCGCATGTTCCATCATGCACGCCTCGGAATCGGCCCGCTCAAAATCGACGCCGAGCTCCTGGACCAAAAACGTGCGGACAAGGCGATGACGGTACCAGATAGCCGTGCCGACCTCGCGACCACGGTCGGTCAGGATGACCTTGCCGTAATGCGATTGCTCGACAAGCTCGGACGCCTTAAGCGCCGAAACTGCCTTATTGACCGATGCCTTGGAGACACCAAGACGCTGCGCGATGTCGACCGACCGCACGCCACTGGTCTCCCCTTCTTCGCTTTCGATGCGAACCATGCACTCCAAGTAGTCTTCGTTCGCCACCGTTAGGTGCAGCTCGCGCGAGCTATTTGTCGTATCCATGACCTTCCGTCCCTTCTGCGTTCAAAGGCTGATTCTACCCCATCCAAGCGTCGCGGTATGCCGTGGCATACCGTGCTAGAGTTCTTGTTGCACACGACGACCAAGATTGGAGCGGTCCTTATGGAAAACAACACCACGAACCCCGACGTCCTTGAGCGCTTTTTTCGCTACGTCCAAATCAACACGCAATCCGAGGATGCAAACTGCGACCAGGTGCCTTCGAGCACCGTTCAGTTTGACCTTGCCAACATCCTGGCCGAGGAGCTGCGCGAGCTTGGCGCGGCCGATGCCCATGTAACCGAGCATGCCTACGTCTGCGCACATATTCCTGCGAGCGCGGGCGCGGAGGGCAAGCCCGCCCTGGGTCTGATCGCACACCTCGACACCACCGAGGTTGCGCCGGGCGCCGGCGTGAAGCCGCACATTGTGCACTACGAAGGCGGCGACCTGGTCTGCGGTACCGTTGACGGCAAGCCCGTGGCAATGAGCACCGCCAAGCTTCCCGCCCTGAACGACCTTGTGGGTGAGGACTTGGTCTGCAGCGACGGCACCACACTGCTGGGCGCCGACGACAAGGCCGGCGTCGCCGAGATCATGGCGCTTGTCGCGCGCATCGCTCAGGACCCCTCGCTGCCCCACCCCGCACTCGGCATTTGTTTTTGCCCGGACGAGGAAATCGGCCACGGCGCCGGGCTGTTGGACATCGACGCTTTTGGCTGCAAGTACGCCTACACGGTCGACGGCGGCCCCATCGGCGAGCTTGAGTGGGAGTGCTTCAACGCCGCCGAGGCAACCGTTCGCTTTGAGGGCCAGTCCATCCACCCGGGCGACGCCAAGGGCCGCATGGTTAACGCGGGCAATCTGTTCTGCGACTTCAATGCCCTGCTCCCCTACGTGCAGCGCCCGGAATACACCGAGGGCTACGAGGGCTTCTATCACCTTGAGGGCGTGTCTGCTACCGTCGACCACGCTACGGCGCGCTATATCGTCCGCGACCACGACGCGGCGAAGTTCCAGCAGAAACTCGATCTGATTGATTTCGCCGCCGCCATGCTCAACCAGCGTTTGGGCGAGGAGCGCGTGACCGTGGAGATTAAGCAGCAGTACCGCAACATGGCCGAGATCGTGTGCGATTACCCCGAGCTGATCGACGCCGCCAAGGAAGCCTACCTTGCTTGCGACGTTGAGCCTCAGGTGCTGCCGATTCGCGGTGGTACCGACGGTGCGCAGCTGTCGTTCCGCGGTCTGCCCTGCCCCAACCTTTCCACGGGCGGCTACTGCTACCACGGAGTTAACGAGTTTGTCCCGGTCAGCTCGCTCGTCAAGATGACCGACGTCCTCCAGGAACTCGTCGCTCGTTTCGCATAAGACTGGCCGCACAACCCCAAAAGACGAATCGCCCCGCCCTCAACCGAGAACGGGGCGATATTTTGCTGCAATGAGGACAGGTTGACGCGCGCCAGCCTCTTGACGCAAGGAGTGTCCCCAAGTGCCAAGTGCAGCAAGAATGTCCCCTTTGACTAGTCGTTTAAGAACGTCCCCAATGACTACCCAACGACTAGTCCGGACCAAGGCAACGCCGATGTTTTGGCAACGACAGCGAAAACCCGCCAGAGCGAGCAAGGTGCCTTGAAACAAGGCGGCATTGATCTTTTGATCATGCCGCCGAAGTTGAAAGGCAGATTGCCGCTCTGGCGGGTTTGCAGCGTCAACTGGTTACGCGGGCTGGTAAGCCCGCGTAACCCTAGTAGTTGGCATCGTAGCCGTTGCCGTCGCCAGTGGGCTCTTCGTAGTAGTCCGAATCGCTCGAATCGCCCGAGCCTTCCGAATCGTCGGAGCTGCCTGACGAAGTGGCGGTGCCGTTGGCGTAATCGTCGGACGTGTTGCTGTTAAGGTCGCCAATCGTGGAGCTAGTACCATCGGACAGGCCCATGGTATTGGGGCCCTTGGGATCCTTACCAGCGTCGACGCGCTCCATCATTTCCTTGAGCTCGTCCTCGTAGACAAAGACGTAGCTTACGCCATCAATCATGGTGCTGTCATCGGCATACGAAGGCAGGTTAGCCGAGTAGATGCCATTGACGTCCATGCCGCGCATGGCATTGACCGTAGAGACGATGTCCTGAACGCTCATATCGGTCACGAGCATGTCGGACAGCGAATTGACGAGGTCGAAGACCTTGGTGGCATCGAAGTTGTTGAGAATCTGGTTGGCGAGGGCGCCGAGTACCTGACGCTGATGGCGCATGCGCGTGTAGTCGCCATCGGCATAGGTGTAGCGGCAGCGGGCGTAGGTAAGTGCGGTCGCGCCATCCATGTGCTGCTGACCGGCGGTGATCTTAATGTCGAGATGCTCGGGGTCGTCGACATCGTCGGTTGCGTTAATGTCGATGCCGCCGACCGAATCGATGAGCGACTGCATGCCGTCGAAGCTGACCTCGGCATAGTGTGAAATCTGGACACCGCACAGCTCGTTGACCGCCTGGACCATAGCTTCGGCGCCGCCGTAGGTATGGCAGGCGTTGATCTTCATGGTCGAACCGTTGTAGACGACCTTGGTATCACGCGGAATGGAGATGAGCGTCGCCTGCTTTTGCGTGGGGTCGATACGTGCCAGGATAATCGAGTCGGCGCGATACGTATCCTCACCCGGGCGACCGTCGGTACCAAGGAGCAGTACGTAGAACGGGTCTTTTGCCTCGTCGGTATCAACCAGAATCTTGCGCAGGTTGTCGGTAATGACGTTGGAGTCGCCGAGCTTGCCCATAATGGTGGCGAACCATAGGCCGGCGGCAGTCGTTGCGCTCAGCAGCACACCGAGCACGGCAATGAGCGCGACGCGGCGAACCGTATGGCCGCGACGGCGCTGACGGGCGCGCTCGGAATAGCGGGCGACGTTATCACGGCTATAGATCTTGGCCTGTGCGCCGGTCGAAGGTCTTCGGGATTCCGCAAGGGGCTTTTTCTTAAACATAGGCAACCTGCATTAGTAGATGACGGGATCGGGGACAGCGGCGTGCTCGACGTGAGCGCCAAGCGCCTGCAGCTTTTCGACAAACTGCTCATAGCCGCGCTTGATGTGATGGATCGCCGATACCTCGGTCGTGCCATCGGCGATCAGACCGGCGACAACGAGAGCTGCGCCGCCGCGCAAATCGGGCGAGGTAACCTGCGCACCCGAGAAACCCTTGACGCCGTGAATCATAGCGTGATGGCTCTCGATGCGAATATCGGCACCCATGCGCACCAGCTCGGATGCAAACATAAAGCGATTCTCGAAGATATTCTCGGTGATAACGGAACTGCCGTCGGCCAGGGCGGAGAGCACCATAATCTGCGCCTGCATGTCCGTGGGGAAACCGGGGAACGGGAGCGTCTGGATATCGACCGGCTTGATGCGCTCGACGCGATTCACGTGAACGCCATCCTCGATGCGTTCGCAATCGATGCCCATGAGCTCCATCTTCTTGAGCACCATTCCCAAGTGGATGGGGCAAAAGCCTGTAACGTCAACACCGCGATCGTCGGCCATCAACGCGCCGGCAACGATAAAGGTACCGGCCTCGATGCGGTCGCCCACCACACGATGGGTAACGGGATGCAGCTCTTCCACGCCCTCGATGGTCACAACAGGCGTACCCGCGCCGACAATCTTGGCACCCATCTCGTTGAGCATGTTAGCGAGATCGACGATCTCGGGCTCACGGGCGGCATTATCGATAACCGTGGTACCCTGCGCGCGCACGGAGGCCATGATGAGGTTCTCGGTCGCACCGACGCTGGCGAACTCGAGCGTGACGGTGGTGCCGCGCAGGCCCTGAGGCGCATTGGCGTTGATATAGCCGTGGGCGGTATCGAACTCGACGCCCAAGGCCTCAAGACCCAAGATATGCATATCGATCTTGCGAGCGCCCAGGTTGCAGCCGCCGGGCATGGCAATCTTGGCGCGATGGAAACGGCCCAGCAGGGGCCCCATCACGGCAGTGGAAGCGCGCATCTTGGCAACGAGCTCGTAGGGCGCCTCCCAAGAATCGACCTGGGAGGTATCGATCTCGAGCGTGTGCTCGTCGAGGACATCGATCGTGGCGCCCATACCCTTGAGCACCTTGCCCATCACGTGGACATCGGAAATATCAGGCACGTTCTGCAGCGTCGTCTTGCCCGGCGCCAGAAGCGTTGCCGCCATGAGTTTGAGCGCGGAGTTCTTGGCGCCCGAAACAGGCACGGAACCTCCGATGGCGTGGCCACCCTCAACGCGGATAATATCCAAGGTCTACCCTTTCAAAAAGCATGCCCGGGGTGGCTGGGCCATCCCGGGCATGATGTGTTCGCAAATGGTCGAACGCTAAAGCGTTTGACTATTGGGCAAGCTTGAGCTTACACCATGCGATTTCATTATAGAGGTAGGCGCGGCGTGCATCATCCTCCGACAAATTACCCAGCTTCTCTTCAAAACCTTGAATATCAGCTTTAACCTTGTCGGCGTCGACGGTCGCCAAATCGCAAGCGCGCTCGGCGAGGACGGTCACGACATCGTCCGCAACCTGGGCATAGCCGCCGGCCACGGCAAACGTGTGGTCGACAGTGCCCATGGCCTTATCGGAAATGCGAACGTAACCGCGATCGATCGTGCAGATTTCGCTGGAGTGAGCAGGCAGAACGCCAAACTCACCATCCGTGGACGGAATCGACACAAACGCAGCGTCGCCCTCATAGGCGCAGCTCACGGGGCACACGATGCGGATACGCATAACCTACTTCTCCCCCATCTTGCGGGCGCGCTCGCGCACGTCCTCAATCGTGGAAGCATAGCGGAATGCCTGCTCGGGCAGGTCATCGGCCTTGCCGTCAACAATCTCGGCGAAGGAGCGGACGGTATCCTCGACGCGGACGTAGACACCGGGGTTGCCGGTGAACTTCTCGGCGACGTGGAAGGACTGGGAAAGGAACTGCTGGATCTTACGGGCACGGTTGACCGTAAGGCGCTGCTCCTCGGACAGCTCGTCCATACCCAGAATGGCGATGATGTCCTGAAGGTCGGAGTACTCCTGCAGGAGCTCCTGGACCTTGACGGCGACACGGTAGTGCTCCTCGCCGACGATCGAGGGATCGAGAGCGTCGGAGGAAGACGCGAGCGGGTCGATAGCCGGGAACAGACCAAGCGACGAAATGCTACGCGAAAGAACCGTAGTGGCGTCGAGGTGCGTAAACGTCGTGGCAGGCGCCGGGTCGGTCAGGTCGTCTGCAGGGACGTAGACAGCCTGGACGGAGGTAATGGAACCCGTCTTGGTCGAGGTAATGCGCTCCTGGAGGTCGCCCATCTCGGTAGCCAGCGTAGGCTGGTAACCGACGGCGGACGGCATACGACCCAGCAGTGCGGAAACCTCGGAACCGGCCTGGGAGAAGCGGAAGATGTTGTCGATGAACAGCAGAACGTCCTGGCCGCGATCGCGGAAGTACTCAGCGGTGGTAAGGCCGGCCAGACCGATGCGCAGACGCGCTCCGGGCGGCTCGTTCATCTGACCATAGACCAAGCAGGTCTTGTCGATAACGCCAGACTCGCTCATCTCGAGGAACAGGTCGGTGCCCTCACGAGTACGCTCGCCGACACCGGTGAACACCGAGGTGCCGCCGTGCTCCTGGGCGAGGTTGTTGATGAGCTCCTGAATCAGAACGGTCTTGCCGACGCCGGCGCCGCCGAACAGACCCGTTTTGCCGCCACGGATGTAGGGCTCGAGCAGGTCAACGGCCTTGATGCCGGTTTCGAAGATCTCGGTCTTGGTGGTGAGCTCGTCGAAGCGGGGTGCTGCGTGGTGGATGGGATAGAACTCCTCCACCTCGGGCATGGGCTTACCGTCGACGGGCTTGCCCATGACGTTCCAAATGCGGCCGAGCGTCTTGGGGCCAACGGGCATCTTCATGGGCTCACCGGTATCGGTGGCGATGAGACCACGCTGCAGACCGTCGGTCGAGGACATGGCGACCGTGCGGACGACGCCGCCCGGAAGCTGGCTCTCAACCTCGAGGATCGTGCTCAGGTGACCGATCGGGGTCTCGGCCTCGACCGTGAGCGCGTTGTAGATCGGGGGCACCGCACCGTCAAACTTGACGTCGACGACAGGGCCGATGATACGCACGATGCGACCATCACCGGCAGTCGTCTTCTTGGTGGCTTCCTCGACCGCAAGCTTTACGGTGTTATTAGCCATTACTGTTCCTCCAATGCTGAGGCTCCGCCGACGATCTCGTTAATCTCGGTCGTGATCGAAGCCTGACGCACGCGACTATACGTGCGGGTAAGGGTCGAGATGATCGCGGTGGCGTTTTCCGTCGCGGAGTGCATGGCCTTGCGGCGTGCACCCTGCTCGGCGGCCGCCGAATCGATCAGGGCCTGGTAGATGACCGTCAGGATATACGACGGTACAAGCTTGCCGAGAACATGCTCGGGAGAGGGCACGAACTCGAACGTGGACGAGATGCGCTTAGGGGCGTCGGTCTCGTTCTTACGCGGACCGTGGGCCATAGCGATCATCTCGGGATCGAGCGGCAGCAAGTGCTCGACGCGAAGCTCCTGATCCACGCGGTTCTTGGCGTGGTGATAGACAAGCTCGACACGGTCAAGCTCACCGGCACGATACGCATCGCAGATATGAGAGGAAATCATGCGAGCCTGATTGAAATCGGGCTCGGAGGAATTGCCCTCAAAGTGCATGACGACGTTTGCGCGGTCGCGGAAATACGTGGCCGGCTTACGTCCGCACGCAATGATCTCGCACTCGATGCCATCGTTCGCCCAAGAAGCGGCGAGCTTTTCGGCCGTGCGCTCCACCGTCGTATTGAAACCGCCGGCAAGGCCGCGGTCCGAGGCAATAACGACAATCAGGCCATGCTTGACGCTCTCATGCTTCTGCAGCATGGGATCGGTGCCCGAACAGGAGGCGTCGCCGGCGACCGTCAACATAACGTCGGTCAGCGCCTCCTTATAGGGCTCGGCCTGCTTGGAGCGATCGAGGGCACGACGGATCTTGGCCGTAGAGACCATCTCCATCGTGCGCGTGATCTGCTTGGTCGTGGTAACCGAGGAGATTCGCTTCTTAATGTCGCGAAGGTTGGCCATAGGGCTTAGTTCTCCTCTGATCCAGTCGTATCGGCATGGTGCTTGGCCATGAACTGCTGCTTGAAGTCACCGATGACGCGCAGGAGCTCAGCCTTGGTGTCATCGTCGATCTTCTTGGCGCGAACCTTGTCGAGCAGCGAACCAAAGCCATTGTCCATGTACTCGATGAGCTCGGCACGGAAGGGCAGCACGTCGGCGATCTCCAGGTCATCCAGGAAGCCCTCGTTGCCAGCGAACAGCGTAACGATCTGCTCGCCAACCTCAAACGGCTTGTAACGCGGCTGCTTCAGGAGCTCGGTCATGCGAGCACCATGGGTAAGCTGCTTCTGAGTAGCCTCGTCGAGGTCGGAGCCGAACTGCGTAAAGCCAGCGAGCTCCTGATAGGAAGCGAGGTCCAGACGGAGGTTGCCGGCGACCTGCTTCATGGCCTTGGTTTGTGCGTCGCCACCGACGCGGGACACGGAGATGCCCACGTCGACTGCCGGGCGCTGGCCCTGGAAGAAGAGCTCGGACTGCAGGTAGATCTGACCATCGGTAATGGAAATGACGTTGGTCGGAATGTAGGCCGAGACGTCGCCGTCCTGGGTCTCGATGATCGGAAGAGCCGTCATGGAGCCGTAGCCGTTCTTCTTGGACATCTTGACGGCACGCTCGAGCAGACGAGAGTGCAGGTAGAAGATGTCGCCAGGATAGGCCTCGCGTCCGGGCGGACGATGCAGCGTCAGCGACATCTGACGGTATGCCACGGCCTGCTTGGACAGGTCGTCGTAGATGACGAGCACGTGACCGCCGGGGTTGGTCTCGCTGGCGGGCTTGCCGTCCTCGCCGTTGTACATGAAGAACTCGCCGATAGCGGCACCGGCCATAGGCGCGATGTACTGCATAGGGGCGGAATCGGCAGCGGTGGCCGAAACGATGATGGTGTAGTCGAGCGCACCGTGCTGAGCGAGGGTCTCGCGGATGTTGGCAACCGTGGAGGCCTTCTGGCCGATGGCGACATAGATGCAGACCATGCCCTTGCCGCGCTGGTTGAGGATAGCGTCGATGGCGATGGCGGTCTTACCGGTCTTACGGTCGCCGATGATAAGCTCACGCTGGCCGCGGCCGATAGGCACCATGGAGTCGATAGCGAGCAGGCCGGTCTGAACCGGCTCGCACACCGGGGTACGGTCGATGACACCGGGGGCCTTGAACTCGATGGGGCGACGATGCGTGGCGACGATGTCACCCAAACCGTCGATGGGCTGGCCAAGCGGATTGACGACGCGGCCGAGCATGGCACGGCTCACGGGGATATCCATAATGCGGCCAGTGGTGCGGCACTCGTCGCCTTCCTTGATGGAGTCGACGGCACCGAACAGAACGGCGCCGACCTCGTCACGGTCAAGGTTCTGGGCAAGGCCAAAGACGGTCTCACCGGTATCGGAGCTCTTGAACTCCAGAAGCTCGCCTGCCATGGCGCTCTTGAGGCCGGAGACGCGCGCGATGCCGTCGCCTACCTCGTCGACCGTTGAAACCTCATGCGTATCGACCGTCGCGGAGAGGCTCGTGAGCTGCTCCTGCAGTTTCTTGGCGATATCCTGGGCATTGAGGGTTTCGGACATTAGGCTTCACCTCCGTACGAATTAGCAGAGTTTGCGAGGGTCTCCTGCGCGATGCGCAGCTGCGTCTTGACGGAAATGTCACGACGCTCGCCGCGGGCCTCGAGCACCAGGCCGCCCACGATAGACGGGTCGACCTGCTCGATAAGGAATACCTTGCGGCCGAAGTCCTGCTCGCATTTCTTAGTGATGGTTTGACGCAGCTCGTCGTCGAGCGGGATCGCCGTGGTGACGGTCACGCCCACTACATCCTCGTCTTCCTCGGCAACATACTTAAAGGCAGCTGCCACCTTGGGAAGAAGGTCGAGCTGGTCGCGCTTGGACATGGTGTCGAGCACGGCGATGATCTCGGGGCTGGCGCTAGCCAGGCGCTCGATCATCTCGAGGTCCTCGAACACATGGTTCTCGGCCTTGGCGGATTCCAAAAGGGAACGCGCGTAGGTCTCGAGCACCTTGTCCTGATAGCGGCTAGTCGGCATTCAGGCTACCTGCTTCCTGGATGTAGCGCTCGATGAGCTTCTTCTGCTCGCCCTCGTCCTCGAGTGCCTCGCCCACGATCTTGGTGGCGACGGCAACGGACAGGTCGGCGATGGAGCTCGCGGCACCGGCGTAGATGGACTTGCGCTCGTCCTCGACGGTCGTATGGGCCTTGGCGATGATCTCCTCGGCCTCCTTGTGAGCAGCCTCGATGATACGGGCGCGCTCGGACTCGGCGTCCTTACGGGCCTCGAGAACGATGTCGGCAGCCTGACGACGGGCGTCGGTGACGATCGAGTCGGACTCAGCGCGCTTGGCGATAGCCTCCTGCTTGGTCTTCTCGGCCTCGTCGAGGCTCTCCTCGATCTTCTTGCCGCGCTCCTCCATGGTTTTCATGATGCCCGGCAGGGCGACCTTGGCCAGCACGATCCAGATGATCAGGAAGGCGATAAGCGCCGGGATGAACTCCGCCATCTTAGGGATGAGGATGTCCGCACCGGCAGCGCCGTCCTCGGCGAACGCGGAAACCGGCATGAGCAGCGCGGCCGCGGACGCGGAGAGTGCGATCGCGCTCTTCTGGGATGAAAGATTCATACTTGACGCTCCGTGCTATTTAACGATCAGCGCGACAACGAAGCCGATCAGAGCCAGAGCCTCGCCGAAGGCGGAGCCCATGATGAAGACGGTGAACACGCGGCCCTGGACCTCAGGCTGACGGGCCATAGCACCCGTAGCACCCAGAGCAGACAGGCCGATAGCAAGACCAGCGCCGATAACACCGAGACCGTAACCGATAACTCCCACGATTCCTCCTTTGTCGTGCGTGTCTTATTTCACGCAGGATAACCTTTTTATAACTGCCGGGCTCCATGGGTACGGGCACCGGCGGTTTAACGAATTGCCTTACCTTTGAGGCGCGAACGGAAGATTACTCCTCCTCCGCGACCTCCTCTGCCTCGGAGACATACACGGCGGTAAGGACCGTGAAGACGTAAGCCTGGATGGCGCCGACCACAAGCTCGATCGCATAGATCAGGATGAGGATGGCAAGCCAGGCCAGCGAAGGCAAGGCGCCGACGGCGTGGGCCGCGGAAACCTGCTGAAGCAGCGGCTGCATGAACATGCTCGCCATGATGGCGAACGAGCCCATGACCACGTGTCCTGCAAACATGTTGCAGAACAGACGGACGGCGAGCGTGATGAGGCGCAGGAAGGTCGAGAAAAGCTCGACGACCCACACGAGCACGTTCATCGGGAAGCTCACGCCCTGCGGGGCGAGGCTCTTGATGTAGCCGATCACGCCGTGAGCCTTGCATCCGTAGTAGATGAAGTACACGAAGGCGAAGATGGCGAGCGCGGCGGTGGAGCCGATTGCACCGGTGCCGGGCTTCATTCCCGGGATCAGGCCGATCATGTTATTGATCAGGATGAACAGGAAAAGCGAGCACAGGAACGGGAAGTGCTTCTTCCAGTTCTCACCCACGACGCCCTTGCCGATATCGTTCTCGACGTACTCGATGATGTACTCGAAACCGTTGACGAAGAAGCCCTTGGGAACCAGGGTCTGCTTCTTCTTGAACACGGCCAGGACGATCAGGAGCACGATCGTGGAGACGATCAGCCAAAATGAGTACTGCGTGATGCCGCAGCTCAGATCGCCCACGACAGGGGTGGAGCTGAACTCGCTGACCAGATGATTAATCTCATCAGGCAGCTTTTCAAAAATTTCCACGACTTACCTTTCGACCTCATGAGGATCTCGCAGCGCCTTGGCGACGCGAACCGTGCAGGCGGCCATAAAGGCCACGAAGCCGATCGCCTCGCCCAGGAGGAACATGCGAAATGCCTCTCCGAACAACGCAAACACAACCAAGGTAAAGACAAGCAACGCGATCGCCGAGACCGCGAGACTCACCATGCCCTTGAGCATGTCCGCATTCTGTTTATCGTCAAGAACCGGCTTGAGCGTAAAGACAAAGGGAAGAAAGGCGACCGCGCCCGCGATGGCGCCTGCAACGATAGCGAGCAGATCGGCTATCTGAAACATTGGCGTCCTCACTTTCCTTTTTAACGCTTCCCAGAACAGTTCCCGCCAAACATTGGTGACTATTGTACGAGCCAATCGCTAAAGTACAACCGAAAAAGCATCGGTTAATACGCAGCTGTACGTTTTCTTAAGACCTTCTTTATGCCGCAGGTACGGTAATACGTTTTTTCGAACCCCTCAGCGCAAAACGTCCGTTAACAGAAGTGCGCGTGGACGTCTTTTGCTCGCCCGCGCGCACCATTTCTTCGTATTTGTGACTGCAGCCGACAAGGCCCGACGGCTAGAGCGTGCCGTAGATGCGGTCGCCGGCGTCGCCCAGGCCGGGAACGATGTAGGCGGCCTCGTTGAGATGGTCATCGATGGCGCAGGTATAGATATGCACATCGGGATCTTTTTCGGTCAGCGACTTGAGGCCCTCGGGGGCCGCGACGATGCACAGCATGCGGATGTCCTTGACACCACGCTCGCGCAGGTAGCTGATAGCCATCTCGGCTGAGCCACCCGTGGCCAGCATGGGGTCGACAACCAGGCAAATGCGCTGGTCGATATCCTTGGGCATCTTGCAGTAATACTCATGCGGCTCGTGGGTAACCTCGTCGCGCTCCATGCCGATATGGCCCACGCGAGCGGAGGGCACCAGGTCGAGGATGCCATCGACCATGCCAAGGCCTGCACGCAGGATGGGAACGATGGCGAGCTTCTTGCCGGCGAGCTGCTTAAACGTGGCGGTGGTGATGGGGGTCTCGACCTCGACGTCCTCCATGGGCAGGTCGCGCATGGCCTCGTAGCCGTCAAAAAGCGCAAGCTCGCGCACGAGCTGGCGGAACTGATTGGTGCCGGTGCTCTTGTCGCGCAAGATCGACAGCTTGTGCTGGACGAGTGGGTGATCGACAAGGGTCACACGGGACGTATCGTAGGTGACGGTCATGGGTTGAAGCCCCTTTCGTTGCGGCCGGAAGATGGCCTTGCTGACAAGGCGCACGGCGACGTTGTTGCCGCGCGCCGTGCATAAGTTTAACGGTTTGTTGTATCGAGTGCCCCGTCGCAACCCTACTGAACGGTGCTGAGCGAACGCTTGACGGCATCACGCCAACCAGCGAGGTTGCTCTCACGGCGCTCGGCGGACATATGAGGATGGAAGATTTTGACGATCTGAGCGTTTTGCTCCAGCTCCTCCAAATCCTCCCAGTAGCCGACGGCAAGGCCCGCCAAGTACGCGGCGCCGATCGCCGTGGTCTCCACCGTCTCGCACTGCAGCACGGGGATATCCAGCAGATCGGCCTGGAATTGCATGATGAACTCGTTGCGCGAGGCACCGCCATCGACGGACAGGCGCTCAATCGAAAGCCCCACGTCCTGCTCCATGGCACGCAGCACGTCATAACTCTGATAGGCCATGGACTCGCAGGCCGCACGCACAATGGTCGCGCGACTCGAGGCACCGGTCAGGCCGCACACGATACCGCGAGCATGCGGGTCCCACCAGGGAGCGCCCAGGCCTGCGAAGGCGGGGACGAAGTAGCAGCCCTCGTTGTCGTTGATCGAAGCGGCGAGTTGCGCGGACTCGCTCACGCTCGAGATGATGCCCATGTTGTTGCGCAGCCAGTTCATGGTGGAGCCTGCGGCAAAGATAGAACCCTCGAGCGCATAGCTGATCTTGCCGTCAGCGGCGATACCGATCGTGGAGACCAGACCGTTCTTGGATTCGACGATCTCGTCGCCGGTGTTCATGAGCATAAAGCAACCCGTGCCATAGGTGTTTTTGGTCTGGCCGGGATGGAAGCAGCAGTGGCCGAATAGCGACGCCTGCTGGTCGCCCGCCACGCCCATGATGGGTGGCATGTTGGTCATGATGTCGCTCGCAACGCGGCCGTAATCGCCCGAGCTCCAACGAACCTCGGGCATCATGGAACGCGGGACGTCGAAAAGCGCCAGCAGATCGTCGTCCCAATCGAGCGCATGGATATTAAAGAGCGCGGTGCGGCTGGCATTGGTGTAGTCGGTAGCAAAGACCTGACCGCCGGTGAGATTGTAGATGAGCCACGTGTCGATGGTGCCGAACATAAGGTCGCCCGCCGCGGCGCTCTCGCGCGCGCCGTCGACGTTATCGAGAATCCACTGCACCTTGGAGGCCGAGAAATACGGGTCGAGCGTAAGCCCCGTGCGGGAGCGCACCAGCTCTTCTGCGCCCTGCTCGACCAGCTCGTCGATCAGAGGTGCGGTGCGACGGCATTGCCACACGATGGCGTTATAGATGGGTTGGCCGCTTATGCGGTCCCACACCACCGTGGTCTCGCGCTGGTTGGAGATACCGATGGCGGCAATGCGGTCGGAGTGGATACCGCTCTTAAACTGGACTTCCATCATGACGGCGATTTGACTGGCAAGGACCGCCATGGGGTCTTGCTCTACCCAACCGGGACGCGGAAAACTGGTTTTGACGCTGCGACGTGCCTGCGCGACGATGCATCCGTACTCGTCGACGATGGTCGCAAGTACCGAGGTGGTGCCGCAGTCGAGCGCCATGATGTAGGAACCGCCAAAGTTAAACGAGACATCTTCCATGCCCAGGCTGCCCAGATTCAACGACATCGCTTACACCTTTCTATTGCATCGGGTCGGACAGGACCCGTTCGATCTCTGATGCGGGAAGTGCGCCTTGGCGCAGGATCTGGAGCCCGCCGTGCTGGAACGACACGATGGTCGAGGCATCGCGACACGGAGTCTCACCGGCGTCGACGGCAACATCGACACCCTCCAGGATGCGCTCCTCCACCGTGACAAAGCTTGCCGGCGCGGGCGCGCCATGCGTGTTGGCGCTGGTGCAGGCAAGGGGGCTGCCGCAGGCGCGGATGAGTGCCTGCACCACGGGCGAGGCCGAAGCGCGAAGTGCCACCGTGTCGTCGGCGGCGCGCATAAAGGTCGGCACGCAGGGGGCTGCCTTGACCACGATAGTCAGGGCTCCCGGCCAGCATCGTCGCGCGAGTATGCGGGCATCTTCCGGGATATCCACGCCATAGCGGTCGAGTGCTTCGACGCCATCGACCAGCCAAGCGACGGTTTGCGTGAGCTCACGTTGCTTGAGAGTGAAGATACGGCGATAGCCGGTGCCGAGCGCGGGGACCGCGGCGCCGTTGACGGTGGCCTGCGGATCGCGCGGCCACGATGGGAATTCACTTGTATCTTGAGGCACGGCGTCCGAAAAGGCGTTAACTGCCACAGCGACACCATAGACGGTCTCGGTCGGGATCAGGGCCAGACCGCCACAGCCGAGCACCTCGGCCGTACGCTCGACGGCAAGCCGATGCGGCTCGCGCGTTCCCTCGTATACCCGATAGACCGTCTGCATGTGTATGCCAGCCCCTTACGCTCTGGTGCAAGTTTGTTTACTGTGGGGCATTCTCGCACGAAACGTTCAACCTATTTGCCCAGAGCGCATGTTGGTTTGGTGAGCGGCTCTAGTAGTCGGTGAAAGTGAGGGGATTAATTGAAGATTTTTAGCGCGCAAGCGTAACGGTACGATCGGGAAACTCGATGCTTGCAACCAGTTTTCCGCCGAGGCTCTCTGCGTACCTGCTCAGCGTGTCAAGCCTCATCGAACCCAATTCCCCGCGCTCGAGCTCGGATACGCGTTTTTGAGAAACGCCCATCGATTGGGCGACCGACGCCTGTGTTAGATCTTTTAGCCTGCGAATCTCAGCAAGCTTATAGGCTTCGATACGATCGCGAGTCCTCTCCTGCTCGGCGGTAATGGAGTCGCGTGTTATCCCGCGAGATTCCATATACTCATGCAGTTCCATCTCGATCGAGCCTCCTTACGTGGCGACGGTATATTTGCTCGGCCTTTGGAATGTTGATCGCATACCAGCCGTTCCATTTTGCCTTTGACGATCCCGCTCGCGACTTATCACCCGCCAATAGCAATACCGCCTGGCGCTTGGGGTCAAAGGCGAAGAGGATGCGGATCACCTGCCCACCACATGAAGTCACTCTAAGCTCCTTTAAATGATGAAGCTTCGAGCCCTTAACGCGATCACCCAGTGGACGACCAAGGCTGGGACCTTCCTTCTCGAGCACCAAAAGGTCTGCATAAATCTGCTTCAGCGTAGCTTCATCCTGCTCATCAAGCCAAGGTTCAATGTAATCAAGCACGATACAGTACCGATGCAGCTGATTTGACATACCTTTCTCCTTCTATAGTAGAAGTTTTACGGTATATTGCAAGAGCAAACTTGAGCAAATGTCTATTAGTTCAGCTTAAATACGCTGCTTGGGCTCGGTGACGATGGCTCGGACGATGCGGGGGCGATCGGTGAGGTCGTGGACGATGCGCACGTCCGACAGACCCGCTTGACGGCAGAGCTCGGCCGCAGCGTCGAGCGCGCCCTCGTAGAGCTCGCAGGCAAAGAGGCCGCCGGCGCGCAACATGTAGGGCGCCGCGTTGAGCAGGCGGCGGAAGATATCGAGGCCGTCGGCACCGCCCTCGAGCGCCAGATCGGGCTCAAAGTCCTTGACCTCGTGCGGCAGCGAGCGCATGACATCGGTCGGAATGTAAGGCGGGTTGGAGACGAGCACGTCAAAGGTGCCCCACTCGTCGTGGGGAATGGAGCTCACCAGGTTGGTGAGGCTGAAGGCGACCTCATCGGACGTGAGCCCGAGCGCGTCGCGGTTTTTGGTGGCCAGGTCGATGGCGCGCGGCTCGATATCGGTAGCAGTGCAGGTGACGTGGCCGCGACGCTCCCAGGCAAGCGAGAGCGAGATGCAGCCCGTGCCGCAGCCGACCTCGAGAACGCGGGCGATGCAGGGCTCGGCTGGAGCAGATGCGTTGGCCTCGGCGGCATCTTGCGCGGGAGTCGTCTGTTGGTCGTTGCCCTCAATGGCGATGCCGTATTCGTCGAGCTCGGGCTCAGGGGTTTCCATGTCCTCTGCTTCTGCCGCCTGCGCGGCGGCTTCCTCGGCCTCGCGATCGGCAAGCTCCTCGGCATAGGCGCGGCTGCCGAGCACGTCGCTACCCAGCGCAGCCTCATCGGCGGCCGTCAGGTTGGCGGCACGGCGCTCGGCGGTCGCGCGTTCGTCGGCCAGCGCCGCCTCGGCTTTGAGGGCCTGCTCGACCTCATCGTTCCAAGGCAGCTCAACACGCTGACGGGCAGCAGCCTCGGGGCTCAGCACCTCGGCATCCAGATAATTGAGGACTTCCTCGACGAGCATCTCGGTCTCGGGGCGCGGAATGAGCACACCGGGGGCGCACGCGATGTCAATCATGCGGAACTGCGTGCTGCCGGTGATGTACTGCAGCGGCTCGCCTTTGGCGCGACGAACGACGGCCGCGTGCATAGTCTCGAGCTGGGCCGCGTTAAGCGTCTCGTCCATGCGCATATATAGGTCAATGCGCGCCAAACCCGTGGCAGCGCACAGCAGCCACTCGGCAGAAAGACGGGGGTGCTCCTCGCCGCGCTCGGCCAGGTACTCCTTGGTCCACTCGAGACAACGCTTGATGGTCCAGATCTCGTTTGCCATGGGGCCCTCCCCTCTTAAGCGCCGGGCGGCGCGCGAATGTCGGAGCAGATTGTAAGCGAGGCCAGCGCTTGGCAAGGGACGATTGAAGGCGATTATCGAGAATCAGCCCAGTATTTTGCACCGGGCTCGCTCAAAGTGTTCATTCGCCGACGTCTAGATTTGCATCCGTCAAGCTTTTGGCAAGGTTGCCCCAAAACTGACCAATATCTAACCAAGAACTTGCCACATCGCTTGACGCGCGACGCACCAAAAAGGACCCCGCGACTTCTTGGACGATTTTTCGAGCAATATTTTCAATTGCAGATGCATACCGTTAATTGCTTTAAGCGGGTAAATAGCTTAATTTCTAACAAAACAAATTGAATAAATTTGAAAAGCAATTTACCCAACCTAGTCATTTAAGAACGTCCCCAATGACTACCTTGGAAACCCCGCAGGTTGAGCATACCGCATCCGGAGCAAGGCAACGCCGCAGGTAGAGGACGGACAGCGAGCGGGTCGCATTTGAGACAAGGTGACGTGAAACGAAAGGGCGCTGAC
>UQWK01000043.1 GCA_900544725.1 uncultured Collinsella sp.
GGCTCAGGCGCTGTGGGAACGAGGGGAAACCGAGCCATTAGGCTGCCTCGATACGATGAAGGATTTCATCAACGACCTCATCGATCGTAAACTCGTCCATATCGAACCACACGATGCGGTCATCGCGTTTAAACCACGAAAGCTGACGCTTGGCATAGCGACGCGAGCGCATCTTGATGAGTTCGCGAGCCTCATCCATAGAAATCACGCCGCCAAAGGCATCGATGATCTCTTTATAGCCAATTGCCTGCATCGACGTCAGGGCATCTCCCAGCCCCTGGTCCATAAGACCGCGGACCTCATCGACAAGACCCTGCTCAAACATCAGATCGACGCGCAGATTAATGCGCTCGTAGAGCACCTCGCGATTACGCGTCAGACCAAACCATAGGGCATGATAATGCTCGCGCGGAACACTAAACTGCGACTTTTGCTGCGCATAGGAGACGCCATCATCATGCATCTCGAGCGCACGAATCACACGGCGCACGTTATGGGGATGAATAACAGCAGCCGATTCTGGATCGCGCTCGGCAAGCAAGGCATGCAGTTCTTCCTCGCCAATACGCTCGGCAAGCTCCTGATAGCCCGCACGGCGATCGTCCTCAAGTTCACCCGAGGGAAAGTCCATCTCATCGAGGGCGGCCTTGAGATACAGCCCCGTACCTCCGCAAAAAACCGGCAGGCAACCCGAACCAAGGAGACGTTCAACATGCGCGCGAGCGTCAGCCTGATAAAGCGCAGCAGAATATGCCACACCCGGCTCAACAATGTCGACGAGACGCAGCGGCGCCGTGCACTCATCGGGCGCCATCTTTGCGGTACCGATGTCCATGCCACGATAGATTTGCATCGCATCGCACGACAGCACTTCGGACGAAAGACGAACTGCCAAACGGTCGGCAACATCACTCTTACCAACCGCCGTCGGACCGACAATCGCAACGGCGGAAAGACCTGCCCCGGGAGAAACCATTAGCGCGGCTCGCCCACAACGGAGCCGGACAAATACCAGGTCTTGGCAACGTCAACGTCAACATCAACGATCTTACCAACAAGCTGATCGATGCTGTAACCCTCGGGGATAGGCGCATGCACGGTCTGATTCTTGGGACTCTTGCCCAGAAGGACCGCGTCGTTCTTTTTACTCGTTCCCTCAATGAGCGCCGGAACCACAGTATGAAGCTCACCCTGGTTATACTCGTGTGCCGTGGTCTCGATAACCTTAACCAGACGGTTGAAACGCTCGAGAATAACCTCATGCGGCGTAGGATCGTCAATCTCGGCGGCCGGGGTACCGGCGCGCTTGGAATAGATGAAGGTATAGGCCTGAGCATAGCGGACCGTCTCGGCAAGTGAGAGCGTCTGCTCAAAGTCTTCTTCAGTCTCACCCGGGAAGCCAACGATAATGTCGGTCGAGAGCGCGATATCGGGCATGCGGTTGCGAATGCGATCGACAAGGCCCAGATAGTACTCGCGTGTATAACGGCGATTCATCTCTTTGAGAATCCGCGTCGAACCTGACTGGACGGCCAAGTGCAGCTGCGGCATAACGGCAGGCGTCTCGGCCATGGCGTCGATGGTCTCGGGCAACAGGTCCTTGGGATGCGAAGACGTAAAGAAGATGCGCTCCACGCCCGTATCGCCCACGGCACGCAGCAGATCGGCAAAACGCGGCTTGCCAAACAGATCGCGACCATATGAGTTAACGTTTTGGCCCAGCAGCGTAATCTCACGCACGCCCTGGCGCACCAAACCGGTCACCTCGTCGACAATCTCCTCGAAGGGGCGGCTCTTTTCGCGACCGCGCACGTACGGCACGATGCAATAGGTGCAGAAATTATTGCAGCCCGTCATGATGGGCACCCAGGCGTGATACTGAGTCTCGCGATGCCACGGCATGCTCATGGCATCCGTATCCTCATGCTCATTGGTGCGGATATGACGCTTACCATCAAGAAACGCCTCGGCAATGAGCTCGGCCACATGTGCAATGGAATGCGTGCCAAAGATGACATTGACGTTATCGACGTTGGTGAGCAGGCCCTCGCCATCGCGCTGCGCGATGCAACCGCCAACGGCAACCACGCGCTTGCCCGAAGGCGAAGGCGGCAGGCTTTTGCAGGAATTGCACTGACCGTACAGGCGAGTATCGGCGGCCTCGCGCACGCAGCACGTCATGAAGACAACGATATCGGCATGCGCGGGATCGAGCGCCATGAGGCAGCCATACGAATCAAGCAGACCGCTCACACGCTCGGAGTCGTGCTGATTCATCTGGCAGCCAAATGTGCGGATAAAGTAGGTTTTACCGGCAAGAATATCGCGTACGGAACGCTGGTCCATGTGCATAAGTCCTAACGATGGGGAGCGAAACAAGGCAAGCAGAAGCTATGCCACAGGCTTAACATCATCCATGACGACGTTATCCATAGCAGCTCGATTGATCTGGTGAACGTAGATAGAAAGGCGGATGGCCGTGCGCGACTCC
The DNA here is from genome assembly GCA_900544725.1 of uncultured Collinsella sp. Taxonomy (GTDB): domain Bacteria; phylum Actinomycetota; class Coriobacteriia; order Coriobacteriales; family Coriobacteriaceae; genus Collinsella. Next base: position 2,492 of record UQWK01000043.1, read on the forward strand.
CCGTTAATTAGGATGTCGGAGAACACGGGCGCGCAGGAAATATCAAAACCGGTTGGAATCAAAAAACCGCGCGCGATAGCAACGGCCTTAATAGCCTGGTTGACGGCACCGGCGCCGACACACTGGATGTTGACGGGTACACCATCCTTGACCATGCCGGCGATGGCGCCGGCAACGGACGCGGGCGATGATTTGCTTGATACCTTCAGGCAATCCATGAAGAAACTCCTGCATTTAAAAGTACGTTTTAACTGCAATAACTGTATCGTACCGAGTGGACTCGGTAAAGGCACTATTCCTCTTTGGCAAGATCAAAGGTCACTGTGATTCGATCACGCGAAACACGGATCTTTGGGTCGCCGCAAAGGTTGAGATAGTACCGGGTGGCAAGGTCATTAAAGTCGCGTTCCACAGCGCGCGAAAACTGTGCCATGTCATCCTTGGCAATACGTAGCCCGCGACGATCCTTCGCGAGATCGACAGGAGTCGGCGCATGCGAGGACGAATCACGCTCGCGCAGCAGACGCGCGGTCACACCGCGAACGGGCTTAATCTGCCCTGCCAAAATGCGATGGGCCGTGCGCTCGGACATCTCAAGACCCAAACCCGAACAAATACGGATAAAGTCCTCGGCATCAGAAGCAAGGCCTAAACGATCGACAACCGGAAGCTCGCTCTCGTCATCAATGAACAGGAGACGAGACGTATCGAGCCGACTTGACGCTTGAGCATAAAGGGTCGCGGCAATCTCAGACGGAGAACCGAGATAGACATCGCAACCACGCAACTCCTCGAGCGCAAACTCACAAGCAGCGCGAATAATATTATGCGGACCGCGAGCGCAGACATAACGTCCGTCCTCATCCTTGACGGCCTGGGGCCAGCTGGACTGATCGGCACGCTCACTGAGGCGGTCGGCCGCAACGCTCACCTTGAAGGCTGAACCAAGATCGACGCCGGACGTGACCACACGGGCCTCGTCGGTGTTCTGCTTAATCGAAAACAATGCCATGCCACGACCGTGAACGCCCCAACGGTCCATCTTCATGCTCTCGAGCTTGGAGGTAACGCGGGCATCAAAGATTCGCTCTTGCATATCCTGCGGAACGCCAGAACCGTTATCCAGAAAGACAAGCGTGCGGACGCCATCTTCCTTGGTCGTGGCGAGATAGACCTTGTCGGCGCCGGCATCGCGAGCATTACGGAGCATTTCGATGACGATGTCCTCGACATGCTGAATGTCGTGCTTAGCCTGGCGCCGCTCGGCCTCCGAAACGCGGAGGCGGACATACCCCTCGCCAAGGTTCTCCTCGACGCGAAGGTTGCCCTCCCCCGACATCGACGCGATAAATGAGATGAGCTCGTTCGCGTCGCTCATGTTATTTAGCGATATCGACAGCGCGGCTCTCGCGAATCACGACGACGCGCACCTGACCGGGATACTCCATCTCTTCCTCGATCTGATGGGCGATATCGTGAGCCAGGACCGTGGACTGAGCATCGGAGATCTTGTCCGGCTGGACCATGACGTGGACCTCGCGACCGGCCTGCATGGCATAGGTACGTTCGACGCCGTCATGGGAGTTGGCGATCTCCTCGAGCTTCTCAAGACGCTTGATGTAGTTCTCGGCAGACTCGCGACGGGCACCGGGGCGAGAGGCAGAGACAGCATCGGCGGCCTGCACCAGGACATCGAGCACCGTGTTGGGGTCGACATCGGCATGGTGAGCCTCAATAGCGTGGACGATAACGGGCTTCTCGCCATAACGGCGGGCAAGCTCGGCGCCGATGACGGCATGCGGGCCCTCGACGTCGTGGTCGATTGCCTTGCCCAGGTCATGAAGCAGGCCGGCGCGCTTGGCGGTCACAACGTCCAGGCCAAGCTCGGAAGCCATCACGCCGCACAGATCAGAGACCTCGAGGGAATGCTGAAGCACGTTCTGACCAAACGAGGTACGGTAGCGCAGGGCACCAAGGGTCTTGACGATCTCGGGGTGGAGATCGTGGATGCCGGTATCGAAGGCAGCCTGCTCGCCAGCCTCGCGCACGCGCTGCTGAACCAGGTCGGCGGCCTTGTGATACATCTCCTCGATACGGGCAGGGTGAATGCGGCCGTCGGCGATGAGGTTCTCGAGGGCGACACGGGCGGTCTCACGACGGACCGGGTCGAAGCTCGAAAGAACGACGGTCTCGGGCGTGTCGTCGATCACGAGGTTGACGCCGGAAACCTGCTCGAAGGTCCGGATGTTGCGACCCTCGCGACCGATGATACGGCCCTTGAGGTCATCAGAGGGAATGTGCACGGAGGTAACGGTGACCTCGGCAGTGTGGTCGGCAGCGCAGCGCTGAATCGCCAGAGACAGAATCTCCTGGGCGGTCTTGTGGCACTCGGCGCGAACCTGCTGCTCGGACTCGCGAATGATCGTGGCGGCCTCGTGGGTGACCTCGCCGCGAACCTTATCGAGGAGCTCCTTGTGGGCGTCCTCGCGGGTAAGGTCGGCGATACGCTCGAGCTCGGAGGTCTGCTTTGCACAGAGCTCCTCGAGCTCACGGGAGCGCTTCTCGACCTGACCGGCCTGGCTGGACAGCTGATGCTCGCGCTTGTCGAGAGCGTCGTTGCGGCGATCAAGGGATTCCTCGCGCTGCATCACGCGGTTCTCGAGCGTACGAATCTCGTTCTTACGCTGCTTGTCCTCGGCCTCGGCGGCCTGCTTGTTCTTGATGATCTCCTCTTTAGCCTCGAGCAGAGCCTCTTTTTTGAGGGTCTCGGCCTGACGCTTAGCATCACCGATCAGGGACTCAGCCTGTGCGTGTGCCGACTGGATTTTTTCGTCGGCCTCGTGAAGACTACCCTGCTTGGCGGTGCGCATGTAGGCAATGGCGGCGATGGCACCCAAAACGATGCCAACGAGCGCTGCGATGATAGGCATGCTCACTCCTTTTTATGGATTCGTTACACAACAAAGCGAACCGTCCTTACGAACGGCTCGCGACATTTGAGTAATATGGGCGCAGCTTATGCGGGTCGGATACAGATAAACATATAAACAAACTCATCACAGATGAGCACATATCACAAAGCAAATGACGCTGTTTATCGTACGTTGAACCACAACAACTGTCAAATAAATGCCCCCAACACGGCGGCTAAAACACGGTGAGCGGCAGGGCCACAAAACGCATACGCCTAAACCGCACATTCCTCGCGTTCGGCATCGAGACGTGCCTTAACGGCATCGGCGGCGATATGATACGAGAAGCCCTTGCCCATCAAAAACCGAACCAGTTTTTCGAATCCGCGCGTCTCTGGAACACGCCGCTTGGCGAGCAGGGCTGACGCACGCGCCAAATCGTCTTCGACGGCAAAATAATCCTCGGGATAACCGGGAATGTCATCGAGCACGACATGACGGCGCTTGAGCTCGGTCTCGATTTTGCGCTGTCCCCAACCGCGCCGCTTGCGCTCCTCGATAAAGTACGAGCAAAAGCGGTTCTCGTCTAAAAAGCGATACTCGGTGGCGCGCTCGACGGCGAAATCGATCGCGGTCTGGTGAAAGCCGTAGCGAGCCAGCTTGTCACGGACCTCGCCCGTCGCATGGTCGCGGCGCGATAACATCTCGGTCACCATGGTAAGTGCACATTTACGCTCGACGAGCTGCACCGCCTCACGAAAGTTGTCCCAATCACAGGGAAGATCGGGGCGGTTTTTGACATACAGGCGCGCGACCCGCACGGGAATCCAAATGGACCGCTCAAAACCGCCCTCAAGCTCACAATCGATATGTGCGCAAGGCTTTTTGGACGCATACCCGCTCGAGAACGAGGAGGCCGCCTTCTTATCGGGAAAGACGACCGTGGCCTCGGTCACCGTATACGACATGAGCGCAACCGCTACTCGTCGTCATCATCGAGCATGGCGGAACCATCGATGGCGTAAAGCTCGTCAAACTCCTCAGGCGCAGGCTGATCGGTCAGCTCGACCTCGGATGGAGCATCGTCGTCAAACTCAAGCCCGCAGGCAAGGCGGACCTTATGCTCAATCTCGTCGGCGCAATCAGGGTGTTCGCGCAGGAACGCCTTGGCGGCCTCGCGACCGTTGCCGAGCTTGTCCTCGCCATAGGCAAACCAGGAGCCCATCTTCTTGCAGATGCCGCACTCGACAGCCATGTCCAGAATCGAGCCCTCCTTAGAGATGCCCGTACCGTACATGATGTCGAACTCAGCAGAACGGAACGGAGCTGCCACCTTGTTCTTAACGACCTTGGCGCGCACGCGGTTACCGATAACCTCATCCTTAAGCTTAATGCTGTCGATGCGGCGAATGTCGATACGCACCGAAGAGAAGAACTTAAGGGCGCGGCCGCCCGTCGTGGTCTCGGGGTTGCCGAACATGACGCCGATCTTCTCTCGCAGCTGGTTAATGAAGATGCATGTCGTGTTGGACTTGGACAGCGAGCCGGCGAGCTTGCGGAGCGCCTGACTCATCAGGCGAGCTTGCAAACCGACCGTGGTATCGCCGATCTCTCCCTCGATCTCGGCACGCGGGGTCAGCGCGGCGACGGAGTCGACGACGATGGCATCGATGGCGCCGGAACGCACGAGCATGTCAACAATCTCGAGCGCCTGCTCACCCGTATCAGGCTGGGAAATCAGTACCTCGTCGATATCCACGCCAATGCGCGCGGCATACGTGGGATCGAGCGCGTGCTCGGCATCGATAAATGCCACCACGCCACCCATTGCCTGGGCCTCGGCCAGGATCTCAAGCGAAAGCGTCGTCTTACCGGAGGACTCAGGACCGTAAATCTCGACGATGCGGCCGCGCGGCACACCGCCGATACCCAGAGCGGCATCGAGTGCCAGAGCGCCCGTAGGGATGGCCTCGACCTCGAGCTCGGGGCCACCGTCGCCGTACCTCATGATGGAACCCTGGCCGAATTTCTTCTCGATCTCGGCCTTGGTGGTGGCGATCATCTCATCGCGCTCTTTACCCGTCGTGCGAGCATGAACGGTACGTACGGGACCTGAATTCTTGGCCATGAAAAGCCCTCCTCTTAACAACCTGCATCGATAATAAACGAACGGCTGTTCGTGGTCAACCGTTCAGATAAATCATATGCAGGCAGTCTTTCCAAAACCCAACCAAACGCCGACCAAATACTGACCAAATGCTTGACCACATAGGGCCAAATATAAGCAAGGAAGGCGAAAATAAACCTATGACCAGCAAAAACGCTGAATTTGTCAGAGGTCCCTATCTCCACAATTAAGGGGCCTTAAGGCCCCTTAAAACACGTCTATTCCATAGAGTTGAGCACAAGGCCAATGCGTCCCAATGCCTCCGCGACCGCATGGGCACGAACACACGAACGGTCGCCCTCATAGTGGCAGCGCACAGAGTCCACGACCGGCACTTCCCCATCAGCCGCGCGATACGCCCAGCCAATATAGAAAGTGCCAGCCGGATCGTCCTCAGTGCCGCCGCCGGGGCCGGCATAACCCGTTGCGCTCACTGCAATATCGCTCTGGTACAGCTCCAGCGAACCCGCCGCCATCTCGCGCGCGGTCTGATGCGACACCGCGGTATAGCGGTCGAGCGTCTCCTGATCAACACCCAAAACGCGATGCTTGATCTCATCGCAGTAGGTCACCGCACCGCCACGCAGCACCGCCGAGGCGCCCGGGATATCGGCAATCGTCGAGGCGATCATACCCGCTGTCAGCGACTCAGCCGTCGAAACCGTCACGCCCCGAGCGCTCGCGCGCTCGACAATATGACGCGCCAGCTCCTCGTTATGTGCGGAAATCTGATCAAAAGAGTCCGTCATACCCACCAGGACCTAGACCGAAAAGACGATCTTGCGGCAGTTCCAGAAGTATTGGGCGCCCGAGATAACGGTCAGGACAACGGCAACGGCATACAGGAAGCGCGACACCGAGTAGATGCCGAGCGTCAGCGCCAGCGGGCCAAGGTGCAAGCCGGCCATCGCAAAGACGCACAGGTAACCGCAGATGGAGACCATCGTGGTCGCCGTCTTGTACTTGCCAAGCTTATCGGCGGCAACGACCACGCCGGCGGCACTCGCAACCATGCGCAGGGCGCTTACCAACAGCTCGCGGAACAAGATGATGAACACGGACCAAACCGTCACGGTGCCAAAGTCCAAGAACAGCAGCAAGGCCGAGAACACGAGCAGCTTGTCGGCGATGGGGTCCAAGAACTTACCGAAATCGGTAATCTCGTTGCGCGAGCGCGCCAGGTAGCCGTCGACCTTATCGGTGCACGACAGGATCACATACAGAATGAAGGCAGCGGCGGCGAGCGGGCCGTCGAAGGTGCTCCAATCTGTACCGGCAACACTCGTGTGAGAAAGCGCCGACACGATCATGAACACCGGGATAAAGACGATGCGAACGCACGTCACGATGTTGGCGGGCGTCCAAACACTCGTCAGTTCCTTATTGCTCTCGTTTGCCACGATGCTCTCCTACTCCACAACATGGCCGATAAGCTCATAGCAGAAGCTATCGGTAAACTCGACCGTCAGAATATCGCCCACGGACGCCTCGCTGGCGTCCAAGTGCACCGCGCCATCGGAATCGGGCGCCTGGAACCAAGCATGGCCGATCAGCTCGGTGCCGTCCTCGGTCTCCTCGATGCCGTCGACAATCACCTGGGCGCGCTCGCCCACATGTGCGGCGGTGGCGGCAAAACCGAGCGACTCGGCCAGGTCCATGGCCTCCTGGGCGCGCTCGAGCTTGACCTCCTCATCGACCTGACCCTCCATCTTAGCGGCCAGGCTGCCCTCCTCCTGCGAGTAGGCAAAGACACTCGTGTAGTCAAAGCCGACGGTGTCCATAAAGTCGATAAGGTCGCGGAACTCGTCGTCGGTCTCGGTCGGGAAGCCGACCATGGCCGTGGAACGGATCACGATGCCGGGGATACGCTCACGCAGATCGCGGAACAGGTCCTCGAGCTCCTGGCGCGAACCAGAACGGCGCATAGCCTTGAGGATGCGCGCATCGCAGTGCTGCACGGGGATATCGATATAAGGCAGCACCTCGGGCGTATCGCGAATCGTATCGATAAGCTCGTCGGTCATGCCCTCGGGCTGCAGGTAGAGCACACGGACCCAGACGTTCTGCGGACGCACGGCCTCGGCGACGGCGCGCAGCAGCTGCGCCAGATTGCGCGGCGAGCCATCGGTGACGTCTTCGTCGGCAAAGTCGGTGCCCCAAATACCCGTGTCCTGGCCGATCAGCACGATCTCTCGCACACCGCCGGCAACCAAGTCGCGCACCTCGGAGATAATGCTCTCGGCATTGCGCGAATGATAGCGACCGCGGATATACGGGATCATGCAGAAGCTGCAGAAGCGGTTGCAGCCATCGGAAATCTTGACGTAAGCAACGGCGCCCTCGACAGTGCGCTTGACTTGCGGAATATAGGCAGCGATCTCACGCTCGACACCCAGCACGCCATCGATGACCGCCACGATGCCGTCCTCCTCGTCGGCCTTCACAAAGGCAGCGACCTCGGGCAGCTCGTCAGGCAGGTCGTCGCCATAGCGCGACGGCACACAGCCGCACATGACGATGGGACAAGAACGAACGCCGTCCTGAACCTCGTTGGCGAGCTCGAGCGTGGTCTCGATGCTCTCGGACGTTGCGGAGGCGAGGAACGAGCATGTATTGACGATGGCGATATCGGCATCCTGTGGGTCGAATGCCTCCTCGTAGCCCGCGGCGGTCAAAAGAGAACGCATGCGGTCGGTGTCAACCTCGTTCTTAGCGCACCCGAGGGTGATGTAGAGCACGGAGCCCAACGGTGTATCCATGTTGGAGAGCAGTCCTTTCGAATGATATTAGCGGTAGTTGGTGAACTGCAGCGGCTGGCCGTAGTCCTGGTCGCGCAGGAACTGGATAACGGTCTGCAACGCGTCCTTCGAAGCAGAGGAAACACGCAGCTTCTCGGCCTCGATGGTCACCTTGACCTTGAGCTTTTGGTCCTTGATGTCCTTATTGATCTTCTTGGCGGTCGCCTGGTCGATACCCTCGACGATATGGCCGAGCACGCGCACGGTGCCGCCCGATGCCGCCTGCGGAGCATCCCACGAGACAGCCTTGAGGTCGATGCCGCGCTTGATGAGCTTGGAGCTCAGGACATCGATGATCTGCTTGGAGACAAAGTCGGCCGGGGCGTTGATCGTAAAGAGCTTGTCGCCCTTCGAAAGCTCGATCGTGGCGCCGGAATCCTTCAGGTCATAGCGCTGGGAAATCTCGCGCGTGGTCTGCTGGAAGGCGTTGTCGACCTCTTGCATGTTGACCTCGGACACGACGTCGAAGCTGGAATCTTTAGCCATGATGTTTCCTTTCGCGTACGAGCGGCTTAGTAGCTATCGTACGAATAGTCGGTAGAATCGGCGGGCGTCTGGCCGTCAGTTGCGGTATCGGCGCCATCCGTGGACTGGGCATCGGTGCCGTCGGTGGTGTCGGTACCATCGGTGGTGTCGGCACCATCAGAACTTTCACCATTCTCGGAATCAGTCGTCTCCTTCTTGGGAACGGTGATCGTCACGCGCGCCACGCCCGAGGTCTTGGTATCGTAACGGACCTTTTCGCCGTTCTTGGTAACGGTGACATCGGAAGGCTTAGACGTGGTGATCTCGATCGAGGACTCGGGCGTGTACTCCTGCTCAAAGGGGCCAGTCGCCTGGGCGCCATAGACCGACTTTCCGTCGACCTTGACCTCAATCCACGCGGTCTTTCCCTTGGCAACGGAGACCTTAACCTTTGTGACCTCGTTCTCTTCCTTCTTGGCCGTCGTCTTGGCGGCGTCCGAATCAGTCGACTCATCCGTCGGCTCATCGGTGTCTTCGTCCTCGTCGACCGTTTCGGTCTTCTTAGAAGACTTCTTGGTCGTCGTCTTGGTAGCAGTGGGCGTCTCGGGCGTGGTCTCGGGCGTCGAAGATGCGCAGCCGCGCAGAAGTACCACGATGAGCACGATCAGCAGCAACGCCACGGCACCGATACCGGTGTAGACGATACGCGGATCGAGCCCGTTGTTTTGAGGAGCACGGGAACCGCCGCGTCCACGACTGGAACTGCTGCGGCCGCCTCCCTGAGGCATACGGCCACGATTGCTATCGGAACGGCCGCGATAGCCACCCTGGCCCTGAAGGCTGCGCTGACCCGAGCGGGGCGCAAGTTCACCGCGGCCTTGATAGCCACGCTGGCCCGCACGCGGAGCCGAAGAGCGCTGGCCATACGGCTGTGGTTGAGAGCGAAGACGCGGCGTCACCTGCGTGGTGTCGGCGTCCGTATAGCCACTGCGAGAGCGTCCGGTGGAGATACCACGGTGACCGCGATCGGAATAGCCGCCGTCGCCGTAGCCGGCACGAGGGTCACGCGCTACGCCGCGGGCAGCGGGAAGCGCACGGTCCTCGGGCATCGGCGTACTGCGGAACCGGTCACGCTGCGAGCGAATCTCCTCGCCCGAACCCGTCTCGGTAATATAACCGGCCTGCTGAGGACGCTGTCCATAGCGGGTCGAACGACCGCCCTGAACCATCAGGAAGCGCCCGTTATCGACAGAGGAACGCGAATTGACATAGCCGGCGGCGTCCTGAAAACGACCGCCCTGCTGCGACGTCTCGCGCTCGTATGCCATCAGTTCGTCAAAGTAGGCATTGACGACCTCGCGCGGATTGAGGCCCAAAAAACGAGCATAGCTCGAAATCATGCCCTGCGCATAGCCGCGCGGCGGCATCGAAGCAAAGTTACCGGTCTCGAAAAACTCGATGATCTGCGGCCTGATTTTGATGGTGTTGGCGACCTGCTGAATGGAAAGGCCCATTCGGCGACGCTGCTCGAGCAGCATGTCACCAAAGCGTGCAGCCATCAGAATCCTCCAAACTCACGATCTTCACGTGCCATCTCGGCGTCGACAGATTCCAGCGCGGCAAGCCCCTCCTCGTCCAACAGGACCTCGCGCGGCTTGGAACCGTCGGGCGGGCCGACGACACCCTTTTCTTCCAGCATGTCCATAATACGCCCGGCACGCGCATAGCCAACCTTCAGGCGGCGTTGCAGGCCAGATGTGGAGCCCAGCTGCGATTCCACCACAATATGGGCGGCTTCCCAAATGAGCGGATCATCGTCTTGCGGCTCGGCGACTCCGGTGCGGACAATGCCGCCGCCACCAGCCATGGACATGGAAGCGGGCGCCACGGCGGACAGAATCTCCTCGTGGTAGTCGGGCTCGCTCTGCGACTTGACGAACTCGACAATCTCGTTGATTTCGTCGTCCGAGACAAAGCAGCCCTGGATACGGCGGGGCTTGCCCCAGTCGACCTTGGAGAACAGCATGTCGCCCAAACCGGTGAGCTTCTCGGCACCCATCTGGTCGATGATGACGCGCGAGTCGATGCCCGTGGCGACGTTAAAGGCGATGCGGTTGGTGATGTTGGCCTTGATAAGGCCCGTCACCACGTTGGAGCTGGGGCGCTGCGTGGCAACGATAAGGTGAATACCGGCGGCACGGCCAAGCTGTGCAATACGCACGATCGAGGCCTCGACATCCTTACCGGCGACCATCATCAGGTCAGAGAGCTCGTCAATGATAATGACCAGGTAGGGCATCTTTTGCGGCGGGTTGTCGTAATGCTCAAACTCGCCGGCGGCCTGCTTTTCGTTATAGGTCGAAATCTTACGGACGTTGAGGCGTTCGAATACCTTCAGGCGGCGCTCCATTTCGGACACGGCCCACTGCAGGGCGCTCGCGGCCTGCTTGGGCTCGGTCACCACGGGCACATAGAGATGCGGCAGACCGTTATAGCCCGCAAGCTCGACGCGCTTGGGGTCGACCATGATCAGGCGAACGTCCTCGGGAAGGGCGCGCATGAGCAAGGTCGTGATGATGGAATTGATCATCACCGACTTACCAGAACCGGTCGTACCGGCGATCAACAGGTGAGGCATCTTGGCGAGGTCGGCGACGACCGGCGTGCCCTCGGCGTCGCGGCCGATGGCAAGCTCGAGCGGACCGCCCTTCACATAGGGCAGCACGTCGCCCAGATTGACGTTCTGGCGCTTGCGGTTGGGAATCTCGATGCCCACGAGCGAGGTGCCGGGGATCGGGGCAAAGATACGAACCGACTGGGCGGCGAGCGAAAGCGCAATATCGTCCTCGAGGCTCGAAATCTTGCTCACGCGCTCGCCCTCGCCAGGTTGCAGCTTAAAGGTCGTCACCGTGGGGCCGGCGATCCAGCCGACCACGCGGGCACTGCGGCCAAACTCAAGCAAGGTGGATTGCAGTGACTCAGCGGTCTGCTCCAGCTCCTTGTCCGAAGACGCGGCGGAAGCCGACTGCGGGTTGGCATGCAGGATTTCGAGCGGCGGAAGCTTGAGGCCGTCCTCTTCTTCGCCCTCGTTATCTGCGGCGCCGTCGTCCACTCCCCCATCACGAGCCGCAGCCGATTCGATAGCACTCGTGGCAGGCGCACCGGCAACCTTGGGATGCTTCAGGAAGTCGGGAATCTGAGGTGCGGCCGAGACGGGATTCACGACAAACGGCGGCTCGGACTCGTCGATCTTATCGGAGTCGTCTTCCATCGAAAGCTGGCCGGTTACCTGGCCGCGCTTTGCATGGCGACGCGGCAGCAAAGTTGTCTTTGCGGTCTCAATCGGACCCTCGTCGTCCTCGTCATCGCCCTCGGTAAGCTCAATCTCGCTATCGGACCAAGATGGGTCGGGCTCAGTCGTATTGAGCTTAGGCGCAGACTTGCCCTTCTTGGCATGGCGGCGCGGCAACAGTGTGGTCTTGGCTCGCTCGGCTTCAACCGACTCGGATACGTCGACAAACGGGTCATCGTCCTCGTCATCATCCAAAACCGGGTCGACATCGCCACCCATGACCGTGGTCACCGCGGCGTCAGTCCCCTTCTGGCGCAGAATGCTCAGGTGCGGACGAGCGACACCGGGAACAGACAGGGCCTCTTCATCGCCCCACGGGCTCGCATTGACATCGGCACGTCGACGCTCGGCAAAATCGGCAGCGCGATCGCGTGCGGAGCGCAAAACGCCACCCACCGAAAAGCCGATAATGACCAAACCAACGACGACAAGCCCCAGCAAGACAACCATGGCGATAGGTTTACCCAGGGCGTTTTGCAAGGCACTTGCGATAAAGGCGCCAATGTAGCCGCCCGACACGGAAAGGTTCTGCGGCGTAAACATAAGGTCGCACGAATCGCTCGTGCCCGGCACCATCAGCGAAAGAATGGAGACGACGGCGATAAAGACCAAGGCGCCGCCCGCAACAGAGCGCACGTTGAGCGGCGAGTCCTCACCCAAAAAGAGCGTGGCGGCAAACAGCAAGATGACGATCGGCAGCACGTAGGCGCCCAGACCAAAGCCCAGGTGGTAGAAACCGGCAACCGCAGCCGTCACGGGCGCTGTTGCCGGAGAGATCACGGCAATGAAGGACGCGATCGCCAAAACGGCGATGACCACACCGGCGATATCGCGATTGGCCGAAGGCTCGACCAAGGGCTCAAACTCATCAAACTCGGACTCGTGGCCCTTATTGGCACGCAGATGGGAACCGGCACCCTTAGCAGATGCCGGTTGGTTATTGGCCTTATTGCCTTTGGCGTTTTGTGCAGATCCGCGCGCCAAACTAAACCTCCATGACGACCGGGATGATCATCGGACGGGTGCGCGTACGGCTCCAGATAAAGTTAGAGAGCGAATCGCGCACGGCCTTGCGAATGGCATCGGAACCGCTGCTGGTAAAGCTAAACTTACCCTTCTCGATCGTCTTCATAATGGACGCGGAGGCATCCTCGGAGAACTGGTCGTCGATGGCAAACGAGACGCCGCGGCCCGAGAACTCGATGGCCTCGATCTTCTTGTGTTTGAGGGAGACGATGGCAACGGCCGTGACCATACCGTCGTTGGCGAGCTTCTGGCGATCGCGCAGGACGATGGGGTCAGTATCGCCGATACGCAGGCCGTCGACGTAAACGACACCGGACTCGACGGGCGTACCGCGCTTGACGATACCACCGCGCATCTCGAGCGTGTCGCCGTTATCGAGGATAAAGATATGATCGTCCTTGATGCCCATCTTGCGGGCCAGCTGGGCATGGGCGCGCAGATGCACGGCCTCACCGTGAACCGGCATAAAGTACGTGGGCTTGGCCATGGCCATCAGGAGCTTGAGCTCCTCCTGGCTACCGTGACCCGAGACGTGGACGAGAGCGCGGTTCTTATCCCACACGTCGCAGCCGAGCTTGGCCAGGCTGTTGACGACCTGCTGGACGGCCTTCTCGTTGCCAGGAACGGGAGTTGCCGAAAGGATAACGGTATCGCCCTCGTGGATGGAGAGCGTCTTGTGCTCGCCATTGGCCATGCGGGACAGGGCCGACAGCGGCTCGCCCTGCGAACCAGTGCACATGACGACGATCTTGTCGTCAGGCAGGTTATCAATATCGAAGGCATCGATGATATCGGCATCATCGATGTTGAGATAACCGAGCTCGCGCGCCACGCGGGTGTTCGTGAGCATGGAGCGACCGGTCACAACGACCTTACGGCCGCACTTGCGGGCGGCATCGCAGATCTGCTGCAAACGATGGATGTGGCTCGAGAACGATGCGACGAACACGCGACCCGGAGCGTTCTTGATGGCGTGCAGCAGGTTGGGACCAACCTCGGCCTCGGACTTGGTAAAGCCGGGAACCGTGGCATTGGTGGAATCGGAAAGCAGCAGGTCGATGCCCTGCTTGGCAAAGCGGCTGATAGCGGCATAGTCGGGCGTGACGCCATCGATGGGCGTCTGGTCGAGCTTAAAGTCGCCGGTGTGCATAACGGTGCCCTGATTAGTACGGATGAACACGCCCAGAGCGCCGGGGATGGAGTGCGTCATCGAGAAGAAGTCGAGCGAGATGCCGCCGAGGTTGACATGGCTGCCGCCCTTGACCTCGCGGAACTTGGGCGCGCGGATTCGGAACTCGGAGAGCTTGCCCTCGATAAAACCGAGCGTCAGCTTGCTCGAGAAGATGGGCACCTTGTTGTTGAGGTCCTGCAGCAGGTACGGAAGCGAACCGGTGTGGTCCTCGTGGCCGTGGGTGACGATGATACCGCGGAGCTTCTCCTCGTTCTCCAGAACATAGGTGTAGTCGGGAAGCACCAGGTCGATACCGGGCTGGGAGTCATCCGGGAACATAAGACCGGCGTCGACGAGCACCATGTCGTCGCCGCACTCGAAGACCGTCATGTTCTTGCCGATGCCGTCAAGACCGCCGAGCGGGATGATCTTCAAGGGAGATGATTTTTTAGCTGCCATAGGTTAGTGTGGTTTCCTTTCTTCGAAACGGGTCTGGAACAACCGACGGGGCGCTTCTGGCAAACCGACCGCCGGGAACGTACAAACATGCATCACAGAGTCGATGCAGTAACCACAGTATGATACCCATTTGCACAACAACAGACCACCCATGCATCAAAGCCCCATCTGAACTGGTCTATCCCGCCGGTCTGGGGCCATCGGGGGCCGGGGCGGGTTAAGTTTGCTGCTCTACAGTCCTGCGC
>UQWK01000044.1 GCA_900544725.1 uncultured Collinsella sp.
GTGAGCATAATGCGTCGCAGTCACCAGGTTGATGTTGTTGGCGCCCTGGTCCTGCAGCTCCAGCATAATCTCGACTAAACGCTGAGGCGTAATCTCAAGCCCAAAATTGCCCGTCGAAATCTCGTGGTTTTGGCAGTAGACGCATTTGAGCGAACAGCCGCTAAAGAAGATCGTGCCCGAGCCGGCCTGGCCCGAGATGGGTGGCTCCTCCCACATATGGAGCGCCGCGCGGGCGACCTTAAGCGTGTCGTCGGCGCCGCACACGCCGCGCGCGCCCTCGTCGCGTGCCGCGCCGCAACGACGTGGACACAAATGGCAAGCGGGCGAAAAAAGTTCGGTCAACGACGTCGGCATAAAACCATGCTCCAAAACAACGATTCAGCAGCTCAAACGTAAAGGCCCGGACCGCACAGACGGCTCCAAGCCCAAGGCGCCGTAATCGTCCGACACGAATTTTGTAATGTCAAGACTGGAATCAACAAAGTGCCGCTTTATGATGTAGGTATTCCGCCCCCCGCGGAGCAACTGGGTGAACCGTCGCGTTTATTTAGGGAGCCCACACAGTCGTATTTAGTACAGGTATCCTTCGTTGTTAAGGACGCTGGAACAGTCGATGAGGGCACCCACCTGTTTTAGGTGGGTTCATTTTCGTAACGTGGGGGGTGGTTTTCTTTTGCCGATTTTGCCAAAAATTGCCATCGTAGATCCCATATGACACCCAACGGCACTCGGCAGAACCCAGCCAACATCCCAATATCTGGTAAGCGCGTGATAATCGCACGGCGTAAACCCCCGCACCCCCTCGGTCGAGTATCATGGGTCAGCTATGCCCTTTTGCGCGTAGCGCCCTTTGACCTTTTCCTTCGACGCTTGGCGGTTTTTTGATTCATGGCTTCATCCACGAGCTTCATACCGTACTTATGCGTGGCGGCCGCTGCCTTTATCACGACCTTTCTCACGGTACCCCTGGTCAAGCGCCTGGCAATCAAGCTCGACGCCGTCGACTATCCCTCAAAGCGCCGCATTAACACCAAGCCCATCCCGCGCATGGGCGGCACGGCAGTCTTTTTGGGCCTCGTCGTGGCCTGCATCGTTCAGATCCTGGGCACCTGGTACCTGGGCTGGCCGCCCGTTTTGGTGCCGCACCCGCGCCTGCACATCAGCTACCCCGTGCTGGCACTCTCCTTTACCGTGATCTTTGCGACCGGCGCGATTGACGACGTCTTCCAGCTCAAGCCCAAGCAAAAGCTGGCCGGCCAGGTCCTCGCCGCGCTCATCGCCTGCATCGGCGGCTTAAAAATCGGCGTCATCATCAACCCGTTTGCTCCTGGCGAGATCATGCTCGGCTGGCTCGCCTACCCCATCACCGTGATCTATCTGGTGGCGTTCACCAACATCATCAACCTCATCGACGGCCTCGACGGCCTGGCCACGGGCATTTGCGGCATCGCGTCGTTCACCATGTTCACGATGGCCATGCTTTCGGGCCGCATCGACGCCGCCGCGCTCTCCATCGCGCTCTTTGGCTCGTGCGTGGCTTTTCTGCATTACAACTTCAACCCCGCGAGCATCTTCTTGGGCGACTCGGGGTCGCTGCTGTTGGGCTTCGCTTTGGGCTCCATCTCGCTACTTAACGTGAGCCGCACCGCCGCGCTTACCTCGCTCATCATCCCGCTCATCGTGGCAGGCGTGCCCATCATCGACACGTTCAGCGCCATCGTGCGCCGCAAGCGGGCCCACATTAGCATCGGACAGGCCGACAAGGGCCATATCCACCACCGCCTAATCCAAGAGGGTTACAACCAAAAGCAGGCCGTGCTGCTCATCTACGCCTGGTGCATCATGCTTTCGGCCGGCGCCGCCGCCATCAATCAGGTCGAGGTGCCCACGCGCGTGCTCATCTTTGTCGTGCTCGCCATTGGCTCGGCGGCCTTCGCCAAGCACCTGCACCTGTTTGAGCCCGTCCTGCGCCACCATTACAACAAGCGCACACACGAGGACGAGCTGGTAACCCCCGACGACCCCGCCTTTAAGCAGGAGGAGCAGGCAGCCGAGGAGCGCAAAGAGGAGCGCCACCACAAGCTCTAGGATAAGCCGCCGAGGATGTGTCCAGGCGCCACTGGCCAAGCGCAGCTGCGCCGCACCCATCGCACAAGCCACTCCTCTCCCGCCCCTCTCCTACTTACGCCCTACCCCTTTCAATAAACGCGTTATCATCTTGACCCATGAACATACGTTAGGAGCAATCATGCCAAACGAGAACAGCTACGAAGTCGCGCTGCAAAAGAGCAACGCCATTCGCGAGGGCCTGGCAAAGACGCCCGAGAAGTTCACCATGCTCACCGGCGACCGCCCGACCGGACGCCTGCACCTGGGCCACTACTTTGGCACCCTCAAGGGCCGTGTTGAACTGCAGAACATGGGCGCCAAGACCAACGTGCTCATCGCCGACTACCAGGTCATCACTGACCGCGACACGACCGAGCACATCCAGGACAACGTGTACAACATGGTCATGGACTACCTTGCCTGCGGCATCGACCCCGACAAGACCATGATCTACGCGCACTCCGCCGTGCCCGCCGCAAACCAGCTCATGCTACCGTTCCTGTCGCTGGTGTCCGAGGCCGAGCTGGCGCGCAACCCCACGGTCAAGGCCGAGATGGAGGCCTCGGGCCACGAGCTCACCGGCCTTCTGCTCACCTACCCGGTGCACCAGGCCTGCGACATCCTGTTCTGCAAGGGCAATGTGGTGCCCGTCGGTCGCGACCAGCTGCCGCACATCGAGCTCACCCGCACCATCGCACGCCGCTTTAACAACCGCTACGGCAAGGTATTTCCTGAGGTCGACGCGCTGCTATCCGAGACCCCGCTGCTGCCCGGCCTTGACGGTCGCAAGATGAGCAAGAGCTATGGCAACGCCATCAATATTTCGATGACCGCCGAGGAGACAGCCAAGCGCATCAAGAAGAGCCAGACCGACTCCGAGCGCATGATCACGTTTGATCCCGAGAACCGCCCCGGCGTGTCCGGCCTGCTTTCAACGGCTGCCATCTGCACCGGTCGTTCCGAGGTCGAGATTGCCGAGGAGATCGGCATGGGCGGCTCCGGCCAGCTCAAGAAGTACGTGACCGAGGCCGTCAACGAGTACTTCGCCCCGATCCGTGAGCGTCGCCAGCGCTACGAGAACGACCTGGATTACGTCAAGGACGTGCTGCACGAGGGCAATCGCCGCGCCAACGAGATCGCCGAGCAGACCCTGGCCGAGGTTCAGGACGCCATGGGCATGGTGTACTAGACCGATCTGCTGGCTTGAGCTTTAGATTGTTTTGGGCGGGCGCTACGGCGTCCGCCTTTTTTGGTGCCCGACCGGTTCGGCTCTGTCCATTGCACTCCCCCGACAAACGGGAACAGGCCCGCTGGCAGTTAGTTGCCAGCGGGCCTGTTCCCGAAGTACACCGTTGAATCGCACAGAGGGGAGGAATGCGAATCAAACTCAACAGGGCAGGCTTTTTCATCGCCTATTGCCTGCTCCGTTGCTGAAACCAATATAGTTCACCGTGGTTTACTTTCTAGCGTCAAACTACCCCACCACACCTTCTCCATAAGTTAGCCCCGGTAAACCTGCAACGGAAAGCCACTACAAAGGGGACAGGCACCTTTGTGGTGGTTTTGGCCACGGCGGAGCCGCTAGAGCCCTGCTGGCCAGCGACAGGCGGCCAAGTCGACGTGCATGGGATCGGTAAACGTCACGCCCTCTCCCGTTAAGAGCTCACGCTGAGCATCGGGGCCGCCAAACGCAAAGCCCTCGCAAATACGGCCATCGGCAAACACCACACGATGGCAGGGAATCAGACCAGGGCGCGGATTGCTGTGCAGCGCATAGCCCACATAGCGCGCGCTTCGCGGACGACCGGCGAGCAGCGCCACCTGGCCGTACGTGGCGACCATCCCCTCGGGAATCTGCTCGACCACCTCGTACACCCGCTCAAAAAAGCCTTCAGACGCCATTGCTCACTCCCTTCCACCCGGAAAAGCATAAACCACCACAAAGGTGCCTGTCCCCTTTGTGGTGGTTTATGGCAAGTCGGTTAATTGGCGGGCTGGAAGAAGGCTACGGCTACGGCGCCGGGACCTACGTGGGTGCCGATGGTGGCGCCGATAGTGTGGACGGGCAGCTCGCCCTCGGTGTGGCCAGCCCACAGCGCCGCACTGTCATCGATATACTTCTTGAGCACCGCGTCCGAAAGGCCCGTATAGCCGAGCGCCAGCGGCATGGAAAAGTCGACGCCGCCCGCCTGCTCGACCTTCTGGTTCAACAAGTTTCGACCGTTTTTGGAACCGCGCGCCTTGCCCAACTGCACGATGAGGCCGTCCTCGGCGGCCACGACCGGCTTCACGTTGAGTAGCGTACCCACGGCGCCGGCCGCAGCAGACAGGCGACCGCCGCGCACCAGGTATTCCAGCGTCTCGAGCAGGCCGATAACCACCACACGGTCGCGCACGGCCTCGACCGCCGCCGCAATCTGGGCCGCACTACGGCCCTCGTCCACCAGGCGCAGCGCATATTCGACCAGCACGCGCTCGCCCAAGGTTACGTTATTGCTGTCCACGATGAACACGTCGCCGCCCGGTGCCTCGGCAAGTGCGGTACGGGCACTCTGGTTGGTGCCCGAAAGCTTGGCGCCCACGGTAATAATCACCGCCTCGTCGCCGGCCTCACGCGCTTCGGCAATCGCCTGTGAAAAGGCATACGGGTTGACCTGACCAGTCTTGGGCAGCTCATCGCGCTCCACGAGCATCTCGTAAAAACGCTGGTGATCGATGTCGACGCCATCCATATACACATCGGTGCCAAAGGTGACGGACAGCGGCAGAACACGCAGAGCGGGATGCTCAGCCGGCGTCATATCGCTCGCGGAATCGGTAATAATACGAATGGACATAGCGAATCCTTTCTTGCGCGGACCTCGCGCGGGGAATTTTGACAGCAATGCCCCGGCACGGTATACGCACTCAAACGGGACTATGCAGTTGTTAATTGAAAGCAAATACCTTGGTAGCCCTAGATCTCGCGCAAGGTGTTGAGAATCGTACGCAGCGACGCATACATCTGCTCGCGCTGCTCCACACCCATGGCCTTGCCGGTGGTGTCGAGCACTTCGCGAATGATGCGATCGGCCTCGCTCATGCTCTCGCCGCCCAGGGCAGTCAGGCGCACCGGGGCACGGTACTTGACGGCCGCATCACCCGAATCATCGACCTCGACGTAGCCGCCCTCCTCCAGATGTGCCAGCGTGCGCGAAACGGCGGCACGGGTAACGCCGGCCATGCGGGCGAGGTCGGCACCAGTCAGGCCGTCCTTGCTGCGCTCAAGATAGTACAGACACATGACGTCGGAGCCTTTGAGGCCCAGCCTTGCACCTTCGGACGTCTTGATACGCTGAATCTCCTTGTAGAGGCCGCTGATCAGTCCGACAAAGTCCTCAAAACGTGTCTCGTCGTTCCACTGCATGGTGACGACCGCCTTTCGCTTACATGATGCTAACGGGTAAACATCTTAGCCGCATAAGGCAACACCCATACCCAAGTATCCCATTTGTTAACCCATCAACATAAAAACCACCACAAAAGGGGCAGGCACCTTTGTGGTGGTTTGGGGCATCAATAGGTTCTAGGCGCCGCTACAGCTCCACGCAGGGATTGTCGCGGGTTACAAGCGTCTTAACGACAACCGTCGCTCCCAGATACCGCTCGAGCAGCTCGGCTAAGCGATCGATCGCAGCCTGGCAATCCCCCATCCGCTCGGGCTCCACGCACTCAATCGCTAGGAATGCATCGGCCGAATCGTCGGACAGCGCCGTGCGAACGCCGTCGCGCCAGTTCCAGCAACGGCACACGGCGCCCGCATCATCGATGTAGGCGAGCTCGCCAGGCAGCGTCGGATCATCCGCCTCCTCGCCAAGTGGCAAGAACGCGTCGCCGCCGTCGGTCACCGTCAGGCGCAGATTGCCCTCAATAGCATGCAAATCCTCACCGCCAACGGGCAGCGCATAAGTCAACGAAATCGTGTTGTAGATATCCACCGCCGGCGTGATGTGGCCGACCGGCTTGCCTTTGAGCACGCGCTTGAGCAGGTTCTCAACTGAGCAACGCGCGCCCTTCTTGGTCTTGAACAGGCGATAGGCCTCGCGCCATGCCTTGACCGGCGCGTTCTCGCTGATGGTATCGCTGGTCAGATGGCGCTCCGCATCGATGTTGGCGCGGTCAAGCAGCGCGGCGATTGCATCCACGTCCTCCTGGGGAATCTGAGCCGCGGGCTTCATGCCCTTTACGACCACGACGCCGATAGCCGCCTGCGGAAACAGCTCCCAAAACGAATCCTCGGCAACGAAACTCTTCATATGTTCTCCCTTCATAGCGGACGCCCGAGTCCGGACGCCTAAACAAAAAGCGCCCTCACAGCGGCCACCTTCAAAGTCCTACGGTGCCGCCACAAGAGCGCTTACGCTGTCCCCATCCGGAGAAGGGGACGATATGTCAGGCGTATTGTAACCCGAGTCTTCCGCGCGAGCAAAACCACCATAAAGGTGCCTACCCCTTTGTGGTGGTTTTGGGTCCAAGGCGACGCTAGTGGCGGAGTCCCAGCAGGCCGCGGCCGCGATGACGGGCCTCGGCGGGCACCTGGGCGTGCGGGCCGGCGGCCTTGACGGACTCGGGCAGGTGCGAGTACTTCTTCTCGAAGTTCTCCTCGAACATCACCGCCAGGTTGTGCGCTGCCTCGTCGTAGCGCGCGGTGCTCTGCCAGTACTGGCGCGGCACCAGGATGCCGTCGGGCACGCCGTGGCACGTGGTGGGAATGTCGACGTTAAAGATATCGTCGTGCACAAATTCGCTGTCCTCAATGGTACCGTCGAGGGCGCGAGCGACCAGTGAGCGCGTGTAGGCCAGCTCGATGCGATGGCCCACGCCATAACCGCCGCCAATCCAGCCGGTGTTGACCAGGTAGACGCGGGTGCGGCCGTCGGCGATGCGCTCGCCGAGCATCTTAGCGTAGACCATGGGGTCGAGCGGCATAAACGGCTCGCCAAACAGCGAGGAGAACGTGGGCGTGGGCTCGGTGACGCCGACCTCGGTGCCGGGGATCTTGGCGGTGAAGCCCGTCACAAAGTGGTACATGGCGGCGTCGGCCGTCAGGCGCGAGATGGGCGGCAACACGCCAAAGGCGTCGCAGGTCAGGAACAGCACGACGCTCGGAGTGGTGCCCATGCCCTTGGTCCACGCGTTGGGGATATGCTCGACGGGGTAGGCCACGCGCGTATTGTGCGTGATCGAGACGTCGTCGTAGTTAGGCTTGCGATTCTCATCGAGTACCACGTTTTCACAGATGGCGCCAAAAAGAACGGCGTTGAAGATCTCGGGCTCGTGGAACGCGTCCAGGCCTTCGCACTTGGCGTAGCAGCCGCCCTCGACGTTAAAGATGCCCATGTCGGACCAGCCGTGCTCGTCGTCGCCGATCAGCAGGCGCGTGGGGTTGGCCGAAAGCGTGGTCTTGCCGGTGCCGGACAGGCCAAAGAACACGGCGGTCTCGTGCGTGACGGGGTCCATACTGGCCGAGCAATGCATGGGCAGAACGTCGTCCTCGACGGGCAGCAGGTAATTCATAACGCTGAAGATGGACTTTTTAATCTCGCCGGAGTAGCCGGTACCCGCGACCAAAATCACGCGCTCCTGGAAATTGATGACCACGGCGGCGCTGGAGTTGAGGCCCTTGATGGCAGGGTCACACTGGTAACCTGGCGCCGCGAGCACGCAAAAGTCCGGCTCACCGGTGCGCGCGATTTCGCGAGCGAGCGGACGGGCGAGCATTTGCTTAATAAAGAGCGCCTGGCTGGCGCGCTCGCAGGCGACGAGCAGGCGACGCGTGTGGTTGCGGTCGGCGCCGGCCATGCCGCGGGTGACGAACACATCACGCTCGTTGAGATAGTCGACGATACCGGCCTTGATGGTCTCGTAGCTCTCGACAGAAAGCGGGCGGTTGACGGCGCCCCAGGCAATCTTGTCGTGGACATCGGGGGTGTCAACGATAAAGCGGTCGTTGGGCGAACGCCCGGTACGCTCCCCCGTCTCGATCACGAGTGCGCCGTTGGAGGCCATACGGCCCTCTTCGCGGCGAATCGCATGCTCGACGAGTTCGGCTGCCGGCAGGTCAACCAGCAGGCGAGGCTGGTTCTCGGCAGGGTCTTCGACCAGCGTGATGCCAAAGTTGGACAGAACTTCTGCGGGGGTAACACCTGGCATGGGGCCTCCTTTAAAAGCGCGACACGTGGACGCGGCGCGCACTTTACTCACGTAAAGCCCGTTGTACCCGATATGCAAAAACGTTTTTGCGGCAACGGCGAAGCGCCCGCCCAACGGTCAAAAATCGCACGCAAGCGGCCTAGTCATTGGGGACGTTCTTAAATGACCAGTCGTTGGGGACACCCTTGAACAGGCAACAGCCAAGAAGTGTCCCCAGATGCCGGCACTTAGGGAGGTTCCCAAAGTGCCGGCTACAGCGACAGGTCTTGGCCGAGCATGGCGATGACACTCATGAGGACCAGCATGCCGGCGGCGTAGGGCAGCACCGCGCCCAAGAGTTCGGCGTCCTTACCGCGCACGTGCACGGCGGCAAGACCAATGGCGAGGGTCTGCGGCGAAATCATCTTACCGGCGGCGACACCCAGGGCGTTCAGCGCGACCATCCAGTAGTCACTCACACCCAGCGCCGAAGCGGCCTGGCTCTGAATGGGACCAAACAGCATGCCCGAGGACGTGCCCGAACCGGTCACGAACGCACCGACGGCACCGATCCACGGGGCCAGAATCGGGTACAGCCCACCGGCGACGGCGATGCAGAACGCGCTGATCGAAGAGATCATGCCGGCATAGCCCATCACCTTGGCGCAGCCCAGTACCGAAAGCATGGTAATGACCGTCGGCATCATCTGCTTGACGGTCACGGCCAGCACCTCGCCCATCAGGCGCGGCGAAGCGCCCTGAATCGCGCCGCCGACAAACGCAGCCAGGAAAATCCAAACACCCGGCGTGTTGATCCACGAAAACGTAAGCGTGCCGGGGTTCTCGCCGCAATACACCTGCACGTGACTCGCAAACGGCGCGAGCGCGGCGTGCACGACGGGCACCAGGTTGGAGGTGCCCAACAGCAGCACAAAAATCAGGATGAAGCACGACCAGGCAGAAAGCGCCGACTTAACGGTGAGCTGTTCGCCGGCCTCGATATTCATATGGAAGCGCGCATCCAGATGCCCCGACTTCTCGGCGCGCACGGCAAACGCGGCAGTCAGCGTGAGCGATACGATGGAGCCCACGACCACGGCAAGCTCGGGGCCCACAAACATGGCGACGACCAAGGCCGCGCCGACAAAGGACACGCCGGAAAGCAGTGCCACGCCGGCAACGCCATGCAGACGCTCGGTCACGCTCGCAACGTTGCCTTGGTCATCGGCGACACGGCCCGCAACCAGCACGATGAGCAGCGGCATCACCACAAAGAACGGTGCGAGCTGCACCAGCTGAACGGTCGCCAGGTGCAGGGAATCCAGACCCACCAGGTCGGCAACGGACACCGTGGGGATGCCGATGGAACCGTAGGGCGTGGGCACGCCGTTGGCCAGCAGGCAGATCAGCACGGCAGGCACGGCCTCAAAACCAAGGCCCGCGAGCATGCCGGCGGGAATGGCAACAGCGGTACCAAAGCCGGCCATCCCCTCCATAAAGCCACCGAAGCACCAGGCCACGAGCAGCGCCAGCAGGCGACGGTCGCTACTGATGGAGGTGATCATGTTGCCGATCACGTCCATGGCGCCCGTGCGCACGCACAGGTTATACGTAAAGACGGCAGCGATAATCACCAATACGATGGGCCACAGCGCCATCAAAAAGCCCTCGAGCGAGGCCGTGGCTATCTGCGCCGCCGGCAAATGCCACCACGCAAAGGCGAGCAAGCACGAAAGAACAAACGAACCGATGGCGGCTTTCCAGGCCGGCCATTTAAAGCACAGCAGCATCACGACAAGCCAGATGATCGGCACAAGAGCCAGCAAAAATGCGGCGACATCCATGGGTAGAAACTCCTTGGTACCGCGAGGGCGGCATCGAGGGGTCAGAAAACTTCAACAGAATACCGCACGCTTACCGACAAATTGCTGCCGCCTGCCGAAATTATTGAACAACCTGTTCAAAAACACGAGTCGATACCACCGCGGCTATACTAGAGCGCAGTAAGAGAAAGGAATCGCCTTGAGCATCACGCCCCTCGATAGCATCCGTCGCACCATCGCCCGCCGCAACGGCGTCGCCGACCCCGCCGTATCGGGCGGGGCGCACGGGCAGGGCGGACGCATCGAGAACGGCCTGTTCCCCGCATCGCACACCGCCGAGGAGCTCGCACGAATCCAAGAGCTAAGCCAGCGTAACGCCGGCGGTCCCGACAGCAGCCAGGCCACACGCCGTCGCCGTGAGCGCGATCGCCAACCCGGCCCCATCCGCCGCATGGTCAATGCCTGGTGGAACCGCCTGCTCGGAGCCGTCTACGGCGGCGGCTTCTCCACGCAAGAAGCCGAGTACGAAGATCACGCCACCCGTCGCGACTACCTTTGGAATACCCTGGGCACCGCCGTATGGGGCATGGCGTTTCCGCTGCTCACCATTGTGTCGACGCAGCTCGTGGGGGCCGAGGAAGCTGGCAAGTTCTCCATCGCCTTTGTCACCGGCACGCTCATCATGATCGCGTGCAACTATGGCGTGCGCAACTTTCAGGTCTCGGACATCGACGAAACGACGTCCTTTGCCTCTTACCAGCTCAACCGCTGGCTTTGCGGAGCGCTCACCCTAGGCTGCGGCCTCATGTACAGCAGCGCCCGCGGCTACGATGCGCAGATGGCGACGATCGGCCTGGGCGTCTACCTCTATAAGGTAATCGATGGCATCGCCGACGTGTACGAGGGCCGCCTGCAGCAGGCCGACAAGCTCTATTTGGCCGGCATGAGCCAAACGCTGCGTTCCGCCGGCGTCATCGCAGTCTTTAGCGTGGCGCTGTTCCTCACGCGCAGCATGCCCATCGCGGCTATGGCCATGGGTGTTACCGCGATTGCCTCGCTCGTGCTGGTCACCGCCCCGCTCGCCCTGCTCGAAACCGAAAAATCGCGCCGCGTGAGCCTGCGCGAGGCTGGCCACCTGTTTATCCAGTGCGCCCCGCTCTTTGGTGCGCTGTTCCTGTTCAACCTAATCGAGAGCATGCCCAAGTTCGTGATGGAAGGCACGCTGGCCTACAAATATCAGCTGTACTTTAATGCACTGTTCTTTCCGGCGCAGGCTATTTTGCTGAGCATCGGATTTATCTATAAACCGCAGCTTTTGCGTCTGTCGAGCATTTGGGCGAATCCGCGCAAGCGTCGCCGCTTTGACCTGATTATTGTTGCCGTTATGGCACTGATCGTGGTCATTACCGGAGCGTGCGCCGCATTTATGGCAGGCCCCGGCATTCCCCTCATGAGCTTTATGTACGGCCTCAACTTTGAGCGCTACCGCACGCTGGCGCTGCTAATGGTTGTCGCCGGCGGCGTCACCGCGGCAATCGACTTTATCTACGCCATCATCACGGTGCTGCGCCACGCCGGCGACGTCACCAAGATCTACCTGATTTGCTTTGCCGTGAGCGTGATGCTGCCAGTAATCCTGATTAAGCTGCTGGGTCTGATGGGCGCTGTGGTGAGCTACCTAGCCATCATGGCCCTGCTGCTGGTGCTGCTGATTATCGAGTACGCCCACATCCGCCAACGCATCGAACGCGACCGCAACCCGTACGGCGCCTAATTAGCTGCCCCCCGGTACCGGAATTTGCGATGGAATCACCCCGGCTGGGGTCTCGTTGCGGACGATCTGCGACACGCAGAACTAAGTGAGTAGACTTTTGCCGGATCCCTGACCACACCGGCAAAACACAAGTCAATGACCTGCGGTTTTGTTGAGGCAAATTTGCCGGCTGCTCGGCATTTCCAAAAAAGCCTACTCACTTAGCCAGCGGGCAGCCAAAAAAGAACCGCCGCGACGTCGTTTGACTCCGTTGCGACGGTTTTTCGAGCATTTTCGCGCTGCCGAGGACGCAGACGCTCCTCATTTCTAGCGCTTACCGAGCAAGAAGGCGCTACTCTCCGAAAGCAGTCAAAAAAGCCCCGTCCCAAATTAGCCACCCTTTGCGCCGTTATTCCCCGGGGCGAATATTCGCGTAGAACTCGGCCCCGTCGTCCAGGCGCAGGATCCCGACGCGGCCGAACTCGGAGCCGGTGGCGGCGGCGCAGTCGATGTCGATGCGATCGGGAACGCCGGCGGTATCCTCGCCGCCCAGGTGCACAATCTGCCCACGGCCCGACTCCTCATCGAGTCCCGCCAGGCCGCCGACCTCGCAATAACGCCCGAGCGACACCGTTGGCGTGTGGCCGCTCACCACGACCGGACCCTTGCCCTCGGCAGAAAGCAACCCCGTCGGCGCATCCCAATAGCCATGGCGAATCCACAGCAGGTCATCGGACGACTGCACGGCAAGCATCTGCTGCAGTAGTTCGCGATCGGCGTCAACCGCTCCGGCACCATCGGCACAATCAACCCCATGTTCAAGCAAAAACGCCCGCGCCGCCTCGGTCTGGATGCCGGCATGCACCAGCAGGTACGGACGCTCGTCAGTCTCGGCCACCGCGTAGAGCGGCAACGTCGCCATCCAACGCACGAGCTCCTCGTACGTCTCAAATTCCATATCGTTGAGCTGCTGACGGGTAGTCCAACCGCCGTTGATATCCCAGGTCTCGGCATCGAGCGGATCTTGGCCAATGATGGCATCGAGCATAATCTGCTCGTGATTGCCCTTGAGCACGCGAGCGTTGGGCAGCGAGCGCACGAGTTTAATAACGCCAACCGGATCGGGCCCGCGATCGATCATGTCGCCCAGCACGTACAGCGTATCGTCGGACGCCAGCGAAATCTTGGACAGGGCCTCGTCAAGCGCACGCACGTGCCCGTGAGCATCGGATGTCACATAGATCGCCATGGAACGCCTCTCTTTACATTGCGGCCGAAGCCCGGAGTCGCAACTAAAACTTCAAGTTGAACTTAAACGTTACCCATTGTACTCCGTTGCAATAAAGCTGGAAAGGGTTGCATACCGTCAACGGTCGCCAGCGCATGCCTGCCAACACGCACCGCTCGCGCCACGCCGCCATGCCCAGCGCCCCAACCAGCACCAACCGTGCCTCCGCCTCGTGTCGAAAATGCGCATGTCCGCAATCCGCCCCCCATAAACCCACCACCTTTGGGTACAAATAACCGTAGACAACTGACCGTGCCACGCCAACCACCCAGGAGCGGACACTATCCATGAACCAGATACTTCTCTTTATCGGCCTCGTCATTATTCTGTGCCTGACCATCAAACCCGTCGGCAAAAAGCTCCCCTTCCCCACCCTGCTCATCTTTATCGCGCTGGGCATGCTGCTGGGCGTCAACGGCCCGGCGCACATCGACTTTAGCGACTACGCGCTCACCGAAACCGTCTGCAGCACGGCGCTGCTGTTCATCATGTTCTATGGCGGCTTTAACACCAACATCGACCGCGCTAAGCCTGTCGCCGCGCCCGCGGTGCTACTGAGCACCCTCGGCGTCGTCATCACCGCCGGCATCACTGGCGTGTTCGCGCACTTCGTGCTGGGCTTCGACTGGATCGTCGGTCTGCTGCTGGGCTCGGTCGTGGCGTCGACCGATGCGGCGAGCGTCTTTAGCGTGCTGCGCGAGCACAGTCTTTCGCTAAAAGGCGGCACCGACTCGCTGCTCGAGGTCGAATCGGGCTCCAACGACCCCGTCGCCTACATGCTCACCGCCGTGCTCGCGACCCTCGCGGCGGGCGGCGACGTTAACATCCCCGTGTTGCTGGCCAAGCAAATCATCCTAGGCGTGGGGCTGGGTCTTGCCATTGGCTGGACATCCAGCCGCCTGATCGAACGCGCGCAGGCCACAGCCGAGGGTGCGCAGACCATCTTCTTGTTCGCCGTGGCCATCGTCGCCTACGCGCTGCCGAGCTACCTGGGCGGCAACGGCTTTTTAGCCGTGTACCTTGCCGGCATCGTGCTAGGTGCGAGCGACATCACCGGCAAGGTCGAGCTGGCGCACTTCTTCGACACCCTCACCGAGATGGCCGAGATGACCATCTTCTTTTTGCTCGGCCTGCTCGTGACGCCCGCCCGCCTGCCGCAAATGCTGCTGCCGGGCCTGGCGCTCATGGCGTTTATGCTCTTTGTGAGCCGCCCCATCGCCGTCGGTCTGCTGTTAGCGCCGTTTAAGACGAACCCTCGCCAGGTGGCGCTCGTAAGCTGGGCGGGCCTGCGTGGCGCGGCTTCGGTCGTCTTTAGTCTCTTTGCCGTGGTGGCCGGTGTTCCCGGCGGTCACGACCTGTTTGACCTGGTCTTTGTGATTGCCGTGTCGAGCATTGTGGTGCAGGGCTCGCTGCTACCGGCGGTGGCGAAAAAACTCGATATGATCGATGCAGATGGCGACGTGCGCCGCACGTTTAACGACTACCGCGACGAGGACGGCATGTCGTTCGTCAAGCTCAAGGTAGGCGCGGGGCACCCGTTTGCTGGGCGCTCACTCGCGGACATTGGCAGCGTCACGGACATGCTGGTGGTCTTGGTGCTGCGCGATGGCGCGCACCCGGTGCTGCCCAACGGGGATACCGTGATCGAGGAAGGCGACCTTCTGGTTATGGCCGCACCGACGTTTGAAGAGCGTGCCGAGGTTACGCTGCGCGAGGTCACCGTAACGCCCCACGGTCGCCTGGCCGGCCAGCGCCTGCGCGACGTGCCGCAAGGCAAGCACCCCTTTATCGTCGTGATGCTCAAGCGCGACGGCCAAACGATCATCCCCGACGGCAACACACTCATATACGCCGGCGACGAAGCCGTCATCGCCACGCTGGCGTCGTAGCGGCCAGGGATAGCCGTCCCGAATTGGCTACATTTGAGCATCAATCGCCCCGGCTGGGGTCTCGTTGCGGACAATTAGTGCCTCTCAAAACTAAGTGAGTAGACTTTTGTAGAATCGCCGACCACGTCACCAAAGCACAAGTCTGTGACCTGCGGGTTTGTTGAAGCAAAATTGTCGGGTGCTCAGGATTTCCAATAAAGCCTACTCACTTAGTCAGCGTGCAGCCAAAATAGAACGGTCACGAGCTCATTAGACTCCATTGCGGCTGCCCATCGTGCATTTTCGCGCAGCTGCGGGTACAGATGCCCGTCCCAAATTAGCTACCCTAGTCATCGTCGACGGCAAAATCGCGGAGGTCGAGGCCTTCTCGTTCGGCTCGGGCTAGGAGCTCTTGAGGTGACTCGTCCTCGATATCTACTACTTCGAGCATGGCGGCCGGAAAGCCCACGCCGGCTGCACTCCCCGCGCGGTCGAGCAGACTCTCGCGCAGTTGGTCTACATCAACTTCGATCTCCATGGTGAAACCTCCCTATTCAGCCCCCCACTTACCATTCACGACCCAGATAAACATGGAAGTGCAGCGTCTGAAGAACACGATCTTCGCCGCTATCCGCGTTTTTCAGGCAAAGTGCATACTCCGCGCGTTCATCAAGTTCAACGGTTGGACGCACCGTCAGCATTACCTTAAAGCGGCGCGCCCTCGCATCGACTTCGGTCAAATCGGCTACGATTCTTGCAATGTCGGTTACGGGGTTTCCGCTGCAATCGGCAACAAACACTTCATAGTTCGCAGGAAGGATCTTGCCGACCACTACCTCATCTTGCAGAAACTCCAGGAAGAAAGACGTATTCGAGATGGATTCAAGTTGCGTAACGAGGGACAAGCCAACAGGGCTCGATGCGACAAAGCCACGCGTTCCGGCGCGCTTATTGCTAAAGGTCAAAACCGGCACACACATCTCCTGCAATGAGATACCGCCATGGACAAAGTTCTCGCCTCCGCCGGGACGTCGCAAACGCACGCATTCACGCGGCGAAAAGCCCACGAGGCTACCAGCAGAAGCGGGTAGAGCAACCTTAAGCAGCG
This sequence comes from uncultured Collinsella sp., assembly GCA_900544725.1. Lineage (GTDB taxonomy): Bacteria > Actinomycetota > Coriobacteriia > Coriobacteriales > Coriobacteriaceae > Collinsella. The sequence goes on from UQWK01000044.1 coordinate 16,121, forward strand.
TATCGGACTCAGAATCGCTCGAGGCAACAGCCCAGCGGCGTCCAGCCTCAATGACGTCGCCCGCCACGTCCGCGACACTCGTATGATCATATTCGGTAAGCGGCTCTGCGGTGTACAGAAACCCATGATCTGCCGTAATGACGATTCGAGACGACATAAACTCACGCACGATGAGCTTGACCAGCACCGATAACTCGTCAATTGTTTCATCGCAGGCATGAAACGCCCTGCGCTCGGTTGCGGCCTTGTCACCAATGGCATCAATGAGATCGTGATAGATATAGACAACGCTCGCGTCTCCTACGACCTTCTTGCGTTCGGCACGGTCCATCTCGCCGACAAAACGGTCATAGCGAACCGCAACAGCACCCTCATAATGCTCGCCAATCACCTTTTGGCGAGATTCGATAGTATCGACGCGCCCCCCATCAACAAGCACGCCAAAGCCCGATCCCCCCTCTCCGCATGCCTCGTAACGCATCGTTCCATGAGGCAACAAGGCAGCCATACCGCATCTGGTTATCGAAGGAAACACGCCTTGCACGGCGCCAAGCTCGCACCGACCCTTTGTCTCGCGCTCAAGACGCTCGGCAAGTTCTGCAGCAACCTCATAGCGCAAAGCACCAGAAACGATGACCCAAACACGCTTTCCGCGGCGATTCGCGGGCTCAACGTAGCTCAGATCAAAATCAACCTG
>UQWK01000045.1 GCA_900544725.1 uncultured Collinsella sp.
CATGCGAACCTCCAGTCCGGACCGCCTCGCGGTCCAACTTTCTGTCCGCACCCCCTCCAGGAACTATTTCACCGCAACTCATAGGGAAATCTGAGTAGCGAGACCGCTTGCCGCTAGTGGTTGTGCGGGCAGTTGGCGCAGCAGCCGCTGGTGGCGCTGGTGCTGGAACCACCGCTGCGCTGGTCGGTGTTGTAGAAGCCGCTGCCCTCAAACTTGATTCCGCTGGCCGAGAACGTCTTGGTTGCCGGAGCGCCGCAGCTCGGGCACACGACCTCGGGGGTCTCGGACATGGGATGCTCAACCTCAAACACGTTGCCGCAGCTCGAGCACTTGTAATCGTAGCGCGCCATAATACTTCCTTTTCAGCACAAAGCGGGCAGATCGCTCTGCCCGCATAAATTCAAACTTTTGTAACTGTACCCTATATCGGGGGTTTTATCACGCTTCGCCCCAGAATCTATGGGTGTTGCGCAAGAGCTGTGCAGTTTTGCCCTCGGCGGCCGCAACGTCGGCCTCATCGGCCTGCCAGGTCCAGTTGCCCGTGGCGACACCCGGCACGTTCATACGCGCGTCGTCGCCAAGCCCCAGGACATCCTGCAGCGGCATCATCACTAGGGGAGCGTCGCTTGCCAGCGCGTCGCCCATAAGCTTGGCCGCCACCTCAACACCGATCGGCTCGTCGCCGCCCGCGAAGGAGCGCGTGCACCAACCGGCGAGCGTCGACGTGTCGTGTGTCGAGGTGTACAGAATCTTGCCCGGCGTGGGATGCACGCCGCAGCGGACATCGTAATCGCTAAACTCCAGCACGTCCATACCGGGGAAGCCGCAGGTCGAAGCCATGGCGCGAACGCCGGGCGTCAGGTAGCCCAGGTCCTCGGCGATAAAGTTGAGCGGCCCCAGCTCGTCATAGGCAGTCTGGAACAGATCCTTGCCCGGACCCGCCAGCCAGCGGCCGTCAGCGCAGGCCTTACCTGCGGGAATGCTAAAGTAGCTGTGGAATCCCAGGAAGTGGTCCAGGCGCACACGGTCGTAGAGCGAGAACGCGCGACGCAGACGGTCCATCCACCAGCGGTAGCCGTTCTCCTTCATGTGATCCCAACGGAAGGTGGGGTTGCCCCATACCTGGCCCTCGGGCGCAAAATTGTCGGGCGGCGCGCCAGAAATCTCAATCGCCTTACCGGTATCGGACAGCCAGAAGTTCTCGGGCTCGCTCCATGCGTCGGCCGAATCATCCGAAACATACATGGGAATGTCGCCGATGACCTCGATGCCTTTCTTGTGCGCGTAGTTCATGAGCTCGCACCAGGCCAGGTCAAAGCGGTACTGCATGTACGCCTGCAGTTCGGCCTCGTCGTGGAAACGCTTGTCATCGATCAGATACTCGTTGTAGCGCGCGACATCGGCCGTCCAATCGTGACGCGATTCGCCTTCAAAGTACTTCTTGACGGCCATGTAGACGCAGTACTTCTCGAGCCAGTCGGCGTTGCGATGCTTAAACGCCGTGTACAGCGGATCGGCATCCTCGCCGCCACGTGCTTTCCAAGTCTCAAAGTCTGCCGCCAGTTCCTCTTGGCTCTCGGGCAGCAGGTCAATATTGCCCGCAAAGGCCGAAGGCCCAGCGTAAGGGGAGCGGAAGAAGTCCGTCGGGTTGACTGGCAGAACCTGCCAGTAGCGCATACCCATAGCGGCCAGATGGTCGATAAAGCGACGCGTGGGTGCACCGATCGTGCCGGGCTTGCCGTCGTCGGTGGGCACCGAGGTGATATGGCAAACGACGCCCGCGCCGTGATCGAGCGGCTCCTGCAGGCGCTGCTCGGCATGGTGATAGATGATCGACGAGCCCAACGGATACAGATCGAGCGTGACCGTACCGTTGTGGATCTCGCACTCGTGGCCGCTAATCACGTCACTCGCGCATTCGCCGAGCGCCGGAATCGTCACGCGGTGCGAATTGCGCAGGCTGCGGTTGATGATAACCGTCGCGGAGTCGCCGTTCTTGCCCGTGCGGTTGTATGCCAGCACCTCGTCGTTGAGCGCGAAGGCCTTGATCTCGCCGTCGATCATAAACGGCAGTGCGCGGCGTACGGCGGAGGCGTTCTTGACAATAGCCAGCGTGTCGAAGTCGTGCAGTTGGTCCTTGGTCGGCAGGGTGCGGCGGTTGCCCGGATCGGTTAGGCCCTCCAAGCCGTATTCGTCGCCGTAGTAGATCGAAGGCACGCCGGGGAAGGTCATCTGCATGAGCGTTGCAAGCCAAAAACGGCTCTTGGCCAGGCCCATCGAGTTCTCGTCCAGGCGCCATTTGCTGCGCTCGCACTCGGGCAGCTTCGATTCGTCGGGTCCGCCGCCGAGCACCGAGATAATGCGCGGACGGTCGTGACTCGAGAGCAAATTAAGTGCGCAAGACAGGGCCTCACGCGGATAGTTCTCGCGCAGGGTCTCGATATCCTCGGCAGCTTGGTAGGCGTTTTTGTAGCCCATTAAAAAGCCGATGACCATGTTGCGGAAGGGGTAATCCATAGCAGAGTCCAGCTCGGAGCCCTGCAGGTAGCGGCGCAGATGACCGTAGCTAATCTTGTTGGAGGCGTCTTCCCAGACCTCACCGAGCAACAGTGCGTCAGGTTTTTCGGCAAGTACGGCCTTCTTGATCTCGGCTAGGAAGTCGTCGGAAAGCTCGTCAGCGACGTCCAGGCGCCAACCATGGGCACCGGCGCGCAGCCATTTGCGGATCACGCCGTCCTTGCCCAAGAGCCTCTCGCGCACCAGCTCGGACTTCTCGTTGATGGCCGGCATGTTGCCCACGCCCCACCAGCAGTCGTACGAGCCGTCCTCGTGGAAGGTAAACGCATCGCGCCACGGCGAATCCTCGCTTTGCCAGGCACCCACGCCGGGGTAGTTGCCGTAGCGGTTGAAATAGATCGAGTCGTCGCCCGTGTGGTTGAAGACTCCGTCCAGGATGATGGAGATGCCAAGCTTCTCGGCTGCCTGGCACAGCTCGGTAAAGTCCTGCTCAGTGCCCAGGATCGGGTCGATCTTGGTGTAGTCGGCCGTGTCGTAGCGGTGGTTGCTCGCGGCTTCAAAGATGGGGTTGAGGTAGATGGCCGTAAAGCCCATCTCGGCGATGCGGGGCAGGTCTTCCTGGATGCCCTTGAGCGAGCCGCCGTAGAAGTCCCAGGTCTTGATGGAGCCGTCCTCGGCGCGCTCGTACACGGGCGGCTCGTTCCAGTCCTCGACCATCCGGCGCTGAATGCCCTTGCGTGGTTTTTCGAGTTGGGCCATTGTGCGCTCGCGCCAATGCTCGTCGCGGGCGTAGCGGTCGGGGAAGATCTGGTAGACCATGCCACGCTCGTACCAGGTGGGGCGGTTCTCGCGGTGCTTGTAGACGGTAATCTGGAAGGACGGCACCTCAGCGTAGTCGTAGGTTACGCCCTCGCCGCCGGTGCGGCCTTGGGGCGCGCCCAGGCGGACCTCGGGCTGGCCCTCGATATTGCATATAAAGCTGTACCACACAAGACACGGTTCAGTGCATTTGAGTTCGCCGGTAAAAATGCCATCGCCTTCGTGCTCCATCGGAATCAGGGTTTCGCCGACTTCATCGACCCAGGTACGCAGGGTGAGTGTTGCCTGGTTGGGATCGGCATCCTCCAAAATAACCGAGAGTGCAACGGTAGTTCCTGTGGTCACAGCGCCAAACGGAGTGCGAAACTGCGGTAGGCGGCTGTTGTGTATCAATCTCATAGTACGGTCCAGTTCAATAGAATCACGGCCTGCGGGCCATGGGCTTTACGCACAAGATATAAGTATATCTGTTGTACACAGGGTGTATAAACAACATCCGTTTACCATCGGCGAACGGTTGTCCTAGATAATCGTTTTACCAACTATCTACAGAGAAGGGGCGCCCGGTTGGAGCGCCCCTTGTTTAGGGTTTTGATTAGGTTTTAGATCGTCTGCGGGCTAGCGGCGCTTGCGGGTGGCCGTTGCCTTGCGGACGGAGGTCTTCTTGGTCGGGGCCTTTTCCTCGGCCGGAGAGGCAGGGGAGACCGGGGCCTCCTTGGCGGGCTCGGTCTTTGCCGTAGCCTTCGGAGCGGTCTTTACCTCAGCGGCCTTCGGTGCCGGCTCGGCCTTTACTGCAGGCTTGTCCTCGGCTTTAGCCTCTGCCTTGGGAGCAGCAGCCTTGGTCGTGGTCTTCTTGGCCGTCGTCGTAGAGCGCTTGCGCGTGGTGGTCTTGGCGGCTGGCTTTGCCTCGACGGGCGTCTCCTCGACTTTGGCGGCCGGCTTTGCGGCTGCCTTGGTCGTGGCTGCTTTCGGGGTCGTCTTCGCGGCGGTCTTGGACGTCGTCGACTTCGTTGCCGCGGCCTTCTTGGCGGTCGCGGTCTTGGACGCAGTCGTCTTCTTGGCAGCAGTCTTGGCCGGAGCCTTTGCCGCAGGCTTAGCCTCGGCCTTTACGTCGGGAGCGGCCTCGGCCTCAGCGGCCTTCTTGGCAACGGCGGTCGTACGCTTGCGCGTGGTCGTTGATTTGGTAGTAGTTTCATTGGCAGCGGTGGCCTTCTTAGCCGTCGTCTTGCGGGCCGTCATCTTCTTGGCGGCAGGTTTAGCCGCGGGCTTCACCTCAGGCTCGGGCTCGTGAGTAGCCTCGACCTTCACCTCAGGATCGGCCTTAACGGGCTCAGCTTCAACCGGCTTCTCTTCGGCCTTGGGTTCCTCCACAGCCGTCGGCTTCTCGATCTCCGGATGCATAAAGAAATACAGGTCCAGATACTTGTCGGCCGAGCGCGTCCAGCTAAAGTCTTGGCTCATGGCCTGCGTGACCAGCTGGTTCCAGGCATCGCGGTTGTCCCAGAACAGACGTGCCGCGCGGAACACGGCGTCGCCCATCTCGTCGCCGTTAAAGTTACTAAACGAGAAGCCCGTGCCCTCGCCGGTAAACTCGTTATACGGGATCACCGTGTCCTTCAGACCACCGGTCTCGCGAACAATCGGCAGGGTGCCGTAGCGCATGGCGATGATCTGCGACAGGCCGCAGGGCTCAAACTTCGACGGCATCAGGAACATATCCGCGGCGGCATACATTCGCTGCGACAGCGCCGGATCGAACTCGATGCGTGCGGCCATCGTGCCGGGGTACTTGTCCTGGAAGTAGCGCAGACCGTCCTCGTAGTCGCGGTCGCCGGTGCCCAGCACCGCTACCTGCACGCCGCCGGACAGGATGCGGTCGAGCGCGTACATGACCAGGTCCATGCCCTTCTGACGCGTCAGGCGCGTGACCATCACCATGAGCGGACGGTCGTCGCGAACCTCGAGCCCCAGCTCTTCCTGAAGCTTGGCCTTGCACACGGCCTTGCCGGAACGGTCCTCGACCGTGTAGTTTGCGGCAATGCGCTTGTCGGTCGCCGGGTCAAAGCCCGCCACGTCAATGCCGTTCAAAATGCCCTGCAGCGCATAGGAGCGCTCGCGCAGCACACCGTCCAGGCCCTCGCCAAACTCGGGCGTCTGGATCTCGTTGGCATAGGTGGGGCTTACCGTGGTGATGGCATCGGCATAGCGCAGCGCGCCCAGCATGTAGTTGATGCTGCAGGCGTCGCAACGCAGCTGCGAGGCGGCCGCCGGAATGTGCGCCACGCCCAGGATGTCCTCCATCACGGTGTCGCTAAACTGGCCCTGGAACGCCACGTTGTGGATCGAGAACACGGTCTTGACGCGGTCGTACAGCGGCAGGCCCTGGTAGAACTCGCGCAAGAACACGGGCGCCAGTGCCGTCTGCCAGTCGTTGCAGTGCAGGATGTCGCACTCAAAACCGGCCGGCAGGTGCTGCAGGCTCTCGGTGATGGCCTTGGAGAAGAACGCAAAGCGCTCGCCGTCATCAAAGAAGCCATACGGATAGTCGCGCGCAAAGTAGCGCTCGTTGTCGATGAACATATACGTGACGCCGTCGCGCTCGAGCTTCTCGAGCCCGCAGTACTCGTTGCGCCAGCCCAGGCTCACGTAAAAGTCGGAGAAGTGCTCCATCTGCGCCTTGTACTCGTCCTTGATGGTGGCGTACTTGGGCACCATCACGATGACCTCGGCGCCGGCGCGCACAAGCGCCGCAGGCAGCGAGCCCGCCACGTCTCCCAGGCCACCGGTCTTAACAAACGGTGCGCACTCGGCCGAGGCAAACACGATCTGCATCTTTTTGCTGGAATCTGCCATATTGTCTCCCTGTTGCAATTCGAGAATAGCCGCCTGGCGCAAACCGGGCGGCTATTCTACATGTTACGAGCGATGTTGCGGTGCCTACGTTAATGCACGATGGTGGTATCGGGAGTTAACGGGGCCTTGCCCAGCACCAGGATGTTCTCGGGCGTGCCGCGGAGCTCGGTGTTGGTGGGAACCACGTTGTTCTTGTCCAGGATGGCATTCTCAACGCGAGCGCCGCTCTTGATGATGCAGCTCTGGTTGATGATCGAGTTGGTCACCGAAGCGCCTTCCTCGACCACGACGCCGCGCGACAGGATCGAGTTGCGCACGGTGCCCTTGATGATGCAGCCGGCCGAGATGATCGAGTTGCACGCGTGGCTGCCGGTCGCATAGCGCGAGGGCGGCACGTCGTGAGCCTTGGTCAGGATCGGGCGCTCGGGGTCGAAGAGCTGGTCGGCCACGGTCTGGTCGAGCAGGTCCATGCTGCGGCGATAGAGCGACTTCTCGCTAAACACGCCCACGACCTCGCCCTTGTATTCGTAGCTGCACACGTCGATGTTGCCAAAGTCGCCCTGGAGCGCCTCGAGCAGGTCCAGATAGTCGGCGGCCTGGTAGTGGTCGATGATCTCGAGCAGCGTCTCGCGGTTGACGATGCAGCAGTCCATGGACGCGTTATCGCCGTACACGACGCCGGCGCTCACGCCCGTCAGGCGGCCGTTCTCGTTAATCTCGAGCTTGGTCTCGTCATCAACGTTGCGCGTGGCCTTGCAGTACACGACGGTCATCTGGGCGCCGGAGTTCTCGTGCGCCTCGATGATGGTGTTGAGGTCCATATTAAAGATGATGTTGGTGCCCATCATTACGACATAGGGCTTGTCCGAGCGCTGGAACAGCGTCTTGTTGGAGATGATGTCGCGCAGCAGGAAGCGCATGCCGCCCTTGGTGGTGCCATACGCGTTGCCGGGCACCATGAACAGGCCGCCCTTCTTGCGGTCCAGGCCCCAGTCCTTGCCCGAGCCCACGTGGTCGATCAGCGAGCGATAGTTGCCCGGCATGACGACGCCGACGGTCTTAATGCCGGCATTCATCATGTTGGACAGCGGGAAGTCGATCAGACGGTAGCGGCCCAAAAACGGGACGGACGCGATGGGGCGGTCCTTGAGCAGAACGCTGCCGTAGGTCGAAGAGTAGTTAGCGGTGATATAACCGATGGCCTTGCGATTGATCATCGGATCATTCCCCCTTCCCGATAACGACGTCATTTCCAACGACGGCCGTATCCTTGGTGGTATCGACAGAGCCGAGCTTCACGCCCTCTTCGACCGTGGAGTTCTCGCCCAAAATAGCGCGGCAGATGTGCGCGCCGCTCTTAACGTGCGCACCCGGCAGCAGCACGGAGTCCTCGACCACGGCGCGCTCCTCGATGATGACATCGGTCGAAAGGATCGAGTGGCGAGCGGTGCCGTAGATCTTGCAGCCGTTGGAGACCAGACAGTCGTCCAGGCGGCCGTCCGGGCCAATGTAGTGCGGCGGACGCGTGGTGATGTTGGACATGATGGGGAAGTTCTTGTCAAACAGATCGAACTCGGGGTTGTTGCCCAGCAGGTCCATCGAGGTCTCGTGGAAGCTGGCGATGGTGCCGACATCCTTCCAAAAGCCGTGGAACTCGTAGCTGTACAGGCGCTTGCCCTCGCCGAGCAGCTTGGGGATGATGTCCTTGCCAAAGTCGTGGCTCGAGCGCTGGTCCAGGGCGTCCTCCTCGAGCGCTTCGATCAGGACGTCGGCCGAGAAGATGTAGATGCCCATGGACGCGAGATTCGAATCGGGCTTCTCGGGCTTCTCGGTGAACTTGGTGATGCGGCCGTCCTCGGGGTCGGTGGTCAGGATGCCAAAGCGGCTGGCCTCCTCCCACGGCACGGGCATAACGCTCACCGTGAGGTCGGCGTTGTTCTCAATGTGCGTCTTGAGCATTTTGCGGTAGTCCATGCGATACAGATGGTCACCCGAAAGAATCAGGACGTACTTGGGGTCGTTGGCCTTGATGTAGTCGAGGTTCTGCGTAATGGCGTCGGCCGTGCCCGCATACCAGGCGCCACCGGTCTGCGTCTCGTACGGCGGCAGGATCGACACACCGCCGTCGCGGCTGTCCAGATCCCACGCCTCGCCGGAGCCCACATAGGCATGCAGCAGGTAGGGACGGTACTGCGTCAGAACGCCCACCGTGTCGATGCCCGAGTTGGAGCAGTTGGAGAGCGAAAAGTCGATAATGCGGAACTTGCCACCAAAGCTAACCGCCGGCTTAGCGATCTTTTGGGTGAGTGCCCCCAATCGGCTGCCCTGTCCTCCTGCGAGGAGCATCGCGATGCATTCTTTCTTACTCATCGATTTCTCCTTCTGTCATCGATGTTCTTAAACCCATTAGCGACGGGCGTGGCGCTTGGTCGCGCCCGTCGAGTAATGCCGTGCTGGCATAAGGGAGCTCACGCGCCTTTACGCGTGCCAGATCTCGTCGCGGTACTCGCGAATGGTGCGGTCGCTCGAGAACCAGCCGGAGGAGGCGGTGTTGAGCAGCGCCTTGCGGTTCCAGGTCTCCTTGTCGCCGTAGCTGTTCGTGAGCGCCTCCCAGGCGTCGACGTAGCTGCGGAAATCGGCCATGACCAGGTCGGGGTCGTTGTTGTTCATGAGCTCGTTGTAGATGCTCTCGAAGTTGCCCGAAAGACCCGCAAAGGTGTTGTCCTTGAGCTCGTCCATCACGCGGCCCAGACGCTCGCGGTCGCCGTTGAGGGTATCCCACGCAAAGTAGCTGTTGGATGCCCAGAGCTGCTCGACCTCGGGAGCGGTCAGGCCAAAGATGGCCTCGTTCTCGCGGCCGGCCAGGTCGGCGATCTCGATGTTGGCGCCGTCGAGGGTACCCAGCGTAATGGCGCCGTTCATCATGAGCTTCATGTTGGACGTGCCCGAGGCCTCCTTGCCGGCCGTGGAGATCTGCTCCGAGATCTCGGCGGCAGGGTAGATGAGCTGGGCGTTGCTCACGCGGAAGTTGGGGATAAAGCAGACCTTCATGACCTCGTTGACGCGGGCGTCGTTGTTGATGACGTCGGCAACGGAGTTAATGAGGCGGATGGTCTCTTTGGCGAAGGTGTAGCTCGAGGCAGCCTTGCCGCTAAAGATGAAGGTCGTCGGCGTCACGTGGAAGTTGGGATCCGCGATGCGACGGTTGTAGATGTCCATCACCTTCATGATGTTCATGAGCTGGCGCTTGTAGGCATGGAAGCGCTTAACCTGAACGTCGAAGACGGTGTTGGGGTCGATAACCAGACCGGTCTCGGCCTTAACGTAGGCGGCCAGGCGCTCCTTGTTGGCGCGCTTGGAGGCACCCACGGCCTTCAGGAACTCGGTGTCGTTCTGGAATTCCTTGAGTTTCTCCAGCTCAAAGGCGTCCTTGAGCCAGCCATCGCCAATGGCCTCGGTCACGAGTTTGGCATAGGTGGGGTTGGCCTCGGCAAAGAAGCGGCGGTGCGAGATGCCGTTGGTCTTGTTGTTGAACTTCTCGGGCGTCAGGGCATAGAAGTCCTTGAGCACGATGTTCTTGATGATGTCGGAGTGAATCTTTGCCACGCCGTTGACGCTGTGGCTGCAGATCACGGATAGGTTGGCCATGCGAATCTCGCCGTCCCACAGAATAGCGGTCTGGCGCAGACGCTCCTGCCAGCCCTCCTGCGTGGTGTCGAACGACTCGTGCCAACGACGGCTGATCTCATCGATGATCTGGTACACGCGGGGGAGGAGCTTGGAGAACGTGCCGATGGGCCACTTCTCCAGAGCCTCGGGCAGGATGGTGTGGTTGGTGTAGCTCACGACCTGCGTCACGATGTTCCAGGCGTCATCCCACTCGAGTTTCTTCTCGTCGATGAGGATACGCATGAGCTCGGGGCCGCACATGGCGGGGTGGGTATCGTTGGTGTGGATGGCCACAAACTGCGGCAGCAGCTCCCATTTCTCGCCGTGCTCCTTCTCAAAGGTGTCGAGCAGGCTGTAGATACCGGCCGAGACAAACAGGTACTCCTGATTCAGGCGCAGCAGACGGCCGTGCTCGCCGGCGTCGTTGGGGTAGAGGATGGCGCTGATGGCCTCGGCCTCGGCGCGCTCGGCGTCGGCCAGGGCATAGTCGCCGCGGTTGAAGGCCTCAAGGTCAAAGTGCTCCTCGACCGGCTCGGCGGCCCAGACGCGCAGCTTGTTGACGGTCTCACCGGCATAGCCCACAATGGGGATGTCGTAGGGGACGGCCAGGATGTCCTGCGTGTCCACCGTGCGGTAGAACGTGCGGCCGTTCTCCTCATAGCCCTCAACATGGCCACCAAACTTGATGGTCACAGCCTTGTCCTGACGGCGGACCTCCCAGGGATAGCCGTGGGTGAGCCACTCGTCGGTGGCCTCGACCTGGCTGCCGTTGACGATCTCCTGCTTAAACAGACCGTAGCGGTAGCGCATGCCGTTGCCGTAGCCGGCAATGCCCTCGGCTGCCATGGAATCCAGGAAGCACGCTGCCAGACGGCCCAGGCCACCGTTGCCAAGAGCCGGATCGGGCTCCTGGTTCTCGATGACGGAAAGGTCAAAGCCCATGTCGTTGAGCGCCTCGGCGACCATGTCGCGCACGCCAAAGTTGAGCAGGTAGTTGTCGAGCAAGCGGCCGATCAAAAACTCGATCGAGAAGTAGTACACGCGCTTCTTGCCCTCGGCGGTGGCTCGGGCGTCGCTCTTGGTGGCAACGGTGCGCGCCTTCTCGGCCACGAGCTTGGCCAGGGCGTTAAAGCGGTCGAGGTCGCTGGCGGCCTCGACGCTCTTGCCGCTGATGCTCATGACAGCATCGCGATAGAGCTCGGTAAACTCCTGCTTGTTGTCGAAGATCTTATTCATACGTTCCTTTCCCCCGGGGATGTTTCTCCCGGAACGGTTATGACTTGTATCCTACGCCTCGGCGAGGCGGGTAATTACAGCTGTAACGGCTTTGTTACGCATTCTTGGCAGACGACTTAACAGAAGCAGACTTGGCCTTGGTAGCGGCCTTTTTGGCAGCCGGCTTTTTGGTCGCGGCCTTGGCAGCGGGCTTTGCGGCAGCCTTGGCCTTGGTGGTCGTAGCCTTTGCCTTAGCCGGAGCCTTCTTAGCAGCCGCGGCCTTGGGCTTCACCGAGGACGTGCTCTTCTTGGGCGCAACCTTGGGCTTCTCGACCACGGGCGGCTTGTAGCTGCTGGGACCGCGGCGCTTAAGCACCACGCCAGCCAGGCCGGGCATCTTAATCTCGATGGAGTCCATCTGCCCGTTCCAGGGATAGGGCTCGCTCGAGCAGGTGTAGGGCTCCTCGCCGGCATATCCACTGCCGCCAAACTCGGGACGGTCGGAGTCAAAGATGACCTCCCAGTCACCCTCGCGCGGCACGCCCACACGGAAGCTCTCGTAGCTTGCCGGGTCAAAGTTGATCAGGATCACCAGGTCGTCGTCGATATCCTCGCCCTGGCGCACAAAGCTCACGATGGACTGCTTGGAGTTGTCCGCATCGATCCAGGTAAAGCCGTCGTCGGTATAGCCGCGCTCGTACAGGGCGGGCTCGGCGGTGTACAGGTGGTTGAGCGCCTTGATAAACGCCTGATGATGCTTGTGGGTCTCGTACTCCTCGGTCAGGAACCACTGGATGGACTCGTAGTAGCGCCACTCGATAAACTGGCCGATCTCGTTGCCCATAAAGTTGAGCTTGGCACCGGGGTGCGTCATCTGATAGAAGGCCAGCGTGCGCAGGCCGGCAAACTGGCGCCACCAGTCGCCCGGCATGCGGCCGATGAGCGAGCACTTGCCGTGCACGACCTCGTCGTGGCTCAGCGGGCAGATAAAGTTCTCGGTAAAGGCGTACATGATGGAGAACGTGAGCAGGCCGTGGTTGCCGGGGCGCCACGGAAAATCGGTCTGCATGTAGTGCAGGGTGTCGTTCATCCAGCCCATGTCCCACTTGTAGTGGAAACCCAGGCCGCCGTCCTGCGGCGGATAGGTCACGAGCGGCCACGCGGTGGACTCCTCGGCCATCATCATCACGTCGGGGTAGTGCGCCTCTACAGCGCAGTTGACCTGACGGATGAACGCGCTGGCGTCCAGGTCCTCCTCGGTACCGTACTTGTTGAACTTCTTTTGGCCCGGATCGTCGATGCCAAAGTTGAGGTACAGCATGCTGGACACGCCGTCCATGCGAATGCCGTCCACGTGGAAGTTCTCGAGCCAGTACAGCACGTTGGAGACCAGGAAGGAGCGGACCTCGCCGCGGGCGAAGTCGAACTTGTGCGTGCCCCAGTTGGGGTGAATCTCGTGCTCAAACAGCATGTGGCCGTTAAAGGTGGCAAGGCCGTGGGAGTCGGCGCAAAAACCGCCGGGCACCCAGTCCATAATCACGCCGATGCCCGCCTCGTGGCACGCATCGATAAAATGCATGAGCTGCTGCGGGTTGCCGTAGCGCGACGTGGCGGCATAGTATCCGGTCGTCTGGTAGCCCCAGGAGCCGTCGAAGGGATGCTCCATGAGCGGCATGACCTCGATATGCGTATAGCCCATGTCGCGCACGTAGTCCACGAGCTCCACCGACAGGTCGTCGTAGGAGTAGAACTCGCCACGCTGTGCGGGGAAGGGATCCATGGGGCCGGGGTAGTTGCCGTACTCGTCCGGCTCGCCCTGCGGCGCGTCGCCGTGGCGCTTCCACGAGCCAATATGCACCTCGTAGATGTTAAGGGGCTGCGACATGTGGTTGTGGCCGGCACGGCGCTTGAGCCATGCGGCGTCGTTCCACTTGTAGCCGTCCAGGCTCCACAGCACACTTGCCGTTCCCGGAGGGCACTCGGCCTTAAAGGCGTACGGATCGGCCTTGTAGAGCTTTTCGCCCTCGTTGGTCTCAATGAGATATTTATAGAGCTGGCCCTGCTCGGCGCCAGGAATAAAGCCTTCCCAAATAGCGCTCGTATGCACGGGTACCAGCGGGTTGGCTTCCTCGTCCCAGTCGTTAAATTCGCCAATGACGTTAACGCTCTTTACGTCGGGCGCCCAAACGCAAAAGCGCCAGCCGCGCGTACGGTTTTGCGTATCGGGGTGCGCGCCCATCTTTTCCCAGCTGCGCTCCCACATGCCAATGCCAAACAGATAGACATCGTCCTTAGAGAGCTCCGGTGCGTGCGGAGCGGCCTTGCGGGTAGCGGGCTTTTTTGCCGTTGGCTTTAGCTTTGTATCGCTCACGTTTGATCCCATCATGACGCGGCAGCGTGTTGCCTTGGTGACTAAATGCGAAAGGTCCAGGGCTGCACGAATCGAGGGGACGGCGATAGTTCTATGATTCGTTCCACCTCGTGTGCTCGGTGGAACTTTCGGCAGAAACTACCATAACACCTGTACATTACTTTTATGGAGGAAAGTGGTTTTGCGGCGGCTTTTAATCGGTGAGCGCCATGTTTAGACCACTGACAGAATTACGATGGTAAAACTCTTGACAGTTTTACCAATTAGGGTTTTTTGATTGTTGGTTTTACGTTTGGTAAAACGTTTTTAGCAGGATGTTTACCATTTGACATCGAAAGGTTCGTTTATGTCCCAAACCGCCGCCCCCAACGTTGCTTTTATTTTCGATTGCGACGGTACGCTGGTTAATAGCACCCCCGTTTGGGCCTATGCCCAGCCCGAGTTATTGCGCCGCCACGGCGTTAACGTGACGGTCGACGATTTTGCCCAGTTTGAGCACCTTTCGCTCGAGGACGAGTGCCAGGCCTACCATGACACTTGGGGCATTGGTGCGAATGGCGAGGAGCTCTACCGCGAACTGAGCGAGATTCTCATCGATGGCTATTCCAAGGTGCCGCCGCGTGAGGGCCTTCTGGCATTTTTGGAGCAGGCAAAGGCGGCGGGCATTGCTATGTGTGTTGCCACGTCCACGCCGGCCGAACTGGTGCAGTCCGCCCTTGCGGGTGCGGGCCTTGATCGCTATATGGAGTTTATTACCACGACGGGCGAGGCGGGGCGTTCCAAGCAATTCCCCGATGTGTACGAGCTGGCGTTGCGTCGCCAGGAAGAGCGCCACGGGTACAAGTTTGAGCGCGCTTGGGTGTTTGAGGACGCGGTCTTTGGCCTTAAGAGTTCTGGCAGCGCTGGCTTTATGCGCGTGGGCATCTATGACCCGCACGGCCGTATGGAGCGCGACGAGGTGCGCGACAACTGCGACATCTTTATCGACAGCTATGAGGACCTGGATCTGGCCCGCGTGCTTTCGTATGAGGGCTAGGCGAGGGCCGTGGCTTGTAAAGTATTAGTGGTATGCGGATCGCCCGTGGTGGCGAGCGCGGATCTGCTTCGCCAACTGGCAGGGGAGTGCGACCACATCGTAGCCGTAGACCGCGGCCTGGACGCCCTGTTGGGCGCTGGGCTGAGCTGCGACGTCTACGTGGGCGACGCCGATACCGTTAGCGATGAGGGACGCGCTCTGGTCGATGCCGCTGCCGATTTTGAAGTGGAACGCCACAACCCCTACAAGGACTACACCGACCTAGCGTTGGCGCTCGATTCCGTCCGCCGTCGCTGGACGGATGCCGAAGTGGTTGCGACCTGCGCCACCGGCGGCCGCCCCGACATGGCCCTGTCCGTCCTGGGCCTACTGGCAGGCTATACGGACGCCCCTGTCTGGATCGCCGAAGACGAAGTAACGGCCAGAATCCTGCACCAAGACGAGACCTGGACCATCGAAAACGCCGAGGGCAAAACCTTCTCCATCATCGCCATAGCCCCCAACACAGAAATTAGCGAACACGGCCTAGAGTGGGAACTGGACCACGCCTCGTTAGGCCTTCTGTCCGACACCGGCATCAGCAACGTCGTTAGAGGGACGGCAACCATTCAGGTCCACCAAGGCATTGCAATTGGTTATCTATTCCGTGAGGGTTTTATCGGGACGGTGGGTTAATTAGCTATTTTTGGCAAAGCCAAAAATAGCTAATTCAGCCCCGTCCCAGGAAAACCCGTAAGTGCGAGATTCAATTCAAAAAAATCCTTGCATCCCCGATGATCTTCCCCTATAGTATCTCCTCGTCACGGGGGCGTAGCTCAGCTGGGAGAGCGCTTGACTGGCAGTCAAGAGGTCAGGGGTTCGATCCCCCTCGTCTCCACCATCGTGAATGCGAGGCCACTCAATCGAGTGGCCTTTTTAATTCGCAAATTTGCCGTCAGCAGCAGTTGTCGCAAATTTTGCGACAACTGAATCATTGTCGCTTAATTCGGTGAACCTCGCACTGGGAGACGGGATCGTCAACCTCGTCCCATAAACCGCACGCTCACGCCAACACCCGCAAAAAGTTGCGCAATATCCCGCGAGTTCTGTACATAGTTTGTTAGCTAGATGCAATTCTTCTTACAACTCGCGCCGTCAGCCTTGCAACTCAGGCAGTGCGCGCTAACCAGCACACCCCCATAAACCTGCGTCAACGTGGGTAACTTTACAAATTAACCCTCTTGAACGCGGCAAATGAACGATATGTTGCCCAACACACCGCAAAAGGTTAGAGCTGCAAACTGTGCTAGGATATCTAACGTTACAAGGGTTCAATTGTGCTCACGGCTCCAGCAAGCCGCAAAGCGCAGGGTCGATCAGCATCCGGCCGTAACGGCGGTGCCAGAAAAACCACGAGCTCCAATACAGTGGTCATGCACGTTCGTGTCGATTGCTAAAGCGGTTTCTTGCTTTCCCGCGAGCAATTCGAAACAGTAATGCATGACAAAACTCAGCAGTCCTACAGCTGTTTGCCCGCGGTTCAGTTTTGTACCCGCTTTACTGGGCCGCGCGCAGCCAGCTGGGGACGCGGTCATTTTGCGATACACGTCCGCGTCTCTAGCAGCTGCACGTATACATACCGTTCGCGGTGGGGCAGAGCCACGCGCTTGTCTAACTGGGCTCAGGGTTTGAATATGGAGCGTCTTCGCGCACAAGCGCCCTGGCGAAGCCATACCCAAACCCCGTGAGCCATACGTAAGACAGCAAGGGGGTGGTGCTCGTGTGGTATGTGATTCAGGTCATTAACGGTCGCGAAGACGTAATGCGCGAGCGCATCGAGCGCATGGTGCCGACTAGTGCCATGCAGGAGCTCTTTTATCCCCAATATCAAACCGAGATCAAGGTACACGGCGAATGGGTCAAAAGGGACCTCGGACAAAATCTCGGACCCAATGTGGGTCCAGGAGGGAGTCCGATGTA
>UQWK01000046.1 GCA_900544725.1 uncultured Collinsella sp.
GGACAAGGCGCCACACATGGTCGAGGACGTTCTGAAAACCAAGCCCGGCCCCCGCCGGACAGGTCACACTACTCGCAGAGCAGCTTAGCGATCTGGACGGCGTTGGTTGCCGCGCCCTTACGGATTTGGTCGCCGCAGCACCAGAAGGTGATGCCGCGCGCGGCCTCGGGGTTCGAGATGTCGCGACGCACGCGGCCGGCCCAAATCAGGTCCTGGTCGGACGTGTCCATCGGCATGGGGAAACGATCGTGTGCATCCTCGGCAGCCATATCGTCAACCAGCTTGACGCCGGGAGCGGCAGCCAGCGCAGCGCGGGCCTCCTCAACCGTAATGTCGCGCTCAAACTCGAGCGTAATGCTCTCGGAATGCGAGCGCAGCACGGGCACGCGCACGCAGGTGCAGTTCACGCGCAGCTCGGGCAGGTGCATGATCTTGCGGCCCTCGTTCTGCAGCTTCATCTCCTCGGAGGTAAAGCCCTCCTCCTTGACGCCACCGATCTGCGGAATCAGGTTGCTCGCCAGCTGGGCGGCAAACGCGCGCGGCTCGGGAATCTCCTCGCCGCGGCCCAGGGCGGCCAGTTGAGCCTCGAGCTCGGCCATACCGGGAGCGCCGGCGCCCGAAGCCGCCTGGTACGTCGAGACAATCATGCGCTTCACGCCGGCGAGCTGATGCAGCGGCCACGTGGGAACCAGGCCGATGATGGTCGCGCAGTTGGGATTGGCGATAAGGCCGTGATGCCACTTGATATCGTCGGCATTGATCTCGGGCACGACCAGCGGCACCTCGGGATCCATGCGGAAGGCATGGCTGTTGTCGACCACGACGGCGCCGCGCTTGACGGCCTCGGGCAGTAGCTCCTTCGCGATGTCGTCGCCGGCAGCGCCGAGTACGATGTCGCAGCCCTCAAAGGCCTCGGGGCAAGCCTCTTCAATCACAACCTGCTCGCCGCGGAACTCAACGGTCTTGCCCGCAGAGCGCGCGCTCGCCAGCAGCTTGAGCTTACCGACCGGAAACTCCTGCTCGTTGAGGCACTCGAGCATCTGGGTGCCCACGGCTCCCGTCGCGCCCAAAATAGCAACCGTGTACTGTTTCATGCTTCCCCCTTTAAAGGTTGTGGCTTTTGCCCGCACGCCGAGCAGGCCGATTATTGTTGCCAGTGTATACAAGAACGGGGCAGGCACGAAACCCGCCCCGTCGAAACGAAACCGAAACGAAACGCCCCGCCGTAGATTTTTGAGGCGAGTCCCAAAAATCTAGCGAGATAGCAGCTACTTGTGGAGCGCAGCCAGAGCGGGATCGACCGGCGCGGAAGCCTCCAGGTCAGAGACCTTCACAATGCCGTTCTCATCGGAGAAGGCACGGTAAATGGTCCGAATCGCCAGGTCGAAGTCCTTCTCCTCGACACCGATAATGATGTTGATCTCGTCGCAGCTCTGCGAAATCATACGCACGCTCACGCCGGCCTGGCCAAGCATACCAAACAGATGGCCCGAGATACCTGCGCGGCCGCGCAGGTTACGGCCGACGGTAGCGATGAGCGCCAGGCCCTCGACAACCTCGATCTCGAGCGGCTCTACCTCCTGTTGAATGTCGCCCACAAGCGAGTACAGCGAATCGTGCACATCCTTCTCCTGCACCACGGCGCCAAAGCGGTCGACACCGGTGGGCATGTGCTCGACGGAAACGTCATAGCGCTCGAAGACCGAAAGTGCGCGGCGCATAAAGCCGACACGAGGCTTGGTGCGGTCACGGGCGACGTTGATGGCGACAAAACCGCGCTTGCCGGTCACGCCGGTAATGATGGGCTCTGCCTCACCCTCGTCAGCCGTCTCGCTAATGATGGTGCCGGGGTCCTGCGGCGCATTGGTGTTCTTGATGACCAGCGGAATACCAGCCTCGCGCACGGGGAACACGGCCTCCTCGTGCAGGACGCTCGCACCCATGTACGAAAGCTCGCGCAGCTCCTCGTAGGTAACGCGGGCGATGGGCTGAGCCTCGGGAACAATACGCGGATCGGCAGAATAGAAGCCCGAGACGTCGGTCCAGTTCTCGTACAGGTCGGCGCCCAGGCACTTGGCCAGAATCGAGCCGGAAATATCGCCGCCGCCACGGTCGAGCAGCTTGATCTGGCCCTCACGCGTCGCGCCGTAGAAACCGGGCATAACAAAGCCGCCCTGCTGGCCGTACTCCTGCACCAGCTCGGAGGTGCGATTCATACTGAGCGTACCATCGTGATGGAACGCCACGACCGTCGCGGCATCCAGGAACGGCAGACCCAGGTACTCGGCCATCAGGCGAGCGGTGAAGTACTCGCCACGGCTCACGAGCTCCTCGGTAGAGTAGCCGCCCGAGCGGGCGCGCTCGGCAAAGGCCGCGAACTCCTCGCGGATGGGATAGGTGAGCTCCAGCTCGTCAGCGATATCAAAATAGCGCTGGCCAATGTCCTCGAGCAGTTCCTCGCATGAAACGTGATACTTAACGTGCGCGTTAACCAGGTAGAGCAGGTCGGTCACCTTGGTGTCGCCCTTAAAGCGGCGGCCGCAGGCGGAAACCACCACAAAACGGCGGGCAGGGTCGGCATCGACGATGGCCTTGATCTTCTTAAAGTGTTCGGCGTCGGCGACCGACGAGCCGCCAAACTTGGCAATCTTAATCATGGGCTGGAGGTTACCTTTCTAAAAGCCTCTGCAAACCTATTTTGCGTGCTCTGATACCATGGTTTCACCGATTGGGACCAAGGCATCCGAGGAGCAGTGTTATATGGGAACTTATCATAGTACACGAGGACGCACTTTATCGTGCTCAAGTAAGGTGGCAATCCGCACCGGCATCGCTCCCGACGGGGGTTTGTTTGTCTCGGACGAGCTCGGCACCCAGCAGGTCGATATCAGCTCGCTTGCAGATAAATCGTACTTTGAAATCGCTCAAGATGTGTTGGGAATGTTACTGAATGATTACACGGCCGAAGAAATTTCGGCGTGTGTCGACGAGGCATACCGTGGCACGTTCGCGAGTGAAGAGGTTACGCCGCTCGTCAAACTCGACGCTGCGCCGGGCGCTGACGTCCCTCAAACCTATGTGATGGAGCTCTTTGGCGGCCCCACGAGCGCCTTCAAGGACGTCGCCCTGCAGATGCTCCCCCGTCTGATGGCCCGCACTTCCGCCAAGAACGGCGGCGCCGAGCGCATCATGATCGTCACCGCCACGTCGGGCGACACCGGCAAGGCCGCACTCGCCGGTTTTGCCGACGCGCCGGGCACGGGCATCACCGTCTTTTATCCCGAGGGCAAAGTCAGCCGCGTGCAGAATCTGCAGATGTCCACGCAGGAGGGCGATAACGTCGCCGTCTGCGGCATCCGCGGCAACTTTGACGACGCCCAGAGCGCCGTCAAGCGCATCTTTGCCGATAAGGAGCTTGCCGAGCGTCTGGAGGCTGCCGGCACGGTGCTTTCGAGCGCCAACTCCATCAACGTCGGCCGCCTGGTACCGCAGGTCGTCTACTACTTTGCCGCCTATGCGCAGCTGCTGCGCGCCGGCGCTATCGAGGCCGGCGACGCTGTTGAGTTCTGTGTGCCCACCGGCAACTTTGGCGATATCCTGGCCGGCTACTACGCCAAGCGCATGGGTCTGCCCGTCGCCAAGCTCGTCGTGGCGAGCGACAAGAACAACGTGCTTGCCGACTTCCTGACCACCGGCGTTTACGACCGTAACCGCCCGTTCTTCACGACCATCTCGCCGTCGATGGACATCCTTATTAGCTCCAACCTGGAGCGCATGCTGTACTTCCTATCCGATGGCGACTGCGAGCTCGTTGCCGGCCTTATGGAGCAGCTGGCGCAGACGGGTCGCTACGAGGTGCCCGCCGAGCTGCTGGCCAAGATTCAGAGCGTCTTTGGCTGCGGCTGGGCCAGCGAGGACGAGGTCCGCACTGCCATCAAGAGCTGCTGGGACGCGAACGGCTACGTGATCGACCCGCACACCGCTTGCGGCTATCACGTCTTCGAGCAGGTCGCTCCCGCCGAGGGCGCCAAGGCCCGCGTGCTGCTTTCGACCGCCAGCCCCTACAAGTTCCCGCGCGCCTGCTGCGATGCCCTGGGCCTCGACGTTCCCAAGGATGATTTTGAGGCTATGCGTGTACTCGAGCAGGCCACCAACACGGTCGCCCCGACCCAGCTCGCCGAACTCGAGTCCAAGCCCGTCCGCTTCGAAGACGTCTGCGACGTCGACGAGATGGCAAGCTACGTAGAGTCTGCAGCAAAACGAATGAGCACCAACTAGATCCCTCATTAAGCGCCGGCGAAAGCCGGCGCACCTTCTTTCATCAGATAACCCCCGGGTTGATGACGAACGCGCACAGCGTGCCTGGCTGTTTAGTTCGTCGCGAGTTCCGCACGCAAAGGAAAGCACTTAATGTGCTTTCCGTCTTGCGCAGGACTGCCCGAGCAGCGAACTAAACAGCCAGGCACGCCAGGAGGACTCACATGATCAAGATCACCGTCCCAGCAACAAGCGCCAACTTGGGCATCGGCTACGACACCCTCGGCATGGCCGTCAGCCTCTACTCGCACTTCACCTTCGAGCGCGCCGACAAGCTCACCATCACGGGCTGCCCCGAGGAGTTCCAAAACGAGAATAACCTGGTCTACGTGAGCTTTGTGGATGCACTGGCCGCATGGGGCGAGCCGGCCTTCCCCGTCGCTATCGACATTCAGACCGACGTGCCCGTCGCCCGCGGCCTGGGCTCAAGCTCCACCTGCGTCGTCGCCGGCATTATGGCCGCCGCCGCACTGACAGGCCACACCGTCGATCGCGCTGAGCTCGTCCGCATTGCCACCGAGGTCGAGGGCCATCCCGATAACGTCGCCCCTGCTATCCTGGGCGGCGCCGTCTGCTCCTTTACGCCGACCGATTCGCTCCCCCAGTGCCTGCGCTACGAGGTGAGCGATCGCCTGCGTTTTATTACCGTGATTCCGCCCTACGAGGTACACACGAGCGAGGCGCGCAAGGTCGTGCCGCAGGAGATTCCGCTCTCCACCGCCGTGTGGCAGATGGGCCGCATCGCCGGTATGACGCGCGGCCTGGAGACCGGCGATCTGGACCTGATTGCCGCCGCTAATGACGACCGCATTCAGGAGCCCTATCGTCGCCGCCTCATCCCCGACTACAACGCTGTGCGCGACACCTGCCTTAACGGAGGCGCCAAGACCATCTGGATCAGTGGCTCCGGCTCGACCCTCATGGCTGTGACCGACGACACCATCGTGGCAAAGTTCCTGCAGGTCAAACTGCGTGAACAGTTCCCCAAGTGTGACACGCACATTCTGACGTGCGACACCGAGGGCGCTCAAATCGAGTACCTGTAGACATCCTCCCCATATACCTGTCCGGGACGGTCGGGATGTTCCCTCAAAATCGTCCTCGCGCATGAAGGCCCCTTGTCCTGCTCCTACGGAGCGATGGACAAGGGGCCTTCGCGCTGCGGAATGATTTTGAGGGAACATCCCGACCGTCCCTGCGCTTACCTTGCTGAGGATGTCTACAGGGACCCACGCTTTGAAGGGGCGCCGGGCTGATAGCCTGCCTTTTATTGATAGGGGCGCTTATTAGAGGCAGGCCTCGGCGATGCGCTTTTTGAGTTCGTCGATGCCGGTACCGGTCTGGGAGCTTGTGATGATCACGTTCTCGGCCGGGACGTTGAGCTGCTTTTTGATGGCTGCTGCCTGGCGGGCCTGCTGGGTGCGGCTGAGTTTGTCGGCCTTGGTGAGGCAGACGATAAAGTTGAACTCGTTGCCCTGCAGGTAGTCGATCATGTCATGATCGAGCTTGCTCGGGTCATGGCGAATGTCCACCAGCGACACAACCAGGTTAAAGCTGCGCTCGGAGTCGAAGAAGTCGCCGATAAGTTCTGCCCAGCGGTCACGCTCGGCCTTGGAACGACGGGCGAAACCATAGCCCGGCAGGTCAACGAAGTGCACGTCGTCGGCCTCGAAGAAGTTGATGTTGCTCGTCTTGCCCGGTGTGCTCGAAACCTTCACCAGGTTCTTGCGGCCAAAAAGCTTGTTCATGATCGACGACTTGCCCACGTTGGAGCGGCCGACAAAGCTCACCTCGGGGCAGGTGGACTCGGGAATCTGCGAAACCTTGCCATAGCTGGCGACGAACTTGGCAAGCTGGTAGTTAATGGAATCGGCCATGGACACTCCTTGGTCGTAGGTTCTTACAAAAGAGCGCGCTAATAGATAGCAGCGATACGGCGAACGATATCGAGCGTAATGCCACTCGCGGTACGGGCATACTCGAACAGGTCGAACTCGCGGTCGCAAATCGCATCGTACGCTTCATCACAATTATCGCTGATAGCGCGCAGCACCAGGCAATCGACACCATTTTTAGTTGCTACATGGGCAATCGCCGCGCCCTCCATGCCGACACAATCGGCATGCGTCGCCTCGATAGCGTCGTTGCGCATGGCAGCGCCCGTCACAAAACGGTTGCCCGTGGCAATCGTGCCGACCAGGAACTGCTTTGCGCCCTCGTTCGAGGCGGCCGCATTTGTCGAAGCATCAACAAACCCATGCTCAGCAAGTACATCGGCAGCGATATCGACCAGCGCAGACGTCGAGCCAAACTCCTCGAGCCCCGGTGCAGACTCGGCGATAAGCGCGGTATCGGTATCCAGATAGCGCAGGCACTTGCCAATGACGATATCGTCAATATGGAGCTTGGGATTCAGGCCACCTGCGATACCCGAAAGCACAACTGCCTGTGGAGCATACTTGCTAATGAGGTGCTGCGTCGCAGCAGCGGCGTTCACCGTGCCCATGCCCGCCGTTGTGGCGACAAGCGTCAGGCCGTCGAACTCACCGCTCACAACGGTCAAGCCTGCCTCCTGTGCCTCGCAAACGTCGCTCAGCTCTTCCTTAATCTGCATGATCTCTTTTTCGAGTGCACCGATAATCGCGATGGTAGCCATGCCATTCCCCAAACCTATTCGAAATTCTCAACCACGGTATGGTACCAGCATTTTGTTTGACCTCGTCAAACGAACACGCTAGGCCAGCGCAGCTCGCGTATCAAACAGAGCCTTTGCAATCGCAGCCGTAACCTCGCTCGAGCGGTCGCTCCACGGCATCGATGTCATGATGCTCATGACATAGGTACGGCCATCGATGTCGATAAGGCCCGCATCGCATGTCGAATAGCAACCATCCTCGCTAATCCAGCCTGCCTTGTTGCGCACCAAGGCTTGGTCGTCCGCAATGCCGTCACGAATAAACGATCGGGCCGTAGAGGCCAGAAGGCCCGACAGCCATTGTGACGTCTCGGTATCATGGCTCAGATACTCGCTCATCTCGCGCCACAACTTGGCCGAGGTGCGCGGGCAATAAGTGGGAAAATCACTCATCGGATCGAGTGCGGTATCGTAATCGACGTCAAGACCGACAATCCAATCCTCGTAACCGACACGGTCAAACGCCGCACGCAACGCGATAAACGAATCGTTGTCCGAATTAACGACCGCGGCCTCGATCAGGTCGCGCACCGTCTGCCAGCCCATGTTGTAGCCGCCATAGGTGCCAAGGGAATCATCGAGTGAGACCTGGCCCGTCTCGACCAGAGATTCGCAGACGTAGAGTACATAGAGCGCCTTATAGCTGCTCGCACCGTACACCTCGGCGTCCGCGTTATACGTCACGCCCTTGCCGCTCGATAGGTCGTAGAACACTACACCCACATCCCCCAGCTTCTGCGCCTGACTCAGGGCATCTTGGAGCACGACGAGGCTCTCATCCTCCAGGACGGGGATCTGGTTATCAACCAGTGAGAAGATCTGCACGGTATCGCTTGAGGGAATATCGTTAAAGTCCGCCTTCGAAAGCCTCGTCTTGAGGCTCGCTGTCGACAGGGTTTGACTTGCGGTGGCTTTAGATTCAGAGACCTTTTTGTTTTGCGTCTGTACCGTTGACGCATCTGAGCGTGCCATTCGCTCCGACGCGTAGGTTTTGGCGGTAATTCCGAGGATAATAACCGCCAACGTTAGCATCCCAATGGCGGCAATCTTCGTCACGCGGATGCGAGCGTCAGCAAGGCCACGCGAAGACGTGCCCTTCGTCTCATATCTGCTGCTATGCTGCGGCACATACTCATCCCGCGATGCGCTGTTTCGCACGTGGTCTCCTGACTGCTACCGTTTATATACGAGCAGCATAATACCGAGCAGGCATTTCTTTCCAAAGATATTCAGCGGCGTTTAAGGTGTCTTTAAAGAAACCACAAGCGTATTTATCCAAATGGCACGATTCTGTTGCGCATCTCCGCCCAAAACGCAGTTGCGGTGGAATAGTTCCTATTTGGGCGGCATAAGCCGAAAAACAAGAACTATTCCACCGCAACTTGACGGAGCTCTTTGGCAATCAACTTGGTGCCCAGGGGCACTCATTTAAGTCTGTCCCCAATGAGTGCCTTAAAATGGCTCGCTAGCCGATAGCGTTTTTGAGTTCCGCGCGGCGCTTTTTCATGCCCGTCATGACAGCGTTGCGCAGCTCGGGCATGCGCGCGGTATCCATCTGTGGAACGCCCTCGAGCTTATAGGGAATCCCCAGCTGCTCATACTTGACGACGCCCATCGTGTGATATGGCAGCATTTCCAGGCCCACCACGTTATGCCACGGGGCAATCAGACGACCGAGTGCCTCGCACTCCTCAACCGTATCGGTAATGCCGGGCACCACCACGTGGCGGATAACGACCTTAATCTTGCGACGGGCAAGCTCATCACCAAACGCCAGGATGCGTGCGGGATCGCAACCGGTCAGCTTTTTATGCTCGACGGGATCGGCGTGTTTAATGTCGAGCAGCACCATATCGGTCTCGTTGAGTACGGCATCGAACTTCTCGGGATGCGCGGGATCGAACGCATAGCCGCAGCTATCCAAGCAGGTATGCACGCGGCCGTCGGGGTTATTGTGCATGGCGCGGAACAGGTCGGCCAAGAACTCAGGCTGCAGGAGCGGCTCGCCGCCGGATACCGTAATACCACCGCTGCGGTAAAACTCATGGTTGCTCTGAAACTCGTCCATCAGGTGCTCGACGGTCACCATGGTGCCGCCGTTAACCGACCAGGTATCGGGGTTGTGGCAATACGCACAACGCATGGGGCAGCCCTGAACAAACACCACAAAGCGGATGCCGGGTCCATCGACCGTTCCCATCGTCTCAATCGAATGCACGCGGCCCAGGGTAAACGCAGAGTCCTCGGGACGAGCGTCCACTCCCTCAAGCGTCATTTCAGCCATTCCCGCTACCTTGCCTCTCATTGGTTTTAGCTACATAAATGCCAGAGTCATTCTAGCCCATATGCATAATGGCAAAACGGTTTAGCGGTCAATTGGGTTGTTCTATTTGGCTCCACGCAAGAGCGGCGGGAAGGTTGTCACAACCCGCCCGCCGCCGAGGCAATAGAAATCGATAGACGCCAGGCCTTACGCCTTGAGCGTGAGCACCGCGCCAAAGGCGGTCGGGCCGCAATGGCTCGAGATCACGCCGCCGACCTGAGTCCAGGTAACGTCCTTAAAGCCCAGGTCGTGCGCATAGACTTCCATGTCGTCGCGCAGCTCCTCGGAAAGGCCTACCGAATACGCCAGGCCAATGTGCGAGTAGTCAATCTCGCCCTTAGCAACCATGTGGTCAATAAAGGCACGGGCGCACTTGAGCATAGAGCCGCGGAACTTCTTGGTCGCCACAAACTTACCGCCCGTCACCTCAATGCAGGGCTTAATCTTGAGCAGGTGGGCGCCAAGGAATGCCACGTTGGACAGACGACCGCCCGCCTTAAGGAAGGCTAGGTCGGTAGGAACAAAGCCCAACAGCACGCGATCCATCACCGAATTGGTGAAGGCGAAAATTTCGTCGACGGTGGCATCGGGGTGAGCCTCGATGTATTTGGCGGTCTCGACGGCAACAAGCGACTGGCCCACCGAGACAAAACGCGTATCCATGGAGAATACGTAGTCGCGGCCCTTAGCCGCAATCTTGGAGGACTGATGCGAGCAGGTCGTGGCCTCGGAATACGCGAGATGCAGAATAGTCGCGTCGGGCTGCTCGGCATGGATACGGTCATACACGTGAGCAAAATCCGCAGGCGCGCAGCCACTCGTCTTAGGCATAACACCGAGCTCGTTGCAGCGCGAGTAAATCTCGAGCGGATCGATTGAACCATCTTCAACGGTCTCGTCGCCAACTGTGACGTGCATGGGCACGCGCACGATGCCGTAGCGCTCGCAGAGCTCCGGCGTCACATCCGACCCAGACTCAACCACGATTACGTACTTGCCCATTATTATCACGACCCATCTCGACATTGGCTTTTCAATACATGGCACGCGCCGCCGCACTGTTGCACAACGGCGGCAGAGCGCCAAAGAGACGCCGCCCCTTGCACACAACAAAGGACAGCGTCTCCCTGGAAAACTCCGTGCTTATTTAGGATTCTACACGGTTTGCAACAATGTGTTACTTACTCCGCAAACGGTAGCTATACACGATAAACGGTAGTTCGCTGCGGCAACTGCGACACATTCCGCCCGGCAAGTCCAATCGTGCTCCACGCACGGTTAATGCGCGAGGCGGTAGAAATCCATCGACGCCGCACCCTCGGCATGCAACCCCATCGCCGAAACCGCCGGCGAATAGGTACGGCTCGTAAGTGCTGCCTCGCCGCCGTTGGCAAAAATCTCGACCATCGTAGTGTCCGAAAGCACGCGCAGGTCGCGAAGCTCGCTGAGCTCAATCGACCTCCGGTCTCGCCCATAGCCTTCATTACCCATATCGAGGGTAAGCATCCCCTCCGCATAACGCACAAAGACACCCTTGCGAATCTCGAGCTCGATCATCTTGGCGCCCTCACAGGAAACCACGACATCAAACAGGCGTCCCGGCTCCTCGACGGTCTCTTCGCCTACAGCACGAACGCAGCCGCCGCGCATCCTCTCAATCTCGTGCGCCGGCTGCTGGCAGAGCTTACCATCGCGCATGCTCAGCTCTCGCGGCACCGTCAACGCGCACTGCCACCCGCGCGCCACCGTCGGGTTTTCTGCTGTCGCGTCGGGGCAACCCGACCATCCGATCATCAAACGCCGGCCTGCAGCATCCTCAAAGGACTGCGGAGCATAGAAATCAAAACCGGCATCGACCATCGGGGGCATGCCCTGCCCGACGATTTTAAAGCTCGGCGCCTCCCAATCGGCCTCGATAGGGAACCACACGCACTGATGCGGATTGCGGTAACGCCAACCATCGGCAGGCACACCCTGCGGACAGCAAACGAGAATAAGCTCACCATCGAGCTCAAACAGATCGGGGCACTCCCACATAAAGCCAAACTTCTCGCCCAGCTCAATGCGCGTCGCATAGCTCCAGTCCTCAAGATTGCGCGAGGTATAGACAAGCACGCAGCCACGGTCGTCTTTCGTGCGAGCGCCCAGAACCATGTAGTAGATACCGTCGTGTTCAAGGATCTTGGGGTCGCGCACGTGCGTACCGATATCGTCGGGGTAATCGACCGGTCCAACAGCTATGCGCTTCTCGCCCAATTCGTTGGGATTCTCGGCAACCATATGAATCTGGTTTTGCTCACGGCCCGTCAACACGTAGTCGTAATCATCGCGGTCAAAATGCTTGACGTTGCCGGTATAGAAGTAGTGAATCTTGCCATCGCGTACAAAGGCAGAACCAGAATACGCTCCGCTCGAATCCAAATCGGAATCGGGGAACAGTACGGGGCCGTGATTCTCGTACGTCACAAAATCCTTTGTCGTCAGATGGTTCCAAAGCACTGGACCGCCATGCGCAGCATCGAAAGGATCGTATTGATGATAGATGTGATACGTATCACCAATCTGAACCAAACCGTTGGGGTCGTTGAGCCAGCCAAGCTCAGGCTCCACATGGAACAGGAGCCTATCGGGGTCGGACGCGATGCGACCCGCCGTCTCATCCTGTCCGGCACGCCACTGCTCATAGTCCGCGCGTGTCACCTTATTTTTTTGATTAAACATCGCCGTTGACTTTCTCGTCTATGGGGAAGGACGCTCGACTCACACGAGTCGAACGCCCTTCCTCAAATGGACTTATCCTCAGATTACACTGAACGGCGCAACTAGAAGCTAACGTCGAAGCCAGCGCCAGCGCCCTCTTCATCGGTGGTCGGCACGCCCTTTGCCTTGTTGTAGGCAAAGATCAAGACGATCGGCACGATAAAGGCGATGAGATTGCCAGCCACATACCACACGAGGGTCTCGGGCGTGACGATGAGCAGGCCAAGCACGCCGGTCAGACCCTGACCGATAGCGCGCACCTCAAAGAGCTTGACGAAGGCACCGCCGCAGCCTGCACCGATGCATGCGCAGATGAACGGGATGATCGAGTAGCGCATGTTTGCAGCAAAGATAGCGGGCTCGGAGATTCCGACCAGCGTCGGGATAAAGGACGACATGCAAATGTTGCGCTCTTTGGAATGCTTCTTGTGAATGAGGTACATGCCGATGGCGCCGCCGCCCTGGGCGATGATGGAAACCGACCAGATGGCCTGGATGTAGTTGAAGCCAGTCGTGGCAACAAGGTTTGCCTCGATACCCTGGATGAACTGATGCGTACCGGTAACGACAAGCGGCTGCAGGAACGCGGCGAAGACAAAGGCACCAAAGACGCCCATCCTGTTGTACAGGATATCGATTACGCCGGCGAGGACATCGCCGATCAGGTTGCCGAGCGGGCCGAACACGGTGAACAGGGCGACGTTAGCAAGAATCAGGGTAACGGTCGGGACAAAGACGAACGAAACGACCTCGGGGATGTACTTCTGGGCAATCTTTTCGACCTTGGCCATAAACCAGGCGGTCAGGATTGCGGGGAACACGCCGCCCTGGAAAGCAACCATGGGAATGGAGAGCGGACCGAAGTTCCAGTACTCAGCACCCGTCGGGTCCATAACGAACGTGTTACGGTTCATAAGACTCGGGTGAACCATGACGATACCGACGAGGATGCCCAGGATCGGGTTACCGCCAAAACGCTTGACCGCGCTGTACATAACCAGGACAGGCAGGTAGTCGAACGTGGTGGCGATAATGGCAAAGAAGCTTGCGAGGTTCTTGAGGAACTCGCTGTGATCGGCGAGGCTGCCCTCCATGCCAAAGAGGCCGTTGGCAACGATCAGCGACTTAAGGCCGATGATGATAGCAGCGCCGACGAAGGCGGGAATGATGGGGATAAAGATGTCCGAGAATACCTTGAGGACCGAGAAGAACTTGCCCTTCTTGTCCGCCTCGGCGCCCTTGACCTCGGAAGCGCTGATCTCCTTAACGCCCGTCAAAGCCATAAACTCATCGTAAACCTTGTTGACGGTACCGGTACCGAAGATGATCATGAGCTGGCCGCTGTTGTACAGCACGCCCTTGACGCCATCGATGTTCTCGAGCTCGGCCTTGTTGTATTTGCTCGTATCCTTGAGCACCAGACGCAGACGGGTCACGCAATGCGTAGCGCCCTCGATGTTCTCCAGTCCGCCGACGTTGTCGACGACTTGCTGGGACACTGCCTTGTAGTCCATGTTCCTCTCCATTCCTTTTCTAAATCATAAAACGGTTCGTTGCCGCTACTGAGACGCGATCGTTGCGTTTGCGCACTTGAGCGCACCGTCGGTGACGGTAAGCGCCACACCCTGGCCCTGCTTGTTGCAGAAGCGAGCGTTGAGCGCAACATCATCGACAAAGATGGTCGCGATGTCGTCGTCGACGACCAGACGCACATGGTGAGTGCCCTCGCCCTTAAAGAACAACGGACGCTCGAGGCCCATGTTGTTGACCTGGAACCACGGGTACTGGGGAGCCGGCGTGAACTCGAGCTTGCCCTCGCGCAGGTTGGCGCGGAACTCATAGGCAAGACCGGTCTCGGCGTCTTCGGCGAACTTGACCGAGAAGCCGGCAGCGTTACCGCCGAGCTCAATGTCGGCATCGAGCAAGTAGGTGGAGCCGGCATCCGCGGCGAGCACCTGCTCGACCTTGCCCGACTCGCAGGAAAGCTCAAAGGTCTCGACTGCCTTAGCCTCGCCAAAGGCGCCAAGCATGCTGTCGGGGAGCTTGGTGCCGAGCGTTCCGTCGGCACGCTGAACGATCTCGAGGGGCATAAAGGTGCCACCCCATAGGTAAGAGCTGGGGTCGCCGCCCTCGTCACGCGTAGGAACCCAACCAAAGAGAACGCGACGCTCGCCATCGAATGCGGTGCGAGCGGCGTAGTACGCGCGGCCGTCGAAGGAGTCGTCAGCGGGGGTAATCCAAGGACCGTTGATGGACTTGGACATGCGGTAACGGGTCTTGTTGCCGTCGCTGTACTCGGAAAAGACGAGATACCACCAGTCGCCCATCTTAAAGAGATCAGGCATCTCAAACATGGTGTACAGGCCCGGGTTCCACCAGTCGCCCTGGAACTCCCAGTTGGTCAGATCCTTGGAGGTGAACTTGACCAGGCGGCCGGTCATCAGACGCTTGTCCTCGCCCACACGCGTGCCGAGGATGAGCATGTACTCTTCGTTCTCCTCATCCCAAAGCACAAAGGGATCGCGCCAGTTGCGGTCATCGTAACCCTCCTGGGGCGGAAGCAGCGTCTCGGCGATGTTCTTCTCCCACTTGACGGCGTCGTCGCTCGTTGCATGAAGAAGAACCTGCTTCATCAAACGTGCGCGGACCTTATCGCGATTGCAACCAGTGTAGAGCGCATGGTACTTGTCGCCCACCTTAAACACCGTGCCGGCATAAATGTACTGGTCGACTTCCTCGTCGCCGCCGCGCTCAAGGCTCTCGCCAAAGTCCTTGTAGTTGACGAAATCCTTGGTCGTAGCGAGTGCCCAGCCAAACGGCTCTCCGAAAGGTTCGGGGTTACGCGTGTCACGCTGATGATAGAGATAGAACGTGCCGTCCTCGCCGTACGGCATGATGTCGCCTACCCAAATTCCCTCAGGCTGGTAATACACCTTGTGCATCCGAGACTTCCTTTCCACGACATACTAACTCGGTACAATGGCAAGATATGTCAATCGTTTTCATATGTCAAACGTTTTCACACCAATACGTCTTTTCGCAGTTCCAGTCGTCGGCAAACGGTTGACATATGCCGGTGAACGGTCATCAGAGGCGTTTGAGGAATTCTTTTGGCACGGGATGAACTATGCGGTTTTGCCCTCAATGAGTTCAACGGGGAGCTTGATATTCGATTCGGGATTATCGCCGTTAATAAGAGCGATGATGGATTGCGCCGCGAGCTCTCCGATGCGATCGATATCTTGACGTACGGTTGTTAAGTCAGGCATAAACGTCATAGTTCGGCGGGCACCATCCGCGCCCACGACCTTAATATCGTCTGGAGCGCTCAAGCCGCGCTGCTTCATCACGTTGAGACAGATGGCCGCCATCGTATCGTCTCCCGCAAAGATGCCGTCAATATCGGGGTTCTCATCGAGGATCTTCGCAACGACCGCGCCCTTTTCGTCGTCGGGCTTAACGAACTCAACCTCACGGACAAGCGCGGACAAACCGGCCTGCTCAACAACATCGAGGTAGGCATCGGTACGCTTATTGGCAGGCATGCGCATGCGGCTATTGCTGCGCAGGCACAGGATACGCCTGCAGCCATCATCAATCAGACGGCGCGTGGCGAGCTCGCCAATGCCATAGCTGTCACTTGCAATCTGGACAGAGCCCTCGCCAAGATCGCAGTCGATGCCAACCAGGCTCAAGCCCATCTCGGCATATGCCTCGGCACCGATATTGAGGGAGTTGACGATGACGCCGTCGACCATATTGCGGCGGAGCATGTCAATATAGGAACGCTCAAGATCGGGTCGATTGGCGCTGTTGCACAGCAACATCTTAAAGCCGTTTTCCGCTAACGTGCGCTCGACCGCCTGCACAACCTGAGCATGGAACGGGCTGCTCACAAAGGGAACGATCATACCAATAAGATTCAGGCGACCGTTGAGCATGGCACGGGCGATATCGTTGGGCGTATAGTTGATGCGCTCCATCGCGGCATGGACCTTATCGCGGGTCTCTTGGCTAATATAGCCGCGATTATTAAGCACGCGAGATACCGTAGTAGGCGAAACCCCCGCCACCGCTGCAACTTCCTTGATGCCAGGCTTAGCAGAATCCTTAGAACGAGCGCCCTCGCGAGCCATAGCACCCTCCCCCATCAACATGTCAAACGTTTACATACGAACAAAGCATACCCCAACAACAGCGGGAAGACGGTAACAGCACAAGTAAGTAAACGACTCATCCAAATAATTAGGAGAGTTCCGCCTAAAGGGTGACTACACAGGACCCCCGCCGGGCCGCTTTGGGGTACTTTCCAAAA
>UQWK01000047.1 GCA_900544725.1 uncultured Collinsella sp.
GGGCTACGATACGGTGGTGGGCGAGCGCGGCAGCCGTCTTTCGGGCGGCCAGAAACAGCGCGTCGCCATCGCACGCGTGTTTCTCAAGAACCCCAAGATCCTTATCTTGGATGAGGCGACGAGCGCTCTGGATAATGAGAGCGAGGAGGCGGTGCAGGAGTCGCTTGAGGAGTTGGCGCGCGGCCGCACCACGATTATCATCGCCCACCGCCTGTCGACCATTAAGCATGCCGACGAAATCGCGACCGTTGAGCATGGTCGCGTTGTGGAGCGTGGCACGCACGAGGAGCTTCTCGCACGTGGCGGCACCTATGCCCGTTACTATCGAATGCAGTTCGAAGGTGCGCGTGCGCACGAGCTCGACTGATTGATATGACAGGAAGTTTATGGCTGATAAGAACCCTTTGACTCCGAAAGAAGTGACGGAGTTATTCTCCGAAATCGATGCATCCGGCGTCTTGGATCCTACGCTCGCCAAAAAGCGCACCGAGCGCATGCGCGAGAAGGAGGCTGCGGCCAAACGCGGTGACAAGGCGGCGTTGGCCCAGCTGCGCAGCGAGGACCGCGCGAGTCAGGCGAAGCATATCGACCCGTTGTCCGAGGACGACCCCTCGGGCTCGCAGGTGAGCCACACCATCACGAAGACCGCCATGGCCGTGGTCATTACCATCTTGGTACTGATTGTGGGCATGCAGATTGGCTACGGCGTGATGCGCCGTCTGAACACCGCGAACCTTTCCGAGAGTGTTTCGGTGGATACCGTTTCCACGGCGCTGAAGGGCGGGCTCGAATGGGGCAATGGCTTTACGCAGTTCCCGCTCGAGTTTACCGTTGACGAGGCAGACGAGCGCACGGGTACGGTTGAGGTGACGGTGCTGGACACGTCGTCTGCCAATGAGCTCGAGCTGCTGTCCAACGGGCAGATTCAGGCGGCGGCGCTTGCGACCAACGCCCTGCTCAACGATAAGATCGACCGTGTGGTGTATAACGTGCACGCCTACATTGATGAGGATAGCAAGATTCAGCACGATTCTTTCTTTGGCATGTTTCCTGCGCGGGGCCATCAGAGCGCCATCCTGACGTTTGTGTGGACTAAGAGCTCGTCGAACGCTACGAATATCGACTGGAAGATGCGTATCGTGAGCATGGACGACACCATTGCCGAACGCATTCAGAAGCAGGTGAACTCGGTGTCGTCGTTGATTGAGGATCCGGTGGTGAGCCAGACCAAGATTGACGAGGAGAATGCCGAGCGCAATTTGGAGCACCGTCTGCACGGCCGCGAGATCTTCCGCGGTGGCAAGCCCGACCGAACGCCGTCCGATCTGCTGGAGCAGGATAAGAAAAAGTAAGACGCCGTCATCCCGCGTGAGCCAAAGGCCCCGCGGGATGTTTTTTCATCCCCGTCCCAGAAAAATCATTATGCATAGAAAGTCATAATTATCATTTCGTAAACATTTCGATGAAATTAACGCCATGGCACATACTTGCGGTTACAATACCGCGAGGCCTAACTACACACCTTTAAGCCGGTCCAGAGAGACCGGGAAGGAGAATTATGGCGAACAACCATACTGCGGGCGCTGCTGCCCGCACCATCGTGCCCAGCGAGCTTTGCCAGCGTATGCTGGCCAAAACCAGCAAGGGCACCTGCGGTCCCTGCATCCTGTATCTTGAGGATGGGACCATTTTTTATGGACGTGCATGCGGCGCCGAGGGCACCGCGACCGGCGAAGTCTGCTTCAACACCTCGCTCGAGGGCTATTTTGAGGTCATGACCGACCCGAGCTATGCTGGCCAAATCGTAACCATGACCTATCCGCAGATCGGCAACTACGGCATCGATGAGACCGACGTCCAGTCGGCCTTCCCCGGCGATATCGCTCGTCCCGCGAGTGCTCCGGCCATGCGCGGCATGATCGTGCGCGACATGTGTGCCACGCCTTCTAACTGGCGCTCGGCTGTCAGCGTGCCGGAGTATCTGCGTGCTCACGGCATCGTCGCCATCGAGGGCGTCGATACCCGCGCACTGGTGCGCCACCTGCGCGACAACGGTTCCAAGATGGGCATTATCTCGACCGAGTTCTTCGATGTCGATGAGCTTGCCGAGCGTCTGGCCGCAGCACCCACGCTGGTGGGCGAGAACCTGGTCAAGACCGTGAGCTGCCCTGAGCCTCACGAGTTCGCAGCCGCCGACCTGCCTGCCACGCATGACTTTGCGCTCGCGGCCGCCGCTCCTGCCCGCCACAAAGTGGTCGCCTATGACTGCGGCGTGAAGCGCGGCATTCTGGAGGGCCTCGTCCGCGCTGGCTGCGACCTCACCGTCGTGCCGTGGGACACGCCCGCGAGTAAGGTGCTCGACATGAATCCCGACGGCGTCTTTTTGTCCAACGGCCCTGGCGACCCGGATGCCGTGGTGGAGACCTACGAGCAGGTGCAGCAGCTGATCGGCAAGGTGCCGGTCTTTGGCATTTGCCTGGGTCACCAGATGATCAGCCTGGCCTGCGGCGCTCAGATGGAAAAACTTAAGTTCGGTCACCGCGGCGGCAACCAGCCGGTTATGAACCTGGTGAGCCGTCGCGTGGAGATCACCGCGCAAAACCACGGCTTTGGCCTGCTGTTCCCCAGCCTGGGCAAGTTGATTCCCGAGCTTTCCGGCGGCGAGACCGAGCATACGGCCGATGGCGATCTGCGCGCCTGGGTGCGCCGCGGCATCGCGCCGGTCGTGATGAACGAGCGCTTCGGCCGCATTCGCCTGACGCATGTGAACCTCAACGACGGCACCGCCGAGGGCATCCAACTGCTCGACGCCCCGTGCTTCTCGGTCCAGTACCACCCCGAGGCCTCGCCCGGCCCCACCGATGCCCACTATCTCTTTACCGCCTTTACGCGACTCATGGACGGCGAGGAGAACTACCTGGACATCGACACCGCGAAGGACCGCCTTGCCGGCTGGAACTTTGCTGAGACCGCCGCGACCGAGACCGAGGAGAACTAACATGCCCAAACGTACTGACATCAAGCGCATCCTCGTCATTGGTTCGGGCCCCATCGTTATTGGCCAGGCTTGCGAGTTCGACTACTCCGGCGCCCAGGCCTGCAAGGTGCTCAAGGAGGATGGCTTTGAGGTCATCCTGGTCAACTCCAACCCGGCAACCATCATGACCGACCCGGGTCTTGCCGACCGCACCTATGTCGAGCCCATCACCGCCGAGTTTATCGAGCGCGTGATCAAGAAAGAGCATCCGGACGCGCTGCTGCCCACGTTGGGCGGTCAGACCGGCCTCAACGCCGCCGTTGAGCTGGCAAAGGACGGCACACTCGACAAGTACGGCGTCGAGATGATCGGTTGCGACCTGGCCGCTATCGAGCGCGGCGAGGACCGCAAGCTCTTTAACGAGGCCATGGCCGAGATCGGCCTGGAGGTCGCGCGCTCGGGTTATGCCTACAGCGTGGAAGATGCCGAGGCCATCGCCGAGCGCGTGGGTTATCCCTGCGTGCTGCGCCCGAGCTTTACCCTCGGCGGCGCCGGCGGCGGCATTGCACATACCCACGAGGAGCTCGTCTCCATCGTGAGCCAGGGCCTGGAGCTTTCACCTGCCCACGAGGTGCTGGTCGAGGAGTCCATCGAGGGCTGGAAAGAGTACGAGATGGAGGTCATGCGCGATCACGCCGGCAACGGCATCATCGTGTGCTCCATCGAGAACCTCGACCCCATGGGCGTGCACACCGGCGACTCCATCACCGTGGCGCCGGCGCAGACGCTCTCCGACCTTGAGTACCAGCGCATGCGTGTGGCCTCGCTCGCCATTCTGGAGAAGATTGGCGTCGAGACCGGCGGCTCCAACGTGCAGTTTGCCGTGAACCCCAACACCGGTCGCCTGATCGTCATCGAGATGAACCCGCGCGTGAGCCGTTCGTCCGCGCTTGCCTCCAAGGCCACGGGCTTCCCCATCGCCAAGGCCGCCGCGCGCCTGGCCGTGGGCTACACGCTCGACGAAATCGTCAACGATATCACCAAGGCAACGCCCGCCTGCTTTGAGCCCACGATCGACTACTGCGTCGTCAAGGTGCCGCGCTTTGCCTTCGAGAAGTTCAAGGGCACCGACCCCACGCTCACCACGCGCATGAAGGCCGTGGGCGAGATCATGGCGATCGGTCGCACCTTTGAGGAAGCCTTCGGCAAGGCCATGCGCTCGCTGGAGGACGGTCACCAGGGCATTTGCGCCGGTGGCAAGGAGGGTGCCGACAAGCTGAGCGACGACGAGCTCGCCCAGGCTGTGTCCACCCCGACCGAGCACCGCATCTTCTTTGTGGTCGAGGCCCTGCGCCGCGGCTGGGACGTCGCGCGTATCCACGCCATCTGCGGTATCGACCCGTGGTACCTCAACCGTATCAACGACATGGTACAGGTCCAGGAGAGCATCCGCGGCCTGCGCGTGGAGGATATCGACGCCGATGCGATGCGCCTGCTCAAGCAGTACGGCACGAGCGACGCCGAGATCGCCGCACTGACCGGCTCGGACGAGCGCTTTGTACGTGCCTACCGCAAGGGTCTGGGCGTGGTTCCCAGCATGAAGACGGTTGATACCTGCGCTGCGGAGTTCTCGAGCGCCACGGAGTACCACTACAAGACGTACGAGAACATCTACCGCACGAGCCCGGATGCCAAGAAGTGCGTGGCTCCCGACGAGACCACGCCGGCGGACAAGCCCAAGGCGATGATCCTGGGCGCCGGCCCCAACCGCATTGGCCAGGGTATCGAGTTCGATTACTGCTGCGTGCACGCGAGCTACGCGCTGGCGGCCCGCGGCTTCGAGACCATCATGGTCAACTGCAACCCTGAGACCGTCTCGACTGACTACGACACCTCGGACCGCTTGTACTTTGAGCCGCTCACCTACGAGGACGTCATGGATGTCATCGATGTTGAGTGTCCCGACGGCGTCGTGGTGACGCTCGGTGGCCAGACTCCGCTTAAGCTAGCACGCATGCTCGAGGAGAGCGGCGTGAACATTATGGGCACCAAGCCCGATGCCATTGACTTTGCCGAGGATCGCGAGCGCTTCGCCGCCCTGCTTGACAAGCTGGGCATCATGTACCCGCCGGCGGGCCAGGCCACCTCGTTTGAGGAAGCCGAGGCCGTGGCCGCGCATATCGGCTATCCGCTGCTGGTGCGTCCGAGCTACGTGCTGGGCGGCCGCGGCATGATGATTGCCTACGATGCCGAGCATCTGCGCGATTACATGGCCGAGGCTGCGCGCATTAGCCCCGACTACCCGGTGTATCTGGACCGCTTCCTGGAGGGTGCGATCGAGTCCGACGTCGACGCCCTGTGCGACGGCGAAGAGGTCTACATCGGCGGTATCCTGGAGCATATCGAGGAGGCTGGTATCCATTCCGGCGACTCTGCGACCTGCATCCCGCCGTTCAGCTTTAGCGAGAGCCTGCAGGCAAAGCTTCGCGAGACCACACGCCGCATCGCGATGGCGCTGGGAGTCCGCGGCCTGGTCAACGTGCAGTACGCCATCAAGGGCGAGACCGTCTACGTGATCGAGGCAAACCCGCGCGCGAGCCGCACCGTGCCGTTTATTTCCAAGGCCACCGGCGTGCCGCTGGCCAAGTGCGCGGCGCGTATCATGGCGGGCGATTCCATCGCGAGCCTGGGCCTGCCGAGCGACGAGCGTCAGCTCGATTGGTTCTGCATGAAGGAAGCCGTTATGCCCTGGGGCCGTTTCCCCGGTGCCGACGTTATCCTGGGGCCCGAGATGAAGTCGACCGGCGAGGTCATGGGTATCGCCAAGAGCTATCCCGAGGCATACGCCAAGACGCAGCTGGCGATTGACTACAAGCTGCCCGACCCGAGTGCCGGCAAGGTGTTCATCAGTGTGTGCGACCGCGACAAGCGCCATATCCTTTCGGTCGCCCGCATCCTGCGCTACCTGGGCTTTGACATCTGCTCCACCGAGGGCACGGCACGTGTACTGCGCGGCGGCAACGTGACCTGCGAGGTCGTGGAGAAGATTAGCGGCCCGCACGACGGCGAGCGTCCCAACATCGGCGACCTGATCGCCGACGGCAAGATCGCGGTGATCATCAACACGCCGTACGGCCCGGGTTCGCGCGGCGATGGCTATCTGCTGCGCACCGAGGCCGTGCGCCGCGGTGTGACCTGCGTGACCGCGATGTCTGCGGCCAACACGTACGTGAGCGCCATCGAGGCGGTGCGCGAAGACCAGCAGGGCCACGGCAGCGCCAACGACATGGGCATGGACGTCATCGCCCTGCAGGACCTGCCGCAGTACACGGTGTAGACCGGCCTGCGGTGACTTGGCTGCACCGTGTGCTGTGGAAGGGGCTTTGTGCGTCCGGTGGCAATCAGGGTTCCGGCAACGGTGGGCAGACATCCGGCGGTTCGAACGATGGCGCCCAGGCGGGAAAGCCCGCTGGTGACAAGGCTCAGGGTGGCAAGTCCGCTAACTCACTTGCGAGCACCGGTGATCAAACGGTGGCGACCGTCGCCGCGATCGGCGGCCTGGGTGCCGCGATCGCCGCAATCGGAGTCTTCCTTGCTCGTTTCCGCCGCAAGGAAGACTAGCGCGAGCGATTGACAATCGCACACGTTTCCCAAGAGGGCCGCGGTAACCGTCGCGGCCCTCACTTTACCGGAGCGGTCTGAGGACTCGCGTCTTTCGCTTCGGACTGCTGCGCAGGGTCAATCAGGCGGAGATCTCACCCGTGTCGGGTTTGCGATAGCTTGGCGAACATAATTACGCGAAATCTAGGATTTCTCAAAAACGCGAAGTAGATGATATATTGTACTTCGCGTTTTTCAGTTAATCTTAATTTTGCGAAGTGGATTGCCATGAGACTTATTAATCGACCGTTCTATATGGATAAGCTCTCCAAGGTGGCAGGTACGCCTGATATTAAGGTGATCACCGGAATCAGGCGATGCGGAAAATCGAAATTGCTTGAGGCGTTTGCCAGCCAACTTCATTCAAACGACCCCTCGGCCAACGTCATACACGTCAACTTCAATCTACTTGAGTTCGAGCCGTTGGCGGAATACCATGCGCTGCATACATATGTGGAAAAGCACTATATTGAGGGTTGTCGGAATATCGTCATGATCGACGAGGTCCAGATGTGTGAAGGGTTCGAGCGGGCTATCAACAGTCTTCATGCGTCAGAGAAATATGACATTTACATCACGGGGTCGAACGCCTTTCTTCTCTCAAGCGACCTCTCGACGTTGTTCACGGGAAGAACGGTGGAGATCGAGGTCTTTCCGTTTTCACTTGCGGAGTTCTCGGCGTATCACGAGATCACTTCTCCAGCCGAGGCCCTTGCTCGCTATGTCCGCGAGGGAGGAATGCCGGGTTCCTATATCTACCAGGACGAAAGGATGCGTTTCTCATACATCTCGGATGTGCTTGAAACTCTTATCCTGCGCGACATCAGACAAAAATATCGTATACGTAATGCGGAGCAGCTTAAACGTTCCTGCGAGTTCCTGATGGATAACGTCGGAAACATCTCTTCTCTCAAGGGGATGGCGGCCGAGCTTTCACGAGCGAACCTTAAGATAAGCGACAAGACGCTGGCTGTGTATATCGACTACCTGTGTAATGCGTTTGCGTTCTACCGGTTTTGTCGCTTTGACGTCTCAGGAAAGAAATACCTGTCGACGGGAGATAAATACTACCTGGCC
Organism: uncultured Collinsella sp.; assembly: GCA_900544725.1. Taxonomy (GTDB): domain Bacteria; phylum Actinomycetota; class Coriobacteriia; order Coriobacteriales; family Coriobacteriaceae; genus Collinsella. Next base: position 7,715 of record UQWK01000047.1, read on the forward strand.
GACCATTCGTTTCGCTACGCCGCGCTTGGCACGAAAAAGCTCGACTTTGGCCATGTTTACGAGAATATGGTGGCAATCGAGCTTATGCGCCGCGGATGGGAAGTCTACGTGGGCGTTCTCTACCAAAAGGAAGTAGACTTTGTCGCCATCAGGCGTGACCGCCGTGTCTATATCCAGGTGAGTGACGACATTTCCCAAGAAGCGACGCTTGAGCGTGAGCTTGATCCGCTGCGACGGATTCGAGACGCCTATCCCAAGTGCGTCATCGCCCGAACAGGGCACGAAACGACTGATTGGGATGGCATCAAGGTCGTCGACCTGGCACGATGGCTTATGGGTGAATCAGGCGAGCTGGCCGTCTAGCACGCGATGACGCGGGCTGAAACGAACGAGCGATGATTTCGTCCCGCGAGGAGGCCAATACGGCCCTCTTCGAGGGACGGAATCCTCGCTCGATCTCTTGGCGGGACATTTTGCTCGGTCGATGATCAACGGTTGGTGGAAAGCGATGCTTCGTCCGTGTCACTATTCCGTGATTGCTGGTATTTTCTGCATGCTAAAATGAATGCATAAAAGACTTTATATTTGGAGGTCTCGATGCCTGCTTTAAAGATGCTCGACAATCTTGTTCCCATCAGCGATTTCAGTCACGGTAAGGGTCCCGCTGCGTTTTCGAGAGTGAGCAACGACAACCCGGTTGTAGTTTTGAAACACAACAAGCCGGCGTTCGTTATCGTGACGCCCGATGAATACCGAGAGGCTAAGCAGGCGGAGGAGGACCTCGCCTTGTTGACGTTGGCCCTTAAGAGGACGGCTGCGACAAGCGATGATGAACTCGTTTCCCTATCTGATGTTATGGCAGAGTTGGGTGTGGGCCAGGACGAACTCGATCAGATGGATGAGGTCGAGTTTGAATGAGCGGGTACGAAGTCGCTTTCTACCCGGATGCTCTCAAGGATCTCAAACGTCTCGATGGTTCCCAGCGAAAACACGTGTTTAAGGCTATAGAAAGAATCAGAACGAACCCATTGCCGCAGAACGAAGGCGGATTCGGCAAGCCTCTTGGAAACAAGGCGGGCACGGATTTGACTGGCTTCATGAAAATCAAGCTCAGGGGAAGTGGCATTCGGATTGTGTACCGCCTCATTAAAATCAAAGGAAAAATGGCCATCGTAGTAGTAGGCGCTCGTGAAGACATGGAAGCGTACCGAACCGCCCAAAGGCGTGCGATTGATTTCGAGAAGTGGGCGGAAGAGGCTCTCTAACTTCATGGGCGAAAACAGGAATGCAGCGATGTGCTTCAGGTGTGCGAGTTTTGAAAGGCTCTGGTGATTCGGAGGTTCGCCAGAGCCTTTTTCTATCTGTGGACATTCCTCTTGGACAGTTAGTTCAGATACGTATTTTTCAGAGGACGTGTGGAGGCCAATTTGGGCACAATTGAGCTATTTTTGATAGTCTGGACCGATAAAGACGCGCGGGCAATAGCGAGAAAGACCTTTTATTAGGTCTAAAGCGACTTAAAACCAGTTTGTTAGCGCCAATTAGCACCGCCAAAATATACGTATCCGAACTAACTGTCCACCACCCTCCAACAACCTCCTATTCCAAATCAAATCAGCCATTGTGCGTCATGGTAATTCCCGGTGGGTCGCGGGATGGCGGCTGCGACTTTCCCTCAGGATAATTCGCGAAGCCCGGTTTCCGAGGGAAAGGTATTGGTTATGTAATACCAGTTAAAGAGTAAAATTATGCTTAAGTGGTATCTGGCTGGAGAACCAATTGGTATCGTGTTTTAGACCCACCTCGCCATCTACGTTCGTTTTTATACCGCTGGGAGAATTCCAAATTTGGTTGCGCAACTGCTCCCGTATGCTGATTCAACCTAATAGGTGGCTATCTGGTTACTACCAGTTGACCCCTTGGTAACGGGTGGGCCAATTGTACGGAATGTACCGAACACCCCCCCCGTTTGATGCGTTCGCCCATGCTGCAGGGCGCGCGTCCGCGACACTTCCGCATGTCGGAGGGAAGGAGTCCAGGTGCGTAGGAATTCCATTTTCACGAAACGGTGGGTGAAGGGAAGCGCGGTTCTCGTCGCAACAGCGGCGACTCTCGTGTTCGCCAGCCCCCAGCAGGCGATTGCCACGCCGCTCAAGGGCGTCGACTCGGCGACCGTTTCCCAGTCAGCCTCGAACGTCGTCGACATCGATTTCGCCGACGGCATTAAGGGGCGTATCACATTTCTAGAGGACGGCATTTTCCGTTACAACGTCGACCCCAAAGGCGAGTTTTCCGAGTACGCCACGCCGCGTAGCAAGTCCCACGCGGCTAAGATTCAGGCCCAGCCCGACACCTCGGACACCTACAGCAAGCCGAGCGCAACGGTTGTCGACAAAGGCGACGCTATCGAGATCACCGGCGGCAAGGCGACCGTGGTTCTGGACAAGGCGACCGGCAAGATGAGCATTAAATCGGGCGACCGCGTCGTGGTCTCCGAGTCCGCATCCCTCGACCTTGATAAGAAGGGTACTGTCCAGACACTCGCCAAGGAGAAGTCCGAGAACTTCTTTGGCGGTGGCACCCAGAATGGGCGCTTCCTGCACACCAACCAGACCATCGCCATCTCCAACACTAATAACTGGACCGACGGCGGCGTCGCCTCGCCCAACCCGTTCTACTGGACGAGCGACGGCTACGGCGTGCTTCGCAACACCTTTGCCGAGGGTTCTTACGACTTTGGCTCTACGGACTCCTCGACGGTCACGACCTCGCACAGCGAGAATGAGTTCGATGCCTATTACTTCGTGGCAACCGAAACGGGCGCCTCGAACGTGGCGACCGAGATGCTGCAGGACTACTACAAGGTGACCGGTAATCCGGTACTGCTGCCCGAGTACGGTTTCTACCTGGGTCACCTTAATGCCTACAACCGTGATGGCTGGTCAACGACCTCGGGTCAGAAGAAGTGGGAGACCAAGGGCAGCAAGCCTTCGAGTGAGAAGGGCAACGTTAAATACGAGTCCGGCATGTCGACGGGCTACAAGCTCGACGGCACGCTTGCCGCCGAGACGCTCAACGGAGAGGGGCCCACGGTCGATACCGAGAACATGAAGGCGACCGATTTCGACCGCCAGTTCTCCGCCCAGCAGGTTATCGATGACTACGAGGACAACGACATGCCGCTCGGCTGGTTCCTGCCGAACGACGGATACGGTGCCGGCTATGGCCAGAACGGTTATTACAAGACCGGCGGCGTCAACTCCGACGGAACGAGTTCAGCCGAGCGCCTCAACGCCGTGCGTGCCAACGTCGACAACCTTAAGAAGTTTACCGAGTATGCTAACTCCAAGGGTGTGAGCACGGGTCTGTGGACCCAGTCTAACCTGGAGCCTGACAGCAACTCCGAGACCCCGTGGCATTTGCTTCGCGATTTCGACGCCGAGGTCAAGACGGGCGGCATTACCACCCTCAAGACCGACGTCGCTTGGGTGGGCTCTGGCTACTCCTTTGGCCTCAACGGCATCAAGACGGCCTACGATACGGTGACGACCGGTGCCAACAAGCGCCCCAACATCATCACGCTTGACGGTTGGGCCGGCACGCAGCGCTTTGGCGGCATCTGGACCGGCGATCAGTACGGCGGCAACTGGGAGTACATCCGCTTCCACATCCCCACGTATATCGGTCAGAGCCTCTCGGGCAACCCCAACATCGGCTCCGATATGGACGGCATCTTTGGTGGCGACCCCATCATCTCCGCGCGCGACTACCAGTGGAAGACGTTCACGCCCTCTATGCTCGATATGGACGGCTGGGGCACCTACCGCAAGTCGCCCATGACGCACGGCGATCCCTACACGGGCATTTCGCGCTTTTACCTCAAGCTCAAGGCGCAACTCATGCCCTATATCTACACGAGCGCGGCCTCGGCGGCCAACATCGACACGGGCAACGGCGATACCGGCCTGCCCATGATCCGCGCCATGCTGCTCTCCGACAACTCCGAGTACGCCGCAAGCACCTCGACGCAGTATCAGTACATGTTTGGTGAGAACTTCCTGGTGGCACCGGTGTATCAGGATACCCAGGCAGATGAGAACGGCAACGACGTTCGCAATGGTATCTACCTTCCCAACTACGGCACCGACGAGAATCCCACCATCTGGATTGACTACTTCTCGGGTAAGCAGTACCGCGGCGGCCAGGTCCTCAACAACTACGATGCGCCGCTTTGGAAGCTGCCGCTGTTTGTGAAGGCCAACGCCATCGTGCCGATGTATGCCGAGAACAACAACCCCGAGGCCGTGAGCGACACCAACACCAAGGGTACCGACCGCAGCCAGCGTATCGTCGAGTTCTTCGCCACCGAGGGTGAGGGCAGCTTCACACAGTACGAGGACGATGGCTCCTCCATCCAGAACAACACGACTGAGGACAATGCCTACGGCACGATCGACAATATCTCCTACGGTGACCATGTGAGTACCGTCTTTAGCTCCAAGGCCACGGGCGGCACCGCAACCTTTACCGCTGCGGCGTCCCAGGGCAGCTATAGTGGTTACGACTCCAACCGTACCACGACCTTTGTGGCCAACGTGTCCGCCAAGCCTGCGAGCGTCATCGCCAAGAATGGCGGCACTGCGCTCAACGTGACCGAGGTCGACTCACAGGAGGCTTTCGACGCCGCGACCCCCGAGGCTGGCCAAGCGGTCTACTTCTACAACGAAAGCCCCAACCTCAACCACTACGGCAGCGATGCGGACAGCACCGAGGCCGAGAAGGGCGAGAGCTTCAACGACACTAAGATCACCACGAACCCCAAGGTCTACGTCAAGTTTGCGAAGACCGATGTCGCTGCAGCGGAGCAGACGCTCGAGCTGGGCGGTTTCGTGAACGCCGACGCCACGCTTGCGGCCGATCGCCTCAACGAGAATCTCTCCGTACCCACGAACCTTGCTGCTCCCGAGGATGCCACGACCCCCACAAGCATCAAGCTCACCTGGGGAAAGGTCGATGGTGCTACCTCCTACGACCTTAAGGTCGATGGCACCGTGTTCGCCGTGGGCGATGCAGCGGAATTCACGCATACCGATCTTGCCTACAATAGCAAGCACACCTACCAGATCCGTTCGCGCAACGCCGAGGGCTACTCCCGTTGGAGCGATGTGCTCGCGGCGAACTCCGCACTCGACCCATGGCGGAACGTGCCCGAGGCCGAGAAGATCACCTGGGAGGGCTCGATCTACGGCAGCCACAAGGCCGATCTCGCCTTCGACCATGAGTTCCAGTCGGGCGACGGCGGTTTCCACTCCGGTGGCAACGATCTGGGCAAGGCCCTGACGGTCGATTACGGCAAGGCCTACAAGCTTGACAAGCTCGAGTACTATCCGCGTGACGACGCCGGCAATGGCACCGTGACCAAGATGCGCATCGAGACGAGCCTCGACGGCACGCATTGGACCACCCAGGAAGTCGATTGGGAGCGCTCCGCCGCCTGTAAGACGGTGGCGTTCGACGGCGCCGTGGCCGCACGCTACGTGCGTATGACGCCGCTCGCCTCGGTCGGCAATTTCTTCTCCGCGTCCGAGATCGCCATCTACAAGACCGACGGCACGGATGGCTTCGCCGTGGGCTCCAACCTCAACAAGGCAACGATCTCCGATGGCGACTACTCCAACATGAAGAACTATCTGGGTCTCGAGAACCGTGGGTCCGATGCCTCGACGTTCAACTCGCAGATCCGCGACCACTTTGCTGACCTCAACAATAACGGCGTCTACGACGTCTACGATTACTCGTTCACCATGGCGGGGCTCGACGGCGGCACCAAGCAGAAGGGCAAGGTCGCTGGTACCCTTGCGGTGATTCCGAGCAAGACTGAGGTCGAGGCCGGCGATGAGATCACCGTCGATGTCTATGCGGCCGACGCCAAGAACGTCAACGCCCTGGGCGCGCTCGTCAACTTTAAGAGTGACCAGTTTGAGTTTGTGTCCGAGAGCATCTCACAGGATGGTTCGACCGCCGGCATGGAGAACCTGTCGCGCGAGAAGATCCAGTTTGAGGACGGCACGCAGACCATCAACCTCGCTTTTGCCAACCGCGGAGATGGCAAGCTCTACAACGGCACCGGCGCGGTGGCGAGCTTCAAGCTCAAGGCCAAGACCGCCGGCAAGGTTGAACTGCCCTCGACATCTTGGCTCATTGGCCCGGCGTGCGACGCACTTGAGTTTGCGAGCGATGGCACGGTGACGATGCCGGACGTTCCGCAGCCCACGGTCGCCGAGTACGGCCGCGACGCCTTCGACATCACGATGACCAACGACGAGCTCACTACCGATGACGGCACCAACGTCGAGAAGCTTATTCAGCAGAAGAGCTATAACGCGCTGTTCGATAATAACGAGGGCGACAACGGCTTTGAGTTCCTGTGGGACTGGAGCGGCAACTGGGACAGTGAGGGCAAGCTTCCGAGTTACGTGAAGCTTCCCACCACGATGACATTTGCCTTTAAGACGCCATCGAAGCTCGATGCCGTCGAGGTTGTCAACCGCAACGGCGGTAACGGCACCGTGCAGAAGATCAAGGCCGTCGTGACGTTCGAGGATGGCTCGACCCAGGAATTCGCGGGCGGGGAGTACGATTCTTCCAGGCTCGCTTACGCCTTTGGTCTCTCTGCCGAGAACAAGGGCAAGAAGGCGACCAAGGTCGAGATCACGCCGCTTGAGGCATCGGGTGACCAGATGCTCACGCTGCGCGAGATCAACTTCAACTACACGCAGGGTGTCGAGGCCATCGAGGGCGTCGAGCTGGGCAAGAACCAGACCGAGTTCTTTGAAGGTGATGTTACGCTCGTCGACGCCAAGGCCACGCCTGAGAGCGCCGGCTACCCCTACGTGACGGTCGAGAGTTCCGACCCCTCTGTGGTGAGCGTCTCCGCTGTCCAGGCCGGCGATAGCGTGAACTACTACCTGCGTGCCAACAAGGCGGGCAAGGCAACGATCACGGTGGCATCGGTACTCGATCCCTCCAAGACCGCATCCTATGAGGCCGAGGTCAAGGCTGGTGTCGACACCTCTGCACTCATGGCAGCGCTTTCCAAGGCCGCGGGCTACAGCGAGTCCGTCTACACCAAGGATTCTTATGCAGCTCTCACCGCTGCGGTCGAGGCGGCTCAGAAGCTCCTCGACGGCGGCCAGGGCAGCTATAACAAGAAGGATGTCGCAGACGCCACGGCCAAGATCGAGAAGGCAATCGACGGCCTCAAGATGCGCCCCGTCGATGAGAAGAGCCTCATCAACACGCCCGAGAACCGCGAGAACGTCAAGGTGACCGGCTTCTCGAGCGAGGCCGACTACGAGGGCAGCAACGCCGTCAACGCTCTTGACGGCGACGAACAGACGCTCTGGCACAGCGACTATGCCTATAATGCCGGTATGCCCCAGCACCTGACCGTCGACCTGGGCCGCGACTACGATCTCACCGACGTCACGTTCCTGCCGCGCCAGGACGGCGGCACGAACGGCGATATCTTTGAGGCCGAGGTGCTGGTCTCCGATACCGCCGACGGTTATGAGATGGGCACCGCCACGTCGATGGGTACGTTTACCTTCGACAACGACGGCCGCGTGCTCACCGACCGTGGCGACTGGAAGCAGATGAGTTTTGGTGTCGCGCGCGGTCGCTACGTGACCGTCAAGGTGCTCCACGCCGGCGGTGGCAGCGTTGACGCCTACTGCAGCATGGCGGAGCTCAAGTTCTACGGTACGGCCGTTCCCGATCCGGTGGCGAAGGACGACCTCACTGCCGCGATTGAAAAGGTTGATGCCGAGGTTGCAGCCGGCGACCTTAAGGCCAGCGACTACACCGAGGCTTCCTGGACCGTGTTCCAGAACGCCTTGGCGAGCGCCCGCGTCATCTTGAGCGACGAGAACGCCACGCAGGACGAGGTCGACCAGGCACTCAAGGCACTCGAGAGTGCTCGCAACGCGCTCGAGAAGACCCCGGTGACCCCGGTCGAGAACCCGACCAAGAAACAGCTCAAGGCCCTGGTCAAGCAGGCGAAGGAGACTGACACCAAGGGAAAGACGGCCGAGTCCGTCAAGGCCCTGACGGACGCCATTACCTACGCCGAGGATGTCTTGGGTGATGAGAATGCTTCCGACACCCAGCTCCAGGCGGCCTATGACCAGCTCAAGCTGGCCATCGAGGGCCTTAAGGATGCCGACTCCGGCAACCAGGGCGGCTCGGGCAACACCGGCGGTTCGGGCAACCAGGGTTCCGGCAATGGCTCGAACGGCGGCAGCCAGGCGGGCAAGCCCGCAGGCGGCAAGGCCCAGGGCGGCAAGAAGAACGGTTCGGCGATCCCCGTTACTGGCGATCAAACGGCGGCAACTGTCGCGACTGTCGGTGGCCTTGGAGCCATCATCGCTGCGATCGGTGCCTTCTTCCACCGTCGCAATAAGGCTGAGTAGTCCCAGCGATAACTAAGCAAACGTGCCCGCCGCTCCACCAAGGACGGCGGGCATTGCTTTTTTATTTCAGCCAACGTACGTCATAGCAATCCCCGGTAGGTCGAAGGTGCTCTGCGGCGGCCCGGTGTTTTCATCTGAAC
>UQWK01000048.1 GCA_900544725.1 uncultured Collinsella sp.
ACCTTTATCATGTGCTTTTGCATGGTGCTCTGGATGAGCATCTACAACGTTGCCCTGCAGCATGGGGCCATCAACGGTGAGGTTGTTGCCGCCGCGTGGCTCGGCTTCCCCGTTGCCTACATTTTTGCCATGTGCTGCGACTGGTTCGTCGCCAGCCCGCTCGCCAAGGGTTTCGCCTTTAAGTACTTGGTCACGCCGGGCAAGAGCTCGCCGCTTGCCATGACGCTCGCCGTCAGCTCCTGCATGGTCGTTCCCATGGTCATCATCATGTCGCTTTACGGCGCGTGCGAAGGCCTGTTCCATATGCCCGGCGGCCCGCTCGCAAACCTGCAGATGCTGCCGATGATGTGGATCATCAACATCCCGCGCAACTTTATCATGGCCCTGCCCTGGAACCTGCTGGTGGCCGGTCCGGTTGCTCGCTTTGTCTTCCGCCGCGCCTTCCCGATGGGCACGGTCTTTGCCGAGCCGCACATGGAGCTCGTTCACATGCCGGGTACTCCCGCCGCCGATGCCGTTAATGACGTTGCCGAGGACATGGACGCCGAGCCCGCCTGCTAGACAGCAGCTCAAAACCAAACCGCCAAACGGACCGGAGCGATTCCTTTTTTGTAGACGTTGTCGCGCGGCTACGGGTGGGAAAGGTCCCAACGGTTAACATATACTCCATATGGGTAAAGAGACCAAAGCGCTGCCGCGGGGCGGCGCTTTGCGTTTGAAAAACTAGCTCGTCTAAGAGGAACTAGCATGTTAGACCGTTTTACCGATCGAGCGCGCAAGGTCATGTCGATGGCCAAACAGGAGGCGCTCGATCTTCATTCAAATAAGGTGGGCACCGAGCACCTGCTGCTCGCGCTTGCCAAGGAGGACGAGGGCATTGCCGCCGAGGCGCTGCGTTCGCTCGACATCTCCTACGATGACATCATGGATACTCTCAAAGAGGTCCAGACCACGGTTCCCGAGCCCAGTGAGGAGACCGAGGCGGCCAAGCTCGCCTTTACGCCGCTCGTCATTAGCGTGATGGAGCGTTCATTCCGTGTGGCGCGTGAGAACAACCAGACCTACGTGTCGACCGAGCACTTGCTGATCGGCATCGTCGAAGAGGGCAACGGCATGGCCATGGACATCCTCATGCGCCTGGGTGTGTCGTCCGCTTCCATCAAAAAGGCTATCGAGAAACTCACCGCCAAGGACCAGGACAAGAAGCGTCCGCTCGCCGGCGCCGGCGCTGGTCGTCCCGGTGCGGGCCTGCCGTTCTTTAGCGGCTCGGATGCCTCTCAGCAAAAGGGGAGTGGCACCGACACGCTTAAGCAGTTCGCGACCAACCTCACGCAGAAGGCGCGCGACGGCGAACTCGACCCTGTAATTGGTCGCGAAAAGGAAGTCCAGCGTATGATGGAAATTCTTTCGCGCCGCACCAAGAACAACCCGCTCATTCTGGGCGACCCCGGCGTGGGCAAGACGGCTATCGTCGAGGGCCTGGCTCAGCAGATTGCAGCCGGCAACGTGCCCGAGAACCTCATGAACCAGAATATCTGGACGCTCGACCTGCCGGGCCTCGTGGCGGGTGCCAAGTATCGCGGTGAGTTTGAGGAGCGCCTCAAGAACGTGATCCAGGAAGCCACCGAAGCCGACGACGTCATCCTGTTTATCGACGAGATGCACACCATCATCGGTGCCGGTTCTGCCGAGGGCTCCATCGACGCGAGCTCCATGCTCAAGCCCGTGCTCGCGCGCGGTGCCTTCCAGATTATCGGCGCCACCACGGCCGAGGAATTCCGCAAGTACCTCACCAAGGACCCGGCCTTCGAGCGTCGCTTCCAGACCATCGATGTCGAGGAGCCGAGCGTCGAGGACACGGTCAAGATCCTGACCGCGCTCAAGCCGCGCTACGAGGAGCATCACCATGTGCGCTATACGCAGGGTGCTATCGAGGCTGCCGCGAACCTTTCCAACCGCTACATCCAGGATCGCTTCCTGCCCGATAAGGCCATCGACCTCATCGACGAGGCCGGCGCCCGCGCTCGCATCGCCGCGAATCGCGCGCCCGAGCCGGTGCGCGAGGCCGAGCATCGCATAGAGGAGCTCAAAGCCGCCGCGCAGGAGGCCACTGAGAGCGACGACATGAACAAGGCCGCCGAGATCACCGAGCAGCAGAAGGCTGCCGAGATTGAGCTCGCCGAGGCCAAGGCTGCCTGGACCGCCGAGCTCGACGCCAGTCCGCTCACCATCGATGTGAGTCAGATCGCCGATATCGTGTCCGTGACTTCGGGCGTGCCGGTGTCCTCGCTTACCGAGAGCGAGAGTCGTCGCCTACTGCAAGCCGAAAGCGTGCTCAAGACGCGCATCATCGGTCAGGATGAGGCTGTCGAGGCAGTTGCCAAGGCCGTGCGCCGCAGCCGCTCACCCCTCAAGGACCCGCGTCGCCCCGGCGGCAGCTTTATCTTCCTGGGTCCCACCGGCACGGGCAAGACCGAGCTCGCCAAGACGCTCGCCGAGTACCTCTTTGGCAGCAAGGATGCACTCATCAGCTTCGACATGTCCGAGTTCGGTAGCGAGTTCGAGGTCTCCAAGCTCATCGGAAGCCCTCCGGGTTACGTCGGCCACGACGAGGGCGGCCAGCTCACCAAGGCCGTTCGTCGCCACCCGTACTCGGTCGTGCTGTTCGACGAGATCGAGAAGGCGCACCCCGATATCTTCAACATCTTGCTGCAGGTGCTGGAGGAGGGCCGCCTGACCGATAGCCAGGGCAAGACGGTCGACTTCCGCAACACCGTGATCATCATGACGTCCAACGTGGGCGCTCGCGAGATTGCGCAGGATGCGAGCGTAGGCTTTGGCACCACCGGCGAGCAGGGCCTCACGTCGAGTGAGATCCGCGGCCGTGCGATGGGCGAGCTCAAGCGCCTGTTCCGCCCCGAGCTGCTCAACCGTATCGACGACATTGTGGTGTTCCAGAAGCTCTCGGGCGAGAATCTCACCAAGATCGCGCACCTGCTGGTGGACGACCTGCGTCAGCGTTTGATTGCCAACGGCATGAACATCAAGCTCTCTGATGCGGCCTATGACAAGATCGTGGCCGAGGGCACCGACCTTACCAACGGTGCGCGTCCGCTGCGCCGTGCTATTCAAAAGCTCATCGAGGACCCGCTGTCCGAGGAGCTTCTGGCCGGCGAGTGGGGCGAGGGCGATACCGTCCTGTGCGACGTGGCCGATGGCAAGTTTGTCTTTAGCCACGGCACGGGCGAGATCCCGGCACCGCGTCCGGCGGGCACGCTCGGTGGCGATACCGCTCCGGCGGCACCGCACACCGGCAACGCCGCGCCTGTGAGCGGCGGCGTGACCTCGGGCCCCGGCGGCATGATGCAAACCGGCTCTGGCGCGCTGTAGGGATTAACATAGCTTTGCGAAGGGGCACTCCTGTCGGGGCGCCCCTTTTTTATGAGTAAATGGTGCTATACTCGAAATATAAATATGTATAGCAGAAGGAGCTAGCATGCCTATATCGGTACTCGACTCACGGCCGGTCCAGGTGAATGTGCGCATGGATCGCCAACTCAAAGAGGCTGGGGACGCCGTGCTGGCGCATATCGGCATGACGCCGTCTCAAGCGGTGCGGACACTTTGGGAATATCTGGTCGTCAACGGATGCATGCCCTCGAGATCGGGGGTTGCGGTACCGAGTTCTAACGTGCCAGCGACTGCGTCGGTGGAATCAAGGGTTACGCAGGGCAGCCACATCGTGCGCGATTCGTGCCTCAAATACGGCATCCCCATCCCTGAGTTCTCGGGAGACTATGACGACCTCTATGAGGAGGCCATGGCGGAGCGCTATCCCGAGTGGGTGGAGCTATGAGTGCAGACGGCATTCTCAAGTTGCTCATCGACACCAACGTATGGATGGATTACTTTTTTGGAAGGTCGGACCGGACAGCGGATGTTGCCCGTCTATTCGAGATTGCCGATGTCTCGGAGCAGATTGCCCTGTTTGCCTCGTCTCTTTCGGTCAAAGATGTCTCGTATCTTGTCTCGGCGGCGATTAAGAGGGAGTGCCGAAGGAAGAAAGGTTCGCTGAGCGATAACGCCATTGCGGCGGCGGACGAAACGGCCTGGGCATGCGTTCGGCAGATGCGCGAGCTCGCCCTCATCGCGCCGGTCGGTGCAGACGAGGTCTTCGACTCCTTTGTGTTCAAGTATCATCACAACGACTTCGAGGACGACCTGATGCTGGGCGTCGCCAATCGCATTGATGCCGATTACGTCGTGACGGAGGACAAGAATCTTATTAAACATACCAATGGTGTATGCATTAACGTTCAACAGGCGTTGAGGCTGGTTGAAGGGTCCAACGTCCCCTCAGCACGGCCCGTCTAACCTGCTTTATCTTAATAAAGTGGCGTTTCCCCGCCGTTAGCCGACGATGCAAGGGCGCTCGGCGTTTTCGACTGGTTTATGCACGTAAAGTCTGGGAATATACAAGTCGCATGTCTTATTGTCTAACCAGTTGCGCCAAGGAGGCACCATGGACTACAAGATTACCGGCTACGAGCCCGCCCAGCTGTTCCATTTCTTTGAGGAGGTCAGCGCGATCCCCCGTGGGTCTGGCAACGAGAAGGGCATCAGCGATTTCCTGGTTGCGTTTGCCAAGGAGCGCGGCCTCGACGTGTATCAGGACGAGGTCTACAACGTCATCATTCGCAAGCCCGCATCTGCCGGAGCCGAGAATGCCCCGACCGTGATGCTGCAGGGCCACATCGATATGGTGTGCGACAAGTTGGGCTCTGTTGAGCACGACTTTACGACCGATGGTATCGACCTGGTCGTCAAGGACGGCGTCCTCACCGCTAACGGCACTACCCTGGGCGCCGACAACGGCATTGCTGTCGCTCTGATGCTTACCGTGCTCAACGACGATTCGATTGCTCATCCGGCTCTCGAGTGCGTGTTCACCACCGACGAGGAGACCGGCCTGGTTGGCGCCGAGACGCTCGACAAGTCCCAGATCAGCGCCCGCACCATGATCAACCTCGACTCCGAGGAGGAGGGCGTGGCCACCGTCAGCTGCGCCGGCGGCGTCGTCGTTACCTACACCTGCCCCATCGTGCGCGAGCACAAGACCGGCAGCACCCTCACGCTCGAGATCTCCGGCCTGCTGGGTGGTCACTCCGGCGCCGACATCAACCTGGAGCGCGGCAACGGCAACCTCATCATGGCCCGCATCATCGACCGCCTGATGGTTGCCGGTGAGCCCGCCATCGTCAGCTTTAACGGCGGCACTAAGGACAACGCCATCAACCGTGAGTGCAAGGCCGAGCTGGTTTACGCCGATCACGCTGCCGCCGAGGCAGCGGCCGAGATCGCAAAGGGCATCATCGCCGACGTCACTGCCGAGCTCGAGGTCTTCGACCCCGGCTTTACCTGCACCGTCGAGATTGCCGACGACGCCGAGGTCGAGGCCATGGACCAGAAGTCTGCGCTTGCCCTCATCCGCGCCCTGCGTCTTGCCCCCAACGGTGTGATCCGCCGCAACGTCGCCACCGACGGCTCCGTCGAGGTTTCCTCCAACATCGGCGTGGTTGCCACCTCTGACGACCAGGTCAAGATCATGCTGTCCCCGCGCTCCTCGATCACCTCGCTGCAGAACGAGTTCAAGGACCGCCTGCAGACGCTGGCCGATGTCCTGGGCTTCGACGCCAAGTTTGAGTTCGAGTATCCCGGCTGGAGCTATGCCGAGCATTCGCCGGTCCGCGACATCTTTGTCGAGAGCTATCGCGAGCTCTTTGGCTCCGAGCTGCGCATCGAGTCCATTCACGCCGGCCTTGAGTGCGGCCTGTTTGCCGAGGCCCTGCACGGCCTGGACGCCATCGCCGTGGGCCCGACGCTCTCCGATGTCCACACCCCGGACGAGAGCATGGAGCTCGCTTCTGCCGAGCGCTTCTACGAGCTGCTCATCGACGTCCTCAAGCGCCTCGCTGCGTAAAGGTTGCGCTGGCAGCAGTCCGAGCCACGTGCTAGCGGATTGCAGATGACATTATGAGAGGGGGGCACCCGAGCTTTTGCGATGGGTGCCCCCTCTCTTCTTTTGGGAAATGGGAAATTGCGGCCACCTAGCCCATATCCGCCTTGATGAGGTCGAGGGTGCGCTGGCAGTTTTCGCGGACGGGGCCGAGCATATGCTCGCGCAGGTCCGCCATGCCGGGCAGGTCGGCGTATTCGTCCATGACCTCTTCCATGCAAACGGGTACCTCGTAGGCGAGGTCCATCATGGTCGCAAAGCAAAACTTCTCAGATAGCCCGGCATCGGTGAGCGCCGCCTCCAGTGCGGGGTCGCCCATACCGTGGTATCGGCGGATGGCGCCTGGACCGATGCGCCCCACACGATTTTCGCCGCCAACGCTCATGGCAAGGCGCGCCCGGCGGCGCATGCGCTCGTACGCCAAGCCCGAAGCGACATCGTACATTCGAGCCATCATGGCTGCGCCGTCGTTTCCAAGGAGCAGGGAATAGTTTTTCGCATGCGCATCCGGTGCGCCGATAATGGCGTTGAAGAACAGTATCTGCGTAAACAGATATAGGTTAAGTTGATGGTGGCTCGTATTTACGAGGAGCTCTTGAATGTCGCGGGTGGTCGGGCCGCCGTCTGCCGTGTACTTTTGGGAGGGCATCACCCCAAGTGCCTGACAGAGGTCTTCTTGATGTAGGCGCCTGATCGTTCCGTCTTCGACTTTCACGCGGTCATAGCGCTCAACAATGAGGGCAGGTTCGTCCTCAAACATACGATATTCGACGTTTGCCGTTGCGATACCGGCGCGCTGGGCGCTTTTCATGCAGACAAACTCATTGAGAGCCTCGAGTTTAAATCCGATAACGCCATTTTTGAAAATATGCGTCGTGGGCGAGGAGCCCATGCATTCGCACCAGCGGCCGTTTGTGAACGCGAGCGCGAATTTGCCCTGGTTGCCTCCAAGCGACCAACTTTCATCTAGACCCATCCACGATGCATCGCGGTCATCTCTGATCGACTTGAGACGGAGAGCAATTTCGTGGTCGTCTATAGGGCGGTATTCGCCAGCGCGATGCAGGACGGCATCGGCATCTTCTTCGGCACAAAACTGCACTCCGCCCGGACAGTCGAGTCCGATATGGCTGAGCAACGCAACGGGATTGTTGGGCCTAACGTCGAATTCGGCGGCAATCGCTTTTCGTTGGTCCTCGCTGTCGGGTAGAAGGCCAAACAGGTACGGATTCATGACCTGTTGGCCGTATGTGCGATTTGATACGGGTATGTTGGTCGATAGGGCTGGCCCGTCATAGTCTTGGTCGTAGGTAAAGCTGATAAGACCGTTCTCATCTTGCGTGAGCGTTCCCGCAGGTACGCCGCAAATAATGGTCCGAAGTGATGTTCTGGCCATTGGCTATTTCCCTTCGGGCTTGGTTTGGTTAGATGCGTTTGCGGCAATCGAGACTCCGAGATTGGACATGGCGAAATCGGCGAAGACCTCGTCGTAGAGTGCGGATGTAAAGGGGGCATCTGGAAGAGCCGGAATAGCGGTACTACGACGGTTGCGATGATGAGGACGTTGAGTGTGATGGTGCCTGGGGATGCTGCGAGGCAGCGGATTGGCATGCGAGGCGTCGACTGGTCGCTCGTTTTTCGCTTCGTCGATATCCCCTTGTGCTGCGAGCGCCAGTCCAAGAGCGTTGAAAATCGCCAGCAATTTGTCGAGTCGAATGCCGGTGGCGTCTCCTAGCTCGAGCGATGCGAGCAGGCGCTCCGAAACACCGGCCTTTTTGGCGAGGGCGGCACGGGTGAGACCCTGAGTCTCGCGTGCCTGGCGCACGTAGATGCCAGCTTGGCGCGGTGTGGTGATGGGAAGGGTATCCACGGCGATCTCCTAACGTGCAGACTTTTGCATATCAGTATGACATGCAAAAGTCTGCACGAAAAGGCATTATGCAAAATTCTGCATAAGGCCTTGTGCTGGCGTTGAGTTTTGAGCGATTGTGCTTGGCGTTACAGCGCCAAAATCCCCAGATGCTCAAGCAGGATCTTAAGCCCGATGAGGATGAGCACGACGCCGCCCACGATGGTGGCAGGCTTTTCGTAGCGCGCGCCAAAGGTATGGCCGATCGCCACGCCGGCGATGGAGAAGATAAACGTTGTGACGCCGATAAGCGATATGGCGGGAACGATGTCAACCGAGAGCGCGGCAAATGAGATGCCCACGGCTAGGGCGTCGATTGAGGTGGCAATGGCAAGAATCAGATATTCTGCCAGGTCAATTTTTTCGGCATCCTTGCCGTCGCCATCGTCCTCGTCCTCGGTAAAGGCTTCCCACAGCATTTTGCCGCCGATGAAGGCCAGAAGGATAAAGGCGATCCAATGGTCGATGGGTCCGATGATGCCCATGAATTGACTGCCGAGCGCCCATCCGATCACGGGCATGCCGGCCTGGAAGCCGCCAAAGAACAGGCCGAGCACTACGGCGACCTTAAGGTTGATTTTCTTCATGCCAAGGCCCTTGCAGATGGATACGGCAAAAGCGTCCATCGAAAGGCCAACGGCGAGCAGCACGAGCTCTGCGAGTCCCATAGTCTGGCTCCCTCTCTGCGGGCGAGCCCGATTACGCGACTACTCCCTCATTTATATGAGACCCGATGCTACCACATGAGCAGTCAAGAGAGCCCCGTCCCAAATGAGCTACCTAAGCTGTGTTCGCTCATTCTGTAAGCATCGGATTTCGCAAGCGCCGCGGGGACAAACCGTGAGAAACTATTTAGCGTTTATGGAGCGTATACGATGGGAGCGATGCCTTGGATAAGAACGAGCTGCAAAAGCGTATGGAACAGGCCATCCGCCTGACGGCACCTGGTCAGCCGATCCGCACCGCCCTCGACATGATCATCGCCGGTCACCTGGGCGCCCTTATCTGCGTCGGCGACACCGAAAACGTGCTCGCTGCCGGTAATGACGGCTTCCCGCTCAACATTTCGTTCACCTCGAACCGTCTGTTCGAGCTCTCCAAGATGGACGGTGCCATCGTCATCGACGGCGACCTCACCCAGATCCTGCGCGCCAACTTCCACCTCAATCCCGACCCCTCGCTTGCCACGAGCGAGACGGGCATGCGTCACCGCACCGCCGCTCGCATGTCGGTGCTCACCGATGCCATCGTGATCTCGGTCTCGGCTCGTCGTGCCGTCGTTAACGTGTACGTTCACGGCAAGAGCTACGAGATCCAGCCCGTCACCACCATCATGAGCTCGGTCAACCAGCTCGTCGCCACGCTCCAGACTACTCGTCAGTCGCTCGACCGCTCCCTGCTGCGCCTGACGGCCCTCGAGCTCGACGACTACGTTACGCTCGCCGACATTACCGGTATTTTCTCGAGCTTCGAGATCATGCAGCAAGCAAAGACCGAGCTTAAGGATTGCATCGTCAAGCTGGGCAACCAGGGCAAGCTCGTGCAGATGCAGCTCGAGCAGCTCGCCGGCTCCAGCATGGATACCGAGTACGATCTGATGATTCGCGACTATGCAAGTGATTCCTCCGAGGCTAATGCCGAGAAGATTCGTGCAGAGCTCGCTCGCATGACGCCTAAGGACCTGTCCGACCCGCAGCATGTGGCGGCAGTTCTGGGCTATGACGACCTGGACGAGGACTCCGTCATGACGCCGCTGGGCCTGCGCACGCTTTCGCGTGTGTCCGTCGTGCGCGACGGCGTGGCCGAGAAGATCGTCGACGAGTACGGCTCGCTGCAGGAGCTCATGGACGACATTAGCGAGGATCCGGAGCGCCTGGGCGACTTTGGCGTCAACAACCCTGCCATTCTTGCGGACTCGCTGTACCGCATGAAGGGCACCAAACAGGGGAACGCATAATGGCGCCCGTATGCGCCGTGGTCGTTGCCGGCGGCAGCGGTCAGCGCTTTGGAAATCCCGGCGGCAAGCAGCTCGTTAACGTGGCGGGCCGTCCGCTTATGAGCTGGTCCATCCGCGCGTTCGACCGGAGCGACAAGGTCGGCCACATCGTGGTGGTGTGTCCTGCCGAGCGCCGTGCCGAGATGCGCCGCCTGGCCATCGACCCGTTTGACTATGACACGCCCATCAGCTTTGCCGATGCCGGCGATACTCGTCAGGATTCCACCCGCGCCGGCGTGCATGCGGTTCCGGCGGGCTTCGAATATGTCGCCATCCACGACGGCGCCCGTCCGCTCATTACCACTGAGGCTATCGACCATGCGATCGACGTGCTCGTGGGCGATCGCGCCCTCGACGGTGCCGTGTGCGGTCAGCCCGCGATCGACACGCTCAAGATCGTCGACGGCGATAATATCGTCGAGACGCCGCCGCGCGAGCTCTATTGGGCCGCTCAGACGCCGCAGATCTTTAGCGTCGACGCCATGAAGCGCGCCCATGCCGCGGCGATTGCCGAGGGCTTTATCGGCACGGACGATTCGTCACTGGTCGAGCGCATGGGCGGACGCGTTCGTTGCGTCCAGAGCCCGCGCGATAACCTTAAGGTGACGGTGCCCGAGGACCTGCGTCCTGTAACCGCGATTCTGCTCGGTCGCATGGCCGAGGGAGAGGACCTTCCCCATGTTCAGTAACCTGCGCATTGGCCACGGCTACGACGTCCACCGTTTGGTGGAGGGGCGTCGATGTATCATCGGCGGGGTCGACATTCCCTACGAGCGCGGCCTGCTGGGCCACTCGGATGCCGATGTGCTCGCGCACGCCTTAGCCGACGCCATTCTGGGCGCCTGCCGCGGGGGAGACATCGGCAAGCTATTTCCCGACACCGATCCCGCCTACGAGGGCGCCGATTCGATGGTGCTGCTCGCTCGCGTGATGGACTATGCGCGCGAGCTGGGCTTTGAGTTTGTCGATGCCGATTGCACCATTGCCTGTCAGCAACCCAAGATCACCCCGCACCGCGATGCCATGCGCGCCAACCTTGCCCATGCCCTGGGCGTTGACGTCGAAAACGTGGGCGTCGCCGCCACTACGACCGAAAAGCTCGGTTGGGAAGGCCAGGGCGAGGGGATCGGCGCCTGGGCCGTCTGCCTGCTACAGAAAACCGTTAAGGAGTAACGAATGCGTATCTACAACAGCGCTACCCATAAAAAGGAAGAGTTCCAGCCCATCGAGTCCGGCAAGGTCCGCATGTACGTGTGCGGCCCCACGGTCTACGACAACATCCATATCGGCAATGCCCGCACGTTCATCAGCTTTGACGTGATTCGTCGCTGGCTCATCGCGAGCGGCTACGAGGTCACGTTCGCCCAGAACCTCACCGATGTCGATGACAAGATCATCAAGCGCGCCAACGAGCAGGGCCGTACGGCTGCCGAGGTCGCGACGGAGTTCTCCGACAAGTTCATCGACGTCATGCGTGCCGCCAACGTGCTC
Source organism: uncultured Collinsella sp. (assembly GCA_900544725.1). Lineage (GTDB taxonomy): Bacteria > Actinomycetota > Coriobacteriia > Coriobacteriales > Coriobacteriaceae > Collinsella. Next base: position 11,413 of record UQWK01000048.1, read on the forward strand.
GATCCCGATGTGCGCCCCCGGCGTCATGCGCGCCGCCAACGTGCTCGATCCCGATGTGCGCCCCCGCGCCACCAAGGAGATCGGCCCCATGATCGCCATGATCAAGACGCTTATCGAGCAGGGCCACGCTTACGCAGCCGATAACGGCGATGTGTACTTTGCCGTGCGCAGCGATCCCAACTATGGTCAGGTCTCGGGCCGCAACATCGACGACCTTATGGTTGGCGCGCGCATCGAGGAGAACGAGGACAAGAACGACCCGCTCGACTTTGCCCTGTGGAAGGCCGCCAAGCCCGGCGAGCCCAGCTGGCCGAGTCCCTGGGGCGAGGGTCGTCCCGGTTGGCACACCGAGTGCGCCGCCATGGTGCACCGCTACCTGGGCACCCCGATCGACATTCACGGCGGCGGCTCCGACCTTGCCTTCCCGCATCACGAGAACGAGTGCGCCCAGGCCACCTGTGCCTGGCACCAGGGCTTCTCCAACACCTGGATGCACACGGGCATGCTGCTGGTTGACGGCGAGAAGATGTCCAAGTCGCTCGGCAACTTCTTTACGCTGGCCGAGGTCCTCGAGCAGCACTCCGCTGCCGCCCTGCGCCTGCTGATGCTGCAGACGAGCTATCGTTCGCCGCTCGATTTTTCTTGGGAGCGCCTGGAGGGTGCCGAGAACTCGCTCACGCGTATCGCCGGTACGGTCGAGAACCTGCGCTGGGCTGCGAACCACGCAACGGCCGACGCCGATGAGGCTGCCGCCGAGGCGTTTGCCGCCAAGGCCGCCGAGACTCGTGCCACCTTTAAGGAGTGCATGGACGACGACTTTAACACCGCTGGTGCCATGGGTGCCGTCTTTGGCTTTGTGACCGAGTGCAACCAGTACCTGGAGCAGGCGGGCGATGCTGCCGACAAGGCCGCCGCGCTTGCCGCCGCCGACACGCTGGCCGAGCTGCTCGATACGCTTGGCGTTGAGCTCCCCGAGCCCAAGGTCGAGCTGCCGCTGGGTCTGCTGGGCGTTGCCGCCGGTTTGGTTGCCTACACGGGTGACGACGTGGACGAGGCCGCTGCCAAGATTCTCGAGGCCCGCGCCGAGGCCCGTGCCGCCAAGAACTGGGATCTGGCCGACGCCATCCGCGACCAGCTCAAGGACCTCGGGCTGACGATCGAGGATACCGCCGCCGGCACTCGTATTAAGACTCTCTAGTTATTTGTCGACCGTTCGAGGTGCGGCAGATTGCCTTGAAAGAGGAGGGCATAGACCTGGTGGTCATGCCTGACGATTGAAAGGCAAGGTGCCGTGGCTCGGACGGTCGATTCTTGTTCGTTATCTATTTAAGGAGGTCGCCTTATGGCCGACAATCGCAAGCGTGCGCCTCGTGGCGGCAAGCAGGCTGCTTCTGGCTCGCGTCCGATTCGCCGCAATGACCGCGCTGCCGCTCCCAAGGGCCAGCGCGATCGCGCCCAGGCCGCACGTCCGCAGCGCGATCGCAACCGCGACGCTGTCCAGGCTCCCAAGGGCGAGTTTATCGAAGGTCGTCGTGCTGCCGCCGAGGCGCTACGCACTGGTTTTCCCATCAAGTGCGCGCTCATTGTCGAGGGTGGAGAGCGCGATGCCGCCTTGTCGCGCCTGGTCGACGACCTCAATGCCGCGGGCGTCCGCATTAAGTATGTGCCGCGTGCGCAGCTCGACGCACTGTCGAGCCATGGCGCTCATCAGGGCATCGCACTCGAGGTTGGCAACTTCCCCTATGCTGATGTCGCCGATATTCTCGACCGCGCAGGCGACGGTCCGGCGCTTGTCGTCGTGCTCGACCATGTGACCGACGACGGCAACTTTGGCGCCATTGTGCGCTCCGCCGAGGTCGTGGGCGCGGCCGGCGTCGTCATCGCCAACAAGCGTGCCGCCGGCGTGACCGTGGGCAGCTACAAGACCTCGGCCGGTGCTGTCATGCATCTGCCTATCGCGCAGGTTCCCAATATTGCCCGTGCACTCGATGACCTCAAGGCCGCTGGTTTTTGGGTGGGCGGCGCCTCCGAGCACGCCGAGGGCAGCTGCTGGGATGCTCCCTTCGAGGGCCGCGTGGCGCTCGTCATGGGCTCCGAGGGCGACGGCATCTCGCGCCTGGTGCTCGAGAAATGCGACTTTATGACCAAGCTTCCCCAGCGCGGCATGACCGAGAGCCTCAATGTTGCCCAGGCGACCACGGCGCTGTGCTTTGAGTGGCTGCGCCGCAACGTCGGCGAGCTCATGGGGGAGGAGTAGCGCATGTCCAAAAAGAACCGTGCCAAGTCCAAGGCCAAGCGCTTTGGCGAGGGCTCGGCCAAGCCGATTGTTTCGGCCGCGACCTACGGCGTGGGCGGCAATGCGTTTGCGCAGGCCATCGCCGACCCGGTCTCGACGGTGCACTCCAATAAGCCCGAGCTGCTGGTGGTCGACGGCTACAACGTGATCCACTGCACGCCGCGCTACGAAAAGCTCGTGTACGACCATTCAGACGATCCGTATTCCAGCGACGTTCACGATATGGCACGCACCGCCCTCATCAACGACGTCGCCGCCTTTGCCCAGGGCCGCTACGAGGCCGTGATCGTGTTCGACGGCGCGGGCAATATCTCCAACGAGCGCCCCAACCTGCCGGCCCGCGGCGTGCGCATCGAGTTTTCGCCGACGGGCGTTTCTGCCGATACCGTGGTGCAAAAGCTCTGCATCGAGGCGCGCGAGGAAGGCCGCGCGTGCTCCGTGGTATCGAGCGACGGCACGATCCAGGCCGTCGTCATGGGCAAGGGCGTCACGCGCATCTCGAGCCGTATGCTGGTGGACGAGATCAAACAGATCGACAACGACGTGCACGAGGCCGAGGAGGCCCCGCAGATCAAGATGACCCTGGGCAGCCGTCTAAGCCCCGAGGCCCTGGCCAAGCTCAAAGCTCTGCGCGGGAGGTAGGGGAGTTGGCGGGGCGATGCTGTCTCGCTAACTCCATTCAGCGATGTCGATCATTCTTTCGAGGCGCCATGTTAGCGCCTCTTTTAGATAAGGCAGTCTCGCTGTAAGAGCGTCGTTTTTGGATAGGATTTCGATTGCCTCGTCAACGAAACCCTCGAGTTTGTCGCCGTCAAACCAGCCCATGTCCTCGACGAGCAACATTTGTTTGGCGGGGCTTGAATGAAATTGTGCGCTGGTAAAACTGTGCTCTCCCGCCCTAAGCTCCTCTAGTGATATGTTGCACCAGAGTGATGAGCCCGAATCGAAGATAGGGGCAGGTCTGCAGGCTAGCGTGTTTACGTTTCGCACAAGGCCAAAGTTGCGCCAATGGCGATCATAGTTGGCAATGATGTCATCGCATACGATCATGCGGTCAAGGGCGTCTTTTATATCCGTCGCTCCAAGCTCCTCGCAGTTTGCTACATACCGTTCGTAATCGGTTAGTCGCTCGTCTGCATTTGCATGCTGGTTTACATAGAACGCAGGGACATACTCTTCTTCATCAGTTAAGAAGACATCGCATATGCTCAGGGCGGAAGTGCCCGTGCCCTCGAGCGAGTAAGGCACATAATCGCAAGCGTTTAGGATGCGACGGTGAAGTGCAGTCGCCACCAGCTCGTTATAAGGTTCCTGGTTTAGATGTGCACCTGCCTTGTGGAGGATTCGACGGTCATCCTCGCATGTCCAGTACTTTTGAAGATTGCCGTCCGAGGTGTTATCGGGCTTTGCGGCAGCTGCCTTGCCCTCTGGGGCGAAGGGCGCGATGCTGAGAGAGACGTCGTCAAAAGCATTATTGAAGAAATTGATATCTTCCCACGCGAGACCGGAGTCTTGGGGCCTAATCCAATACTGGTCGGATAAGGAGAGGCCAAGATTTCGCTGGACGAGTTCATCGGGAACATCGACTGCGGCTTCTGCAAGCAGGGAGGCTAGTCCAATGCGTGCGAGCGGGATACCGCGGCCGCGCCACCAGATGCGGAAGGAGTCGAGCGATATGGGGCTATTAGGGCCAAATACTCCAATAGGGGCGTGGGCGTAATCGACGTCGGCGCCGATGTGGGTGAAGTCTTTTCGCGATGTGCTGTAGACCAGTTGGGCTACTTCGTGCGTGCGGTTCATGAGGGTAAATGCGACTTCGCTTTTCCCATGCCCACGACGAGGTCGTCCCCCTCTTTTGGTTGCGGAGCGGAGTCGCGCGTCTACGCTGTCTTTGTCGATGAGCCACACGCCAGAAGCCTTGCGGGCGGTCAGCGCGCCGTTCTTAATGAGCTCCTGCACCCTGCGCGGGCTGATGCCGAGCAGCTCGGCTGCTTCCTTGGTAGTCAACATCGCGAAACCCTTCGCCAGAACGAATAGTTTTATATAGCCAATTGTAATTAAAACTATTCGTTCTGGCGAATGGTTTTAAGATTGAGGGCGCACTGACAGAAATGAACGGGCCTGGTACGCGCTGTTGCTGGATTTTGCATATTTATATAACGCCGTGCGGCCTGTTGCGCCCCGTCCGCAATTCCATTATTCTTAACAGGCTTCGCGCGAAAGCGCCAAGTGTGCCAGTGTGGCGCAACGGTAGCGCAACTGATTTGTAATCAGTGGGTTGCAGGTTCGATTCCTGTCACTGGCTCCATGAGAGTTTCGGGCTCTGTCTCTATATGGGACAGGGCCCGTTTCTTGTATGTGCCGGAATCGAACCCGCAAGGGCGCGAGCGTCCGTCCATTTATCTCAATCTGTAACAGTTAGAAGTCAAATATCGGTCTAGATGTTATAGATTGAGACAATGCTCGGGATCACTTTGAAATGTCTCAATTTGTAACAGGTAGGGGAGAAAAACCGTTCTTACTGTTACGGATTGAGATGAAAGACACCACCTGAAGCGGTTGTCTCGATTTGAAACACGTG
>UQWK01000049.1 GCA_900544725.1 uncultured Collinsella sp.
CCGACGAGCTCGTCGCCCAGATCCAGAAGGGTGAGATCAACTTCGACGCCGCTATCGCTACGCCGAACATGATGGCCAAGGTTGGCCGCATCGGTAAGATCCTTGGTCCCCGTGGCCTCATGCCGAACCCCAAGCTCGGCACCGTGACCATGGACGTCGCCAAGATGGTCTCCGAGCTCAAGGCCGGCCGCGTTGAGTATCGCGCCGACCGCTACGGCATCTGCCACGTGCCCCTGGGCAAGAAGTCCTTCTCTGAGCAGCAGCTCGTCGAGAACTACGCTGCCCTGTACACCGAGATCCTGCGCGTCAAGCCCTCTTCTGCTAAGGGTAAGTACGTCAAGTCCATCTCCGTGTCTTCCACCATGGGCCCTGGCGTCAAGGTCGATCCCGCTGTCCAGCGCGACTTCCTGGCTGAGTAACTTTTAGTTACTGCCTGAGCAAAGCAAGCATTGCTAAAGAAACCCGGTTCTGCCTCGTGCAGGACCGGGTTTCTTGCTACCTCGGACCAAAACCACCACAACGGGGACAGGCACCTTTGTGGTGGTTTGGGCACTTTGGCGTCAATGTTACGGTATCGCAGCGAGCCGGTTCCAAGTGCCCCAGGTCGTCCCGAAAGAGGAGCGACGCGTACTTTGGTACGCGAGCGACGGCTTGAGGGGCGAGATGGGGTGCTTGGGGCCGGCGCAGCGTCAAGCCTTAAAGGTGGTTACCAGGGTGTTCTGGCGCTAGAGGACTCGATGGCCTCGTGGCGCTTGAGCTCGCGGCGCATGGTTTGCGAATTGAGCCAGGCTGCCTGCCAGCCACGGATAGGGTAGTGCGCTTCGTCAAGTTCAAACTGCGTATAGCCGCAGGCATTGATGATCGTTGTCCCGCATGCATGCTGACGCTCACGTTGAAAGTCGCGACCATAGCATTGGTGCACATGCCCGTGCACCATATAGTCGGGATTCCAGGTCTCGAGCGCTGTGTTAAAGCATTCGAATCCTCGATGTGGCAGATCATCCAGATCGCCCACACCGGCGGCGGGTGCATGGGTGAGCAAGATGTCGCAGCCGCCGACCATCCTGATTTTACGCGACAGCTTGCGCACGCGCTTGGCCATCTCGCGCTCGCTATACATGTTGGCACCGTCTCGATAGCGCATGGAGCCGCCAAGCCCCGCAATGCGGACGCCGCGATACACGTACACGTTGTCTTCGACGCAGATGCATCCACCCGGTGCATGACGTGCATAGCGGTCATCGTGGTTGCCGCGCACGTAGATGAGCGGCTTGTTGATGACGGTGACCAAAAACTCAAGATAGTCCGGGTCCAGATCGCCAGCTGACAAAATCAGGTCAACACCTTCAAAGCGTTCCTTGTGAAAGCATTCCCAAAGGCATCGTTCTTCGGTATCGGCTACGGCAAGGATTTTCATAGGGCGCGGACCTTCGGCTCATCGTCGGGTTGTGGAATGGTGCCCACCACGTTGTCGGCCAGCCAGTTCATCTCGACGATTTGCGTGCTCGGCAACGGGGGAAAGCCCTCGATCTGCACCACGCCGTCTTGGCTATGGAGCTCGCCGCCAAATGGATTGATGGAGCCCTCGACGATGCCATTGCGGAGCAGCTGAACAAGCTTGCGCGTTTGATAGGGCAGACCCGGGGCGTAGCGAATGTCGATAACGCCCGAGCTCATGCCATACCAGTAGTTGACGGCGCGAACCTGGCTGTCGTCACTGGTCTCATCCCAGGTTCCATGCAGCAGGCTTCGCACGATAAGCTCGTAGTATCGACCCCAGTTCCATACCGGCATGGCGATGCCGATGACCTTGCCATCGACCAGGCGGTGAAGTCCGTAGGCCGTGGGGTCTTCGAGCGACTTTGACATGTCGGCGCCGGTCATGACGCTCACACCTTCGCGGCACATAGCCTCGGCAAGGCCTCCAGCGGGTACATCGCCCCAAGTGAGGATTACCTGCGCGCGAGGGTCGAGCAGTGAGGCGCCGATGGCAAAGGCATTGATCTCGCTAAGTGCGCCCGACGCAAAGACCGACGCATGATAACCGATGCGGTGGTTGTCCGCCATGCTGGCGGCAAGGGCGCCCAGGAGGAACTTGGCCTCGTACATCTTTCCAAAATACGAGCGTACGCTTTGGTGTGGAAGGCCGATAGAGCAGTTGAGGAACCGAACCCGGGGATACTCAACGGCAGCCCTGAGCGTGTATTCCATCAGGCGGTGCGAGGTCGAGAAGATGACGTTTGCTCCATGTTTGACAGCCGTTTCCACGGCGGCGTAGAACACGTCCGGATCGTGGCAGTCCTCGAATGCCTCGGTGCGCACGATGCCGTCAAAGTGCTCGTCGAGATACTGGCGCCCTTGGTCGTGCAGGCTGTCCCAGCTCGACGTGGCGCAGGGGAATTCATGGATAAAGGCGATGCGCAGGGGGTTGGCCGCCGAATAGACGGTCTTGCCCATAAAGAAGTTGAGCACGCCGGAGGTGGACTTGGCGGGCGCTATATCCTCATCGACGCTCGGCGCTTCGACAAGATCGACCTTGTCCTCGTCATTTTTGCCGGCAATGACCAGCTCGCGCCAAATCTTGCACAGGCGGTTTACGACGATATCCGTCGGCGTATCCAGCAGGCGGTCCTGGTTGTACACATTGAGGTAGACGAGCATGGCGTCGGCGGGCGTAATGTCCAGGTGGTTGCCGCCCGCGCGAAGGTAGGCGCGCTTAAAGAGCAGGAAGGTGTGGCGCAGGTAATCGACCTTTTTCTGTGGCCACTTTTCGATAAGGTCCTGACCGAGCATCTTGGCGAGCGTCTCGTAGCCTCCCTCGCGGGAGAACTCGATCTCGTATAGGGGGCAGACGCGCCAAAACGCGCAGAACTCGCCGTACAGGCGACTTTCGACGGAATCCCATTTTCCGGGGTAGAGGCGGGTGACCTTGGCCGAAACCGTCGGGGCGTCCAGGAATTTGAGGACGCTGACGCGCTTGTTGCCCTCCTGGACGTAGAACCGATGCATGAACTCGGTGACGATGATGGGGTCGCGATAGCCCTCGGTCACCTGGATGTCGTAGAGGTTGGACCACTTGCGGGCGAACTCGGTGCTAAATGGCAACAGGGGCATAAAATTGCATGAAAAGGCAGACTGACGGCCTTTGGTGACCGTGCCGACGACCATTTCGAGCGGAATGTCCCTCAGGCCGACGCTCTCTCGCTGACCTAAGGGGAGCTGGGCAACGAGGCTGTCGAGGTCCGTAAGGTACGGGTGCTCGCTTTGGCTGATGGCTCGACGGCGTCCCTGTTCGCCGCGCTTGCGTGCTTGACGATAGGCCTCTTCCATGGTGTCTACTCCCTTAGTCGTTTAAACAACGATATGAACCATGGTACCACGATGCGAAAGCCCCACAAAGGCACCTGTCCCCTTTGTGGTGGTTTTAGGCGATGATGGGGGCAATGGCGCGGATGCAGGCGTCGGCTGCCGTGAAAGTGGTGCTGTCGTCGCTGACGATAAAGATGATCTTGCCCTTGATGCCAAAGTCACCGATCTCGCTAAAGAGCACGTAGGGCTCCTTGTCAAAGCCCGAGATGGGAAGCACGGCGGCCTTGGTGGCGTCGGTGAGCTCATCTGCCAGCGCGTCCAGTGAAGTCCACTTGGACGTGTCCTTTACGGCAACGGGCACGGCAACGCGCCCAAAGGGCATGAGGTGCACGAGCGTGTTCTTGGAAATGTTGGAGTTGGGGACGATGATGGTCTGCCCGCAGGCATCTTCGATGGTCGTATGGCGCCAGGTGATATCTTGGACCACGCCCGACACGCCGCCGACCTCGATATTGTCGCCGGGTTTGATAATGCCCATAAACGTCACCTGCATGCCGCCGATGAGGTTTGAAAGCGTGTCCTGAAAGCCGAGTGAGATGGCGATGCCGCCGACGCCAAGAGCGGCGACGAGAGCGTTTGCGTTAATGCCAAAGCAGTTGTCGAGGATAAAGCTGCCTCCGATCATCCAGATGACAGCGCGCGCGATGTTGATGAAGATGCTTGATGAAGGGAGTGGGTTATCGTCGCGGTTGAGCAGGTGGTACAGGGTCTTGGACGCGACCTTGGCGGCAACGGCGGTGCCGATGGCCAAGATACCTGCCCAGATGATGTTGTGGACCCATCGTTGTGCAAAGAAATGAAGAATTGGCTCAAACAATTCCATGTAGGGAAACCTCCTCATGATCGTTCAACCATGATACCCAACAAGAAGCCCGTCCGATCAAATTCGGACGGGCTTCTGTGCTTGATATGAGGCTCGGCGCTGTACGGGCTCCAAGATTTAGCGGCATACCTTAGTGGCGGCGCTTCCAGATGATACCGAGGATGACCATGACGATGCCGCCAATGAGGCATGCGCCGACCACGGCCAGCGTGCGGTCTCCCGTTGCGGCAAGCTTGCCGGTCGTCTTCTTGGTGGTGACCTTCGTGGTCGTCGTGCGGGGCTTAGGCGAGGGCTTAGGCGTCGGGGCCGGTGTGGGCGTGGGGTCCACGGCAGCGGAGCCAAAGCTGATGGTGCCCGCGAGCGAGGCCATCTTGCTCTCCCAGCCATTCTGACCAATCAGTGCCCTCAGCGCCGCCTCGCACGTGCCCCATTCGGTGTGCTTAGTGGCGTTTGCAAAGGTGGGGAAGTCGGTCGTGTTGGTAATGATGTAGTTGTTGGTGGCGACGGTATAGGTCTTGGCGGGGTCGAGCGTGCTGCCGTCCTTACTGAGTGCGGCGCTCACGATGCGCTTGCCTTCGGGCTGCGTCCAATCAATCGTCACGTTAATGCCGCCGAAGGAAAGGACGCTGCCGGAGTCGTCGCGCCACTTGTACTTGTCTTGCGCCTCCTGCTCGGTGTGGCCGGCTGCCACATAGGCTTGCTGAAGCTCGTAGCTGTCGTTGCAATCGTCGCTGATCTGTAACGAGTGCTCGAGCGCTGCCAGGAAGTCCGCACCGGTCATGGTCCAGGTCTCGACGGTGTTGCCATAGGGCGAGATGGCGATGACGTTGCCGGCGGTCACGTTGCCCGCCGCGATGCCGCCGCGGATGCCGCCCGCGTTTTCGATAGCGAGGTCCGCGCCCGTCAAATTAAGATAGGAACCGCAGATCACATGTCCGATGGTCTGGGCTTTAGTGGTGTCGCCTGCTTCGCTGGGGCGGAAATCGGTAGTGCGTACCATCTCCCAGCCATGTGTGCCCGCGGCGTCCTCGCCATAGAAATAGTTGACGGTGGATGTGCCGAGCACCTTGTTCGATTCGATTTCAAAGGCGTCGTCGAGCGGCTTGATTTTGTTGTTGCGGACCTCATCAAGAATGTTCTGGTTGTTAGGGTCTGCCAAAAGGTCGTCGACGTCCTTGGCGGCGTAGAGCGTCTCGGCGCTGCCGCCTGCGGAGACCGTCACTATGTCGTCGTTGGTGGTTTCGGTACCCTTGGTGTCGTACTCATAGGGAATGGAAAGCAGGCCAACCTCGCCAAAGGCGCTGCCCGCCTCGATGACGCGGACCGGCTTGCCATCGGCCCCCGTCACGTTCTCGTCTAAGTTGATGTGCTCGTGGCCCGCGACCAGAGCATTGACGCCATTGAGCTGTGTGGCAAAGGTCTTGGCATTGAGCGTGTGCGCGATGCAGACGATAACGTTGCAGCCCTCTGTCTCACGCAGTCGCTTGGCCTCGGCATTGATGGCATTCGCCGCACCCGAGAACGATGTGCCCACGACCAGGTCCGCGCGCAGCGAGGAGCCCAGCGACTCATCCATGGCTCCGACGACGCCGACCTTAATCTTGTAGTTAAACGTGGAACTGTCCTCGCCGTCCTTCCAAGCGCGGTTGAGCGTCTTGGTGATGCTCGAGCTCCATACGCCGTTCGAGGACGTTGCGTTCGCGCAAAGCATGGCGAAAGGCGTGCTGGTGGCACCATTGCCGGCCATCGTGCGAAGATTGTCCGCGCCGTAGCTCCAGTCATGGTTGCCCGGTGTGGTCGCGTCGTAGCCGTTTGCGTAGAAGGTGTTCATGAGTTTGGCGATGCTCTTGCCCTCGCTCATGGTGGCAAAGGACTGCCCGTGGAAGGTGTCGCCCGCATCGAGCAGAAAGTCGGGGGCGTTGTTTTGGGCGCTATAGAGAACCGCCAGTCCGTCAAAGCCAATGGTGCCCGTGCCCTTGCTAGCGTTGTAGCTGTACTTGTAGCTGCCGTGGATGTCATTGGTGTGCATCACGGTAACGGCGCCGTCGATAACTTGAGAAGGGACGGCCGCCACGGCGCAGGCGGGGGCACCGGTGAGCGCACCGGCGAGAAGTGCGGCGGTTAAGGCAAGACGGGGGAGGAGTCTTCTCATGGCAGTTTCCTTAGTTCTTGACCAGTGGTCCCTGCTGACGCTGGATTATCGACATAATATGCGAAAACCGCCGCAAAGGTGCCTGTCCCTTTGCGGCGGTTTTGACGTTTGCGCAGATAAAACCTGCCAAAATAAACCTGTCCCTTTTTGGCAGGTTTTAGCTCAGCAGCATGCGGTCGTTGGCGAGCTCGCCGCCCGAGACCTCCTCGAACTTCTGCAGCAGGTCGGCCACGGTGAGCGATTTCTTCTCATCGCCTGCCACGTCGTAGATTACGTGGCCTTCGTGCATCATGATCAGACGGTTGCCCAGGCGGATGGCGTCGTTCATGTTGTGCGTGACCATGAGCGTGGTCAGGTGGTGCTCGTCGACGATCTCCTCGGTCAGGTTGAGCACCTTCGATGCCGTCTTGGGATCGAGGGCCGCGGTGTGCTCGTCGAGCAGCAGCAGGCGCGGCTTGGTGAGCGTGGCCATGAGCAGGGTGAGTGCCTGGCGCTGGCCGCCCGAGAGCAGACCGACCTTGGCGTTGAGGCGTGTGTCCAGGCCAAGGTCCAGGCGCTTGAGCAGCTCAACGTACTCGTCCTTCTCGGCCTTGGTGACGCCCCACGAAAGACCGCGACGCTGGCCGCGGCGCTTGGCGAGGGCCAGGTTCTCGGCAATCTGCATGTCGGCTGCGGTGCCGCGCATGGGGTCCTGGAACACACGGCCCAGGTACTTGGCGCGCTGCGACTCGCTCAGACGCGAGATATCGTTGCCGTCGAGCTCAATAACGCCCGAATCGAGCGGATACACGCCGGCAATCATGTTGAGCAGCGTGGACTTGCCGGCGCCGTTGCCGCCGATCACGGTTACAAAGTCGCCGTCGTTAAGGGTGAGGTCGACGCCGGTGAGTGCGCGCTTCTCGGTGACGGTGCCCTTGTTAAAGGTCTTTTTGACGTGCGAGAGCTTAAGCATCTGCCTCATCCCCCTTCGTGTAGGAGCTGCGGAGCTTATAGCGCTCCCAAACCACGGGCACGCACAGGGCCACGGCAACGATCACGGCGGAGAGCAGCTTCATGTCGTTGGCGTCCATGCCCAGCTGCAGCACGATGGCGCGAATGAGGAAGTACACCACGGAGCCAAAGACGGCAGAGGCAAGACGGACGCTAAACTGCGTCAGACCGCCGGGCAGCAGGCGGCCGAGCACCTCGCCGATAACAATGGCGGCAAGACCGATAACGATGGCGCCGGTGCCCATGCCAATGTCAGCGTACTTCTGGCTCTGGCAGATGAGCGCACCCGAAAGGCCGATAAGGGCGTTGGAGAGCACGAGGGCGATCATCTTGGTGGAGTTGGTGTTGACGCCCAAGGCGCGGATCATGTACTCGTTGTTGCCGGTGGCACGCAGTGCCGAGCCGATCTCGGTGCCGAAGAACCAGTACAGGATGGCGACGATGGCCACGGCCAGCACAATGCCCAGGATGATGGCAACGGTGGACTGCGGCAGGCCCGTCATGTGGCTGACGGATGAGAAGATGGTGCCCTTGGCAAGGATGGGCGTGTTGGATTTGCCCATGATGCGCAGGTTGATGGACCACAGACTGATCTGCGTAAGGATTCCGGCAAGGATCGCGGGAATCTCAAAGACGGTGGTCAAGATGCCCGTGACAGCGCCCGCGATGGCGCCGGCGCACATGCCGGCCAGCACGGCGAGCAGCGGGTCGACGTTATTGTTGACGATGAGCACGGCGCAAACACAGCCGCCGAGGGCAAAGCTGCCGTCGCAGGTCATATCGGGGATGTCGAGCAGGCGGAACGTGATAAACACGCCGAGCACCATGATGCCCCAGAGGACGCCCTGCGAAACGGCACCCTGCAATGCAATGAGCATGCTTCATACCTCCTAGGATAGGGTGGACACGTGATTTTCCATAATAGCGGTAACACTGCATAAAAGAGCTGCGGCCGGATGTTTTGTCTCATCCGTAACAAGCAGGGCGAACGCCGGTCTTTGGCGTCCGCCCCTGTGGCTCAGATATTGAATAGCACGGCAACGGCGCGAGTATGAGCCCTAGGCACATCGCCGCGCATGCCGCTACGCGTCCAGAGCGGAGAGGTCGATGCCCAGGGCCTCGGCCATTTCGTCGTTCTTGACGACGACCAGGTCCTTGCTCGAGAGGTGCTTGATCGGCATATCCTCGGGCTTGGCCTCGCCCTTCAGGATCTTGACGGCCATCTCGCCTGCAGCGTAGCCCAGGTCCTCGTAGTTGATAGAGAGGGTGAACAGGCCACCGGCCATGCACATACCCTCCTCGCCGGTCACGAAGGGAAGCTTGTTCTCCTTGCAGATCTGGCCCACCTGTGAGGCACCCGCGGCGATGGTGTTATCGGTGGGGGAGTACAGCGCGTCGACCTTGCCCACGGCGGCCTCGACGACGGACTGGATCTCGTTGGAGCTCGAGACGGTGAAGTCAGTGTACTCGAGGCCCAGCTTGTCGAGCTCCTTCTTGGCGGCCTTGATCTGGACGTCGGAGTTGGACTCGGCGGTGCAGTAGAGCAGGCCGACCTTCTTAACGTCGGGCAGGACCTTCTGCATCATCTCGAGCTGCTCGGCGACCGGGGTGAGGTCGGAAGCGCCCGTGACGTTGGTGCCGGGCTTGTCGTTGTCCTGGACCAGGCCGGAAGCGGCGTAGTCGGTGATGGCACAGCCCACGATGGGGATATCGGCGGTGGCGCCGGCGGCAGCCTGCGCGGCGGGCGTAGCGATGGCATAGATCAGGTTGACGCCGTCGCCTACGAACTTGTCGGCAATGGACTTACACGTGGACTGGTCGTTCTGGGCGTTCTTCTGGTCGATCTTGACCTTGAGACCGCTCTTCTTGATGGCCTTGACGAAGCCGTCGTTGGCGGCATCGAGCGCGGAGTGCTCGGTAAGCTGCAGAACGCCGATGGTGTAGTCGGAACCGGCGGCAGCGGAGCCGGAACCAGAGTTGCCGCCGCATCCGGCGAGCGGAGCGAGCGCGAGCAGGCCAGCGGAGACAAGAAGGCTCCTGCGGCTGATGGTGATGTCCTTCATATCATTACCCCCAGTATAAAAATGGCTGGAAACACTGCACTAGGAAAAAGTGCAAGTGGGACTATAGTAACGCCGATGTCCATTTTTACAATAACCTGGCGGGTTTTTTAATACTGAACCGGATGGGCGGTGCTGAGGAACGACGGACGGTAACGGGGCTTATGCTGCGGGTGCGGGGCTGTCTTCTTCGTCTAGCGCGGCAAAGAGTTTCTTGCCGTCGAGCAAACGCGTGCTGACGTTTCTCATGCGGCTGACCTCAACGGTGCGCAGGGTGTCGTCGGCGCCTCGGGTGTCGTAGACCGTTCCCAGCAGATACGAGACGCCATCGCGCTGCCTGATGGCAAAGGGTCGGACCGTCATCCGTACTACCTCGATTTCGCCTCGGGTCAGGACGTTTGTGATATCAAAGCTGACAGTTGTTCCATGGTCGATGGCCTGTTCGACGAGTTCGCACGTGTCGATACGCTTGGCGTGCGGACGCGTTGTCTTGACGGGCGCGTCGTTGGCGGCCGGTGCCGGTTCGGGCATATCGAGATAGTCGCGAACATCGGCGCTCGCCATGGCGACCAGGTGCTGCGCCATGCTCTTTCGAATGGCTATGGGCGTCGATCGGTTACGCATGACCATGCCGTGGAGCCGTATGATCTCTTCGTCAGCAAGTGGGCGGGTGAGAAGCCGATAGCCCACGCCGCGCTTACAGTCGATTTCGTATCCGGCGTGACGAAGTGCGGATATCGAGGTATAGATGCTGCGGCGTGCCGCCGAGATGGGCATGCGGGCGGGGTCGTCGGGATGGGCGAGGAGCTCGACCAACTCGTCGGAAAGCAGCGCCTTGTCCTCGCCGGTGTTCTCGCTCAAGAGCTGCAGGATGCGTACGGCGCGATAGGCTGCCATCGAGGCGGAGCCCCTGGTCGTGGTCTCGTAGTTTTCAACAACGGCTTCGGTCATAGCGCCCACGTCCTTTCCTTTTTTGGTGATGGCAGATCAGAGCCTAGGGCGCGGAGCCTGGCTAAGGACGCATGGCGCCTTGGACGGTCGATGGTTGCCGGCAAACGGCGGGTCGAGTTTTCAACAACCCTGCCTAACTGACCAAAACCTTGCCAAAAGCTTGACGGATGCTGTTGAAAAAAGCGCCCCTCGGCTTGCCGAGAGGCGCTGGCGTGATGCGCTGGAACGCGTTTGGTGGCGCTATGGCGATTAGAAGTCGGCGTTGCCCACGGTGCGCGGGTGCGGCAGGACGTCGCGGATGTTGCCCACGCCGGTCAGATACATGACCAAGCGCTCGAAGCCCAGACCGTAGCCGGCGTGCTTGCAGGAACCGTAGCGGCGCAGGTCAAGGTAGTACTTGTACTGCTCGGGATTCATGCCCAGGTCCTTGATGCGGGCCTCGAGCAGATCCAGGCGCTCCTCGCGCTGGGAGCCGCCGATAATCTCGCCGATACCGGGAACCAGGCAGTCGGCGGCGGCGACGGTCTTGCCGTCCTCGTTCATGCGCATATAGAACGCCTTGATCTCGGTCGGGTAGTCGGTTACGAAGGTCGGGCGCTTAAAGTGCTCCTCGGTCAGGAAACGCTCGTGCTCGGTTTGCAGGTCGATGCCCCAGCTGACGGGGTAGTCGAACTTGTGGCCGGCAGCCACCGCCTGCTCCAGGATCTCGACGGCCTCGGTGTAGGTAACGCGGGCGAAGTCGGAGTTTGCCACGTGGTTCAAACGCTCGATCAGACCCTTGTCCACAAACTTGTTGAGCATGTTGAGCTCATCGGGGCAGGTGGCCATAACGTCCTTAAGGACGTACTTGAGCATGGCCTCGGCGTTATCCATGTAGTCGTTCAGATCGGCAAAGGCCATCTCGGGCTCGATCATCCAAAACTCGGCGGCGTGGCGCGTGGTGTTGGAGTTTTCGGCGCGGAAGGTGGGGCCAAAGGTGTACACATCGCCAAAGGCCATGGCAAAGTTCTCGGCGTTGAGCTGACCGGACACGGTGAGGCTCGCATGCTTGCCAAAGAAGTCCTGGCTCCAGTCGACCTCGCCGGACTCGGTGAGGGGCGGGTTTTTGGGGTCGAGCGTGGTCACGCGGAACATCTCGCCGGCGCCCTCGCAGTCACTCGTGGTAATGATGGGGGTGTTGACGTAGACAAAGCCCTGCTCCTGGAAGAAGCGGTGGATAGCGGCAGCTGCGACAGAGCGGATACGGAACACGGCGCGGAACAGGTTGGTGCGCGGGCGCAGGTGCTGTTGGGTGCGCAGGAACTCGACGGTGGCACGCTTCTTCTGCAGCGGGTAATCCGGGGCGCTGACGCCCTCGACCTCGATGGAGGTGGCAGAAAGTTCGAAGGGCTGGGGCGCATCGGGGGTCAGCTTGACGGTGCCGGTGCAGATAAGGGCGGCAGAGACGTTTTGGTGGGCGATCTCGTCGTAGTTGTCGAGCGCCTCGCGGTTCATGACGACCTGCAGGTCGCGGAAGCAGCTGCCGTCGTTGAGTGTAACGAAGCCAAAGTTCTTCATGTCGCGGACGGACTTGACCCAGCCGGCGACGGTGACGGTCTGGCCGCCGAGCGACTCGGCATCGGCATAGAGCTGCGCGATTTTGGTGCGGTTCACGTATCCTCCCATAGCGGTTGTACGGATTATTTCCAAACAGTTAACCATTCTAACCCGCGAGTGGGGGCGTAGCAAAACGGCAAGCTCGATGTATGGGCGTGACGTGGGCACCGCGCAAGCGCCGATTTTGCGTTGCCTAGTGCCCGCAGATGGCTTGGCGTATGAGGGCAGCGTAGGTGTCGATTCCCGCCTGGGTGAGGTGTGTGCCGTCGTCGACGAGGTATTCGCTGTGGCCCTCTGAGGCACCGTTCCAGTCGATGACGCCGGCGTTGTCGTTTTGAGCGCAGACGTCACGAATCATCTGGTTATTGCGGTCCTGTAGCTCGAGCGGTACGCGCACGGTCACAAAGTAGATGGGCTTGCCGCCCACGGCATTAATCACGTCCTGCACCTGCTGGGGGTCGCGGATGAGGCCGTTGGTGCCAAGCGCGCAGATGACCACGCTTGGATCGTAGTTGGCACTGTCCTGTGCATAGACATCCTGGAAGGTGTAGAACTGGCGGCTCACCACGCCGTCGATGTACGCGTTGGGAAGCACCGCCTGAATGCCAGGTTGGGCACCTGCGGTGACCGAGTCGCCAATCATGAGCACGCGGGCGTCGCAGGTTCCGGTCGCCTCGTCGTAGGTAAAGCTCTTCCAGTCAAGGTTCTTCGGGACCTTTTCGGCGATAGGTCCCTCTTTGGGTTTTTGCTTGGTGGCGTCTTCGGATGCGGTGTCGCTGGGCTGGGAATCTTTGCCGGATGCGGGCTCGGCGCCCTTGTCGTTGGCTCCGTTGTCCTGGGCGGAGGTCGCGTTCTGGGCAAGCTCGGGACGGAGTTGCTCGGCGCGGGCGGTGGCGATGCCTGCCCAGTCAAGCGGCGCGAAGGCAAGTGCGGCGACGCATACGGCGCCAAGCGCGGGGAGCACCATGGCGGGCACGAGGACGTGCTTTCTTGCCGTGCTGTCCTGCTGGGCCGGCTTGCGGGACCAAGGACGTTCGACGAGGCGATAGAAAACCTCGGCTACCGCAAGGATCAGTACAAGCTGTAATACCTGCTCCCACCAGGCGATGCGGGTAGTGCGGGTTGCGGGGTTCATAAGAAGCAGTAGGGGATAGTGCACCAGATAGACCGAGAACGAGCGCTGGCCCAGCCAGACGAGCGGCTTGACCGACAACAGACGACGCACGATGCACTCCGTATTCTGCACGCAGATGATGAGGAGTCCAGTGGCGAGGGCAAACAGCAAAAAGCCGCCGCGGTAGAGCCAAGCGCTCTCTCCGGTCAGCATGAGTGCGCCGGCTATAACGGCAACGAGCCACGCGAGAGAAATCGCGTTGACCTTTGAGATGCCCTTGTTGGCTCCGGGGGTATGGATGTCACCGCTCAGCATCTCGCGCAGGCGCGGCGCTGCGATGGCGGCTAAGGCTCCGCATAGAAGCTCGGAGGCGCGGGCGTCGGTTCCGTAGTAGACGCGCGATGTGTCGGCGGTGGGATCAAACATGAGGACCATGGCTGCCGTCGATACAAGCGCGAATGCGATCGTGATGCCGATGGCGGTGTTGCGCGACCTGGTTTTGCTGCACAGTGCCATAAGGATGACCGGCCATACCAGATAGAACTGCATAGTGACAGCGCAGAACCACAGGTGCGTGAGCGGCGAGGGGAGCCCCGCAGCGGCGAAATACGAGACGTTGCGGAAGATGTAGAACCAGTTGCTCAAAAAGAGTGCCGATGGCAGGGCGTCCTGCTGAACCTTAGGGAGTAGGCTCGGGGCCGCGATATAGGTGGCGACGGCGGTAAGCGCGATGGTCACGACGATCGGCGGCATCATGCGCGCAATGCGGCGGCAGATATAGCGCGGGTATGAGAATCCGTCGCGTGCCGTGGCCCGCATAATGCTTTTGGTGGCGAGATAGCCACTCAGCGTAAAGAAGAGTGTAACGCCCAAAAAACCGCCGGTCAGGCGGCTGGGGCGAAGGTGATATAGGACGACGCCGGCGATGGCGAGGGTGCGGAGCCCGTCGAGCGCGACGATGCGTTGGTTGCGTTGAGGCGCGGCATGTACGGCGCCCGTGGGTGTGTTTTGCATCGATCTTCCTCCAATGTCGACCTAGCAGTCTAGCGCTCTGCGCGGACAAAGGAAGGGGGTTCGTGCGGTTGAACAACATGCCGCGGGGCGATGCCTCGCTACGCAAAAGCCGCACCTGCGTTGATGCTCAGCTGCCTATATAGAAACGTTTCAGAGTCTCTACATAGGCAAAAACAACAACACAAATGCGGCAATGATGCACGGGTGGTTGAGCCTTTATGCGATGATGCTCGGCTACTTGGTCTTGGCAACCAGCAGCGGATCGCCAAGCTTGACGAGCGGATTGCCGCCGATAAGCGTGCCAGACTCGCCGACGTGGTCGATGCTCTTGAGACGGTCGAGCTCAGAGACGATGACGGTCACGATGTCCTCGTGGCCGGCGGCCTTGATAGCGTCGCGGTCGAAGCTGATGAGCGGCTGGCCGGCCTTGACCACATCGCCCATCTCGACAAAGCGGGCAAAACCCTTGCCGTTCATTTCCACGGTGCCCAGGCCAACATGGATGAACACGCGAAGACCGTCCTCGGTGATCATGCCGATGGAGTGGTTGGTGACGGTGGTGGCGCCGATACGGCCGTTGGCGGGGGCGTAAATGGTGCCGGTAATGGGCTCGATGCCGTAGCCCTGGCCGAGCATGCCCGAGGCGATGGTCTCGTCGGGAACCTCACTCAGATTGACGAGCACGCCGTTGACGGGAGCGTAGATGACGCCTTCGCGGGTGGCGAAGCTTGCTGCGGGCGGAACGGACGCCTCGCCCGACGAAGTGAACGTGGACTTGAGCGAATCGAGCAGACCCATAGATGCCTCCAACGTATCAGGCGCGCATGTTGCACGCGTGTGGTTTGCCGGAAACGTTTCGTACGTGTTTCCCAGCACGGTCAGCGCCCCTATTTTACGCTGCCTAACGATACCTCTGAACAGCGATTTTGTGATATATCAGTTGAAGGCCAACTTATTACGGGGGTGTTTCTGCGCCGCGGGCTCAAGTGGGGTACGCTAAGGTGCGAAAAACGAGTGCGCACGAATCGCACGGAGGGAGCACCTATGATTATTGAGAACCATGCGCTGTGGGGCGAGGAGCCGACCGAGGATTATCCGGCGACGTTTACGTATCTGGGTGCCGAGCCGCTGCCCGACAAGCCCAATGGCCGCCGCCCCGCGGTGATCATCTGCGGCGGAGGCGGGTTTACGCATATCGCTCCGCACGAGCAGGACCCGGTGGCGTTTGCATTTTTGGACCGCGGCTACCAGGCCTTTGTGCTCGACTATGTGACGAGTGGCACGGGCGACGTGAGCTTTCCGCACCCGCAGGCGGACCTCGCCAAGATGGTCGCTACCGTGCGCGCCAACGCCGACGAGTGGCATGTCGATCCCAAACGCGTGTGCATCGTGGGTTTCTCGGCGGGCGGCATGATCTGCGCCTCGTTGGCAACGCAGTGGAAGACCGGACCCTTCGCGGGTCTTGCCGGGGCTCGTCCGGAGGATATTCGTCCCGACGCCGTGGTGCTGGGCTATCCGTTGCTCGACCTTGCCTATGTGCGCGATATACAGACGCGCGACCCGCGCATCGACCTGCGCGTGCCCAAGACGGGTGGCAAGACGGGGCGCGATTTGCTCAACGACTATCTGTCGATGGTGACGGGCGGCGAGGCGACCGATGAGCACCTGACCGACATTTGCCCTACCACGCACGTTTCGCGCCAGATGCCCCCGACCTTTGTGTGGGGCGTTTCGGACGACAAGACGGCGCCGGTCGCGCAGGTCTATCCGTTTGTGCAGCGCATGGCCGAGGAGGGTGTTGCATGCGAGATGCACGTCTTTGACCAGGGTGGCCACGGCCTTTCGCTCGGCAACGCCAATACCGCGGTCGACAACGAGGACAAGCAGGTTTCCGTCCGTCCCTGGATTCGCCTGGCCTTCCGCTTCCTGGAGCGCCATCTGTAAGAGGACGGACATCCCCTCAATAACTTGCGGTGAAATAGTTCCTATTTAAGGCCTCAACCAGCCCAAGCAGGAACTATTCCACCGCAACTTTGTCTTTGATGCCCCGCCCGGAAACTGCGTCCCGGTTTGGGCGCGGATTCCGGGATGCAGGGGACCTCGGACAAAATCTCGGACCCAATGTGGGTCCAGGAGGGAGTCCGA
>UQWK01000050.1 GCA_900544725.1 uncultured Collinsella sp.
TTTCAAAAAAGTTGTTGACGCGCGCGTAACGACTCGTCTAATATATCCCTTGCGCGATGGACCTGTAGCTCAGTTGGTTAGAGCGTCCGGCTGATAACCGGGAGGTCACAAGTTCGAATCTTGTCAGGTCCACCACTTTCTTTCGCAATAAACACCCCAGCGAGAGCCGAGTCGCCGCTGGGGTGTTTATTACTTTCTCCGTGGGGGTTTAGCTCAGCTGGGAGAGCGCGGGCTTTGCAAGCCTGAGGTCAGGGGTTCGATCCCCCTAACCTCCACCATGATGGACCTGTAGCTCAGTTGGTTAGAGCGTCCGGCTGATAACCGGGAGGTCACAAGTTCGAATCTTGTCAGGTCCACCATCAAAACGTTAAGAGCCCTGGGGCATCGCCTCGGGGCTTTTTTCTTATCCAACAAAAGTAGTCAAAATAGCCCCGTCCCAAATTAACTACTTTGATTTTGTGTGCTGGGCGAAAGATTGGGTAGTATAGCTATTCAATGCGGCGACCCTGCCGTGTGTTAACCGCTACGTACCGGAGGTGTTCCATGGTTCGTGTCGACATAGAGACCATCGTCATGGCCGCCGGTCCCGTGCCATCGCTTATCGTGCTTCGCGAGCGCTGCGGCAAGTCGGATTCGCCAGCGCCCCTGCGTTCGCTTTCCATTCAGACCGGCTCGTTTGAGGCCGCGGCCATTAGCCGTGGCATCGATAGCGGTCGCGCCGAGCGCCCGATAACGCATGACCTGCTGCTTGACACCGTCGACGCCCTGGGCGCCAAGCTCGAGCGCATCGAGATCGTTCGTGCCGAGCCGCCGGTGTTCTATGCGACGATTGTCGTGCTGGTCGATGGTGACGAGCGCAAGATTGACGCCCGCCCCAGTGACGCCATTGCCCTTGCCGTGCGCAGTAATGCCCCCATGTTCGTGGAGGACGACATCATGAATCGCCTGGGTACCGTTTCTGCCCATGCCGAGGAAGTTGACGACGAGCAGGAGTTCGAGAAGTTCGACGAGTTCGTCCATACGCTCTCCCCCGATGATTTCTAAATGTCTGGCACGCGAGCGGAGAGGTCGCTGATGGGTACCCGCGTATCGGCTGAAGCGGCCGCCATCGCGCGTGAAGCCCAGATGCGCTCGGAGGCATCCGAGGCGGCTCGCATCGCCTATGTGACGCAGGCCCGCACGCTTCGCGAGCGCCGCGGCTCCTATATCAAGATGGTTATCATCTCCGCCCTTGTCGCGGTAATCTGTTCTCGTCTTCGTGGTACAGTTGGTGCGCTTGGGTTTTCGATTTCAACAGGCTTGGTAATCTGGGGTGTGGTCGATGCCGTGATGCTGACCAACCAGATTAAGGTACTCGACAAGCGCGCGATGGATATGACGCGCGCCCGCGATGCTGCCGCCAAGATTGCTGCCGAGGCACAAGAACTGTAACGACGCCGGATTCGATGGGAAGGTCTAGAGATGGCACAGGATATGCAGGACGCCGGTAACGTCTCCGCCGAGCTCGACGCCATGGTGTGTGACCTGATTGGTGCGTTCTTGGACGACCTTGCCGCCGGCGAGAATCCGGGCGTAGTTGTGGCGATCGAGGACGCTGCTTCCAACCGCTATCTTGCCGCGCTCGACGAGGATGGCGAGGAGGCATGCCTGGAGGCTGCCACCAACTTTATCTCCGAGCACAAGATGGGCCTTAAGGACGAGGGCCTGGGCCGTATCGCCCGCTATGCCATCGGCTATACCGGCTGCGTCGAGATTGACGGCGGCTACCATGACGCTCTACTCGTGAGCTTCTTTGAGACGACGCTCGAGAGCGGCTTTTCGGCATATGTGCTGTATGAGGGCATGGGCGCCGGCGATGGTTTTATGTGGAGCGACCCTGAACCTGCAGGTGAGGAAACCCCTCTCATCTAAAATCGCTAAAATAAACGAGTTTTCGGTAAAAGGCTCAATATTCCCGCTGAGCGTTGTATCGCTGGGCGGGCCGCATACGTGTGCCGTTTGTATATGGATAGAAGATAGGGGAACTACATGCGCGTAGACAATCTGAGGAACATCGCCATCATCGCCCACGTCGACCACGGCAAGACGACGATGGTCGATAAGCTCCTGCGTGCCACGGACGCCTTCCGTGCCAACCAGCAGGTCGAGGACCGCGTCCTGGACTCTAATGACCAGGAGCGCGAGCGCGGCATCACGATTCTCGCCAAGAACATCTCTATCGAGTACAAGGACGTCAAGATCAACGTCATCGACACCCCGGGCCACGCCGACTTTGGCGGCGAGGTCGAGCGCGTGCTGCGTATGGCCGACGGCGCCCTGCTGCTGGTCGATGCCTTTGAGGGTCCCATGCCCCAGACCCGCTTCGTGCTGCGTCACGCTATCGACACCGGCCTTAAGATCATGATCGTCATCAACAAGATCGATCGTCCGGGTGCCAACCCCGAGAAGGCCTACAACGACTGCCTGGACCTTATGGCCGACCTGGGCGCCACCGACGACCAGCTTGAGTTCGCCATGGAGCACGTGGTCTACGCCAGCGCCATGAATGGCTTTGCCCGCCTTGACCCCAACGACGGCAACATGGACATGTATCCGCTGCTCGATATGATCATCGACGACATGCCCGCGCCCGAGGTTGACGAGAATGCCCCGCTGGCCATGCAGTGCGTGACCATCGACCACTCCAACTTCGTTGGCCGCATCGGTATCGGTCGCGTGTACTCCGGCGCCATTCACCAGGGCGATCAGATTCTGGTCGTGAAGAACGACGGCTCCAGCGCCACCGCTACCGTCAAGCAACTCTTTACCTTCGACTACCTGGGCCGCACCGAGTGCCAGGAAGTCGGCGCCGGCGATATCGCTGCTGTCGTGGGTATTGACCGCACCGATATCGGCGATGTCTACACCGATCCCGAGAACCCTGTCGAGCTCGAGCCCATCGAGATCGACCCGCCGACCCTGTCCATCGTCTTTGAGGCCTCGACCTCCCCGCTCGTCGGCCGTGACGGCGACATCGTGGGCGCCCGTCAGCTTAAGGAGCGCCTGTTCAACGAGGCTGAGAACAACGTGACCATGAAGATCGAGGAGCTCGAGGACAAGAGCGGCGTCGAGGTCTCTGGCCGCGGCATTCTGCACCTGTCCGTCCTGATGGAGTCCATGCGCCGCGAGGGCTTTGAGTTCCAGGTCGGTCGTCCCCGCGTTCTGTTTAAGAAGGACGAGAACGGTAACAAGCTGGAGCCTGTCGAGCAGGCCGTCGTCGAGTGCCCGGACGAGTACTCGGGCAAGGTCGTTGAGGTCTTCGGCACCTCCGGCGGCATCATGACGAGCATGGATACCTCGGGCATCGTGACGCACCTTGAGTTTAAGATCCCGACCCGCGGCATCATGGGTCTTAAGAACCGCATCATGAACGTCACTCACGGCGAGGGCGTGTTCTACCACACCTTCTTGGAGTACGGTCCCTACGCCGGCGAGATCGGCAACCGTCAGAACGGCGCTATGATCTCCATGACCACCGAGAAGGCCGTTGCCTACGCTCTGGGTACGCTGCAGGAGCGCGGCCAGCTGTTTGTTGAGCCGGGTACCGAGTGCTACGAGGGCATGATCGTGGGCGAGCGCAGCAAGGCCGGCGACATGGTCGTCAACATCGCCCGTACCAAGAACCTGGGCAACCAGCGTTCCTCGACCTCCGACATCTCCGTGCAGTTGGTGCCGCCTCGCACCTTCTCTCTGGAAGAGGCGCTGGAGTACATCGCCGACGACGAGCTGGTGGAGATCACTCCCAAGAACATCCGCCTGCGCAAGCGCCTGCTCAACGCCACCGACCGCAAGAAGGCTGCCGTCCGCGCCGGCCAGGTCAACAAATAAGCGCAGGGGCTTATAACCGCCAATAAGAAAGGGCGTCGACCGCAATGGTCGGCGCCCTTTTTGGTGCAAGGGGGTTGAGTTGGTCTGCACCACCACAAAGGTGCCTGGCCCTTTTGTGGCGGTTGGCGGCTAGGCGGTGGGGAGTCCTGGCGTGTTGGAGGCTTGTTGGGGCTTGAGGCGGGCGTTGCGCCAGATGATTTGGATAACGTAGCCGAGCATAAAGACAAAGGCCACGCCGCTGATGAAGTCGCCGATGAGGGGAAGTCCCGTGAGGGCGCCTGCGGCCACACCGCCGACGGCTGCCATGGCGTAGCGGTTCTGGTTGTGTCCGACCATGCGGGCGATCGCGCACCCCGTAAAGGCGGTGGAGACCAGCGCGATGCCGATAACGCCGCACAAGAGGGTTCCGGCAAGCGACAGGCCGGCGATGGAGATAATCAGCAGCAGGACGGCAGGGACGATAGAGATCGTGCCCAGAAGACCGCTCACCCACAGTGGCGTGGGGCGCTGGTGGAGCATACCGGCGGCACTGGCGGCAGCACGCGGAAAGACGAGCTCGAGCAGCAGAGCGACAAAGCAGGTCGAGAGCGCCGCGGCGACGATGCCGCCAATGACATCGTTAAGGGTGGAAGTATCTTCGTTCTCGGTGCGGTCGATCTTGAGCGCGCCGACCTCGGCTCCTGCGGCGCGCTCGGGGTCTTCGGAAACATGCGCGCTCACGGTGCCGGTAATGCGGGCATTCTTGCCCAAGACGAGCTTATCGGCCCAAACCTCGACATCGCCCTCGACGGTGCCGTCGATGGTCACCGTATCGCCTGCAAGTGCTGCCGACTTGGTGGAGCCTCGCAGGGCAACCGTCTCGCCCATCGCGTAAAAACAGTTGGCGGTGCTACCGGTGTTGAGCACGACATGCTGACCGGCTACCGTCACGCTGCCATCGATTGCGGTTTTGGAGACATCGATGGTGCGCGCCGCCAGGCGAACGGCTCCGCCTATGGTGCAGTCGCGAATCGAGAGGGTATCGCCCGCGGCGATAATATCGCGGCCGATGGAAGCGTCGTCTAGGTTAAGGCTTTGGCCGGCCCAGTACAGGTCGCCTTCGACGCCAGACGGATTTGAGTCAACTTCGGTTGCGAGCACGTTGCCCGCGGTGTCTGTGCCGGCGAATGACGTCGCGGGAAGCGCGGTCAGCGCAAGTGCAATCAGTGCGAATAGAAGGGCGATGCGGGCCTGCGCTTTATGGCTCCGGGACGACGGTTCTAGGTTGCAAGGCATAGTGAATCCTTCGTTAGATACTCGACATGTACCTAACAGGGTACCCAACGCGCGGGCGCTCTAAAAGAACCTCTCGGTTGCATTTCGGGGACGAGCCCGCGCCACCTACTTTTTGCGATGCAAAAAACGTGCGATGTCTTCCTCGGTGGGGCTTTTGATATCAAAGCGCAGCGAGAGCCAGCGCAGACCCATGGTCACCGCGACGCATACGACCAGCGCGGCGACATTGCTCATGATGCCGCTCATAACGAGACACACATAGCTTGTCGATCCGGCGATGGCGGCGATGGCGTAGAAATTGGTGCGCTGGAAAATGCCCGGAACCACGCCCATAAAGCCGTCGCGCAACATGCCGCCACCCACCGCGGTGAAAAAGCCCATCATGATGCATACGGCCGGCGCAAAGCCATAAACCAGTGCTTTGTCCGCTCCGGTGGCGGCGTAGATGCCGACCGAGATGATGTCGAGCAATGGGATGAGTTTCTCGGGTTTATCGACGATTGCCGGGAAGATGTAGATGATGGCCGCCGTGGCGATGGAGAGCGGCAGCGCCATCGGCTGGTTGAGGATGTAGACGTTGCCCACCTGCAGCGTCATGTCGCGCAAAAGACCGCCGCCCAGACCGCAGACCACCGCGAGCGCGACCGCGCCCACCAGGTCGAGCTTGTGTTCGCGCGCAACCAGCACACCCGAGATCGATGCAGCGACAACAGCGAACATCTCGAGCCAAAAGGGGACAGCGACCATGGCATCCGAGGCATGTGAGGTAACGGTTATAGCGGCGACGACGGGCAAGATGGGGTCCTTTGAGTTGCGAGTTGAGACAATGCCCGTACATAGTACATGTTCGGCGCCGATTGCGACCCTATTGCTCGGCAAACGGTCGGGACTGGGTGCGGTCACAGGTTCCAAACATGTACATCAGCCTCCAAAGATGTCGAAAAATGTCGGTTTTGGATGGTGGTGTACATGTTTGGGGGAAGCGCGGGGTGAGTGGGTTCGTCGTTACTCAGAAGGCGACTCTTCGGCTTGATTGCTCTTCCAGTTGCGGATAAGCACCTTGCGCAGGTCGTTTTGCTTTCGCTGATACTTGGCATCTACGCAACGGGGCATGCCGAGTGCTTCGCGGATATTGTTCATGGCACGGTGGAAAGCGAGTTGGCTGGCAAATTGCGTTGAGGTGAGCGTGACGATGCGACAGCCCATTTGGGCGAGTACGGCCTCTCGCTCCGCATCTGC
This sequence comes from uncultured Collinsella sp., assembly GCA_900544725.1. Taxonomy (GTDB): domain Bacteria; phylum Actinomycetota; class Coriobacteriia; order Coriobacteriales; family Coriobacteriaceae; genus Collinsella. The sequence continues at coordinate 6,382 of UQWK01000050.1, forward strand.
TCCCTTGCGTTCGGCCTCGTCGTGAAAGCCGCCCTTATATTCGATGCCGAGCTCTCTGCGCTTATAGGTAACAAGAGCGTCGATTTTGAGCGTTCGAGCTTTGGTGCAATGCCAAAGTCGTTTAGGGATTTCGAGCGGCTTGTTGAGTTCGACACCTCGGATGCCAACGCCGCCTTCGCTCGTCGGGAGTGAAAGGGCGATAGCGGATGCGGTCTCCATGGGTGAGGCTGAGTGGTCGTAGATATGCCTGAGCGCGAGTCGGGCGCGTGTGGCACCGGGTTTGCCGGGGTGCCGATCGAGCAGATCGACAATTTCGTTCTTGGAAGCGGTAGCTGGTTGATCGGTGTAAGGGTCATCGGGATTGAGCCCCATGCGATAATCACCGCAAACTTCGTAGCCGTATTCGAGGTATTCGATTCTGTCCATCCACTCGGCAGCGAATACGAAGGTAAGGGCTTCGTCGGCGATAAAAATACCAGGGGACAGCTCGTCAATATGGTCGTAGGGTAGATTTTGGCCAAGAACGTGGCAATTTATACCGTTGGCGCGGATTCGCTCGAAGGCAAATACAACGGAGATATCGATAGTCTCAAGCATGCTAGTGGGAATACCGCAGTCGGTAAGAGCCTGTCGAATGCGCGTGATACGTTGCTGGGTGGAGAGGCCTCTTGCGCCTATCTGGTAGTCGTGTTGCGCGATCGCTTGAACCAGGTCTTGTGGCGCATGATGGACGAGCCATGCGGTTTTATGCGTAATGAGAACAGGAGTATCCATTGGGGACCTCTCGCTTTATGCCGATATGCAGTCCTTATGTCCGTTGAAGTGAGGAAATATACCGAATGCTGGCAAAACGGCCGATCGTGCGCCGAGTGCGATATGCAAACATGTACATCAGCCTCCAAAGATGTCGAAAAATGTCGGTTTTGGAGGGTGATGTACATGTTTGGTTGGGATGTGCGGCCGAGAGGGGATCCGATAACAAAAAAGCTCCCATTGCTGGGAGCTTTCTCAACCAAAATGGCGGAGGAGGAGGGATTCGAACCCTCGTGACCTTATACAGGCCAAACGGTTTTCGAGACCGCCGCATTCAACCACTCTGCCACCCCTCCGCGTGGGGTAAAAACAAAGCAGGCTCAAAGGCCTGCTTTGGAATTAACTGGCGGAGAGTCAGGGATTTGAACCCTGGAGACGCTTTTGACGCCTACACGATTTCCAATCGTGCTCCTTCGGCCACTCGGACAACTCTCCGTTAAATGCGAAAGTCAGTATACACGAGGAATCGCAAAGTGCAAACAGAAAAGTTGGCTTTTTTTAAAGCGCTTGGCTCCGTGACGGGATTCAAGCGAGCCAAAAATGGGCTCTGACCAGCATGGCTGCAAGTAGCAAATTGTTCAAAATAGGTATTTATAGGCGACTCGGCAATGAATTTAAAAATCTTTGACCGTTGTTGAAGACCACTGGTATGCATTTCGCGACCACAGCCTTGCAATTGCTGACCTGCGGTTTGATTTGGATTGTCCCCGCAGCGCCGTATCTTGTCCACAGATTCGTCAAGCATTTGGTCAGCATTTGGTTGGAAGACGCATGAAGTGCCGTGTGAGTATGGACATATGTGGAGGTCATGAGGTTGTAGCTGCATATTCTTGCAGCCTGGAAGGTTGAAAGATATTATTACCAAGTCTTTTCCTGCTTCAGGCGCACCTTCACGACCTGAAGCCACATTTGCCCAGAGGAGGTGACAATATGAAGGCTTATGAACTGCTGTTCTTTGTTGACCCGTCGCTCGACCCCGAGACTCGTCTCGCTGTTATGAAGCGTATCGATACCACGATCGCTGAGGGCGCTGGCAAGGTCGACTCCGTTGACGAGTGGGGCAAGCGCAAGCTCGCCTACGAGATCAACGACCTCACCGATGGTGACTACACCCTCATCAACTTCCACGCAGATCCTACCCAGATCGCCGAGCTTGATCGCGTCCTGCGCATCACCGACGCTGTGGTCCGCCACATGATCGTCCGTCGCGACGACCAGGAGTAAGACTGTCGTTTTGGACTGGGCTTGTGCCCCAAGAGGAAGTAGTGAGTTATGAGCATCAATCGAGTGAACATCACCGGTAACCTCACGCGTGATCCCGAGCTGCGCGCCACCGCCGGCGGAACCCAGGTTCTGTCCTTTGGCGTCGCCGTGAACGATCGTCGCCGCAACCCGCAGACCGGCGAGTGGGAGGACTATCCCAACTTTGTCGACTGCACCATGTTCGGCACCCGCGCCGAGGCCGTGAGCCGTTTCCTGGCAAAGGGAAACAAGGTCGCGATCGAGGGCAAGCTGCGCTACAGCTCTTGGGAGCGCGACGGCCAGCGCCGGAGCAAGCTTGAGGTCATCGTCGATGAGATCGAGTTTATGAGCTCCCGTGGTGGCCAGGGTGGCTACGATCAGGGCGGCTACGCCCCCGCAGCCCCTGCAGCGCCCGCACCGCGTCCTGCCGCGCCGGTGGCTACGCCGCCTGCGGTCGACGTCTACGATGAGGACATCCCGTTCTAAGGGTTGTTCACCTATTTTTGAGTGAGAGGCGACTTTGGTTCGCCGAAGTTGCCAAATGAAAGGTATTTTGACATGGCTAATGATTATTCTGCACGTCAGCCGCGTCGTAAGTACTGCCAGTTCTGCAAGGAGAACACTGAGTTCATCGACTATAAGGACACTCAGCTTCTCCGTAAGTACATGACCGACCGTGGCAAGATCAAGCCCCGTCGCGTCACTGGCGCTTGCACGCAGCATCAGCATGACATCGCCAACGCCATCAAGCGCGCCCGCGAGATGGCTCTCCTGCCGTACACCGTCCCCGTGGTTTCCTCTCGTGGCAACCGCGACCGCGGCTAAGAAGGGAGACGCATCATGAAGGTTATTCTTCTCGATGAGATCAAGGGCAAGGGCGGCGAGGGTGACGTCGTAGAGGTCGCTCAGGGTTACGCTGAGAACTTCCTGTTCCCCAAGAAGCTCGCTGTTGCCGCCACCAAGGGCAACCTCAAGCAGCTTGACGAGCGTCGCAACAACATCGCCAAGCGCGAGGCCGTCCGTCTGGCTACCGCCAACGAGACCAAGGCTGCTCTCGAGGGCAAGCAGGTCACCGTTGACGTCAAGGTCGGCGACGAGGGCATCCTGTTTGGCTCCGTTACCGCCGCTATGATCGCTGACGCCATCAAGGCTCAGCTCGGTATGGACATCGACCGCAAGCGCGTCGAGCTCGGTAAGCCCATCAAGGTTGCCGGTGCCCACACCGTTGCCATCTCGCTGTACCGCGAGATCAAGGCCGAGGTTGTCGTCCTCGTCGGCGTTAACGCCGAGGAGCTCGCTGCCGAGGCTGAGGTCGAGGAGGCCGCTGAGGTCGCCGAGGCCGAGACCGCCGAGGTCGAGACTGAGGCTGCTGCCGAGTAGCATTTGCTGCAACGCAACAATCTTGTTCTAAGAAGGGCGCTCTGGGAGACCAGGGCGCCCTTTTGCTTTTTAGCGCTCTGCGAGTGCCATAGGGGACGTTGCGGTGAGGTCTATTTGTGGGACCGTTCATCCGTTTCGTTCGGTGATGATTGTCGGCGCGCGGCTTGTTTTAAAGCCGCGGCTGATACTATGGATGCTCGCAAGCGATATGAATGAGGATGCTCATGGCATATGACGATAGGGAGACCGGGCTGACGGTTGAGGACCGCGGCTCCAAGTTGGGTCTTCCCCAAAACCAAGATGCAGAGGCCAATGTCCTGGCCGCTATGCTGCTGTCGCCCGAGGTGGTCGAAGAGGCCCAGGTCGAGCTGCAACCCGATGACTTCTACCGGCCCATCCATAAGACCATCTATACCGCGATGGTCGATATGTACAACAGCCGCATTCCCATCGACTCCATCTCGCTGATCGATTACCTGCGCAGCATCAACAAGCTCGATGCCGTGGGCGGCGAGGCGTACATTTTGGAGCTGATGGGCCAGACCCTGTCGCTCGTGAACTGGCAGCACCATGCCGCCATCGTTCGCCGCGATTCGATGCTGCGCGAGCTGATCGGCGCCACCAACGAGATCAACGCGCTGGCCTATAACGCCCCCACCGACACCAAGGAAGTCGTGGAGCTGGCCGAGAGCAAGCTGCTCAAGGTCACGGCGCGCGAGGTCAAGTCGAGCTATAAGACGCTGACCGAGTTTATGGTCGAGGCGTATAACGAGGCCGAGGAAGTGTGCCAGGCGGGTGGCCAGGCCGCAGGCGTACCCACGGGCTTCCCGTCGCTCGACCGCATGCTCATGGGCTTTCGCGAGGGTCAGCTCATCATCATCGGCGCCCGCCCCGCCGTGGGTAAGACGTCGTTCGCCCTCAACTTGGCACTCAACGCCGCCGCAGCGGGCTACACCGTCGGCTTCTTCTCGCTGGAGATGTCGGGCAAGGAAATTGCCCAGCGTCTGATTTGCGCCTACGCCATGATTTCGATCAGCGACTTCCGTATGGGCCGCATTAGCCCCGAGCAGTGGGCCAACATCAACGAGGCCACGCAGACCTTGTCTAAGCTCGATATTCTGATCGACGACACGCCCGGCACCACGGTGACCGAGATTCGCGCCAAGAGCCGCCGCATGCTCCATAACAAGGAGAAGGCCATCATCATCTTGGACTACCTGCAGCTGGTGAGCCCGCCACCGGGACGCCGTTCCGAGAGCCGTACCGTCGAGGTCTCGGAGATGTCGCGTGGCATGAAGATCATGGCCAAGGAGCTCAAGATCCCGCTAATCGCGCTGTCGCAGCTGTCGCGTCAGGTCGAGTCTCGTACCGGCAAACGCCCACAGCTTTCCGACCTGCGTGAATCGGGCTCCATCGAGCAGGACGCCGATATCGTTATGTTTCTGGACCGCTCCGCCGACGAGGCCGAGGCCTCGCGCGACGATCGACCCGACGAGGGCGTTACGCGTATCGTCGTGGCCAAGAACCGTTCGGGCCCGATCGGCGACGTCGACCTGATGTTCCTGCCGGCATCCACCAAGTTCTATGAGCTTGATGGGGCGCATACGGAGGAGTAGGACAGGCGCCCGTTGCACGGGTATACTGGGAATGTTTTGTGCTTCTGCGCGCTTGTGGCGCGTAGACAGTCCATGAATGTAAGGAGTAAACATGCCGTCAACCGTTTTGGTCGGTGCCCAGTGGGGCGATGAGGGCAAGGGTAAGATCTGCGACCTGGTCGCCGGCGACTTTGATGCCGTCGTGCGCTATTCGGGCGGCAACAACGCCGGCCACACCATCGTCGTCAACGGCAAGAAGTACGGCCTGCACCAGGTGCCCTCCGGCATCATGTATTCCGATCATGTGTCGGTGATCGGTAACGGCTGCGTCGTCAACCCCAAGGTTGTCCTTGAGGAGATCGACATGTTCGAGGCCGACGGCATTACCACCAAGAATCTCAAGATCAGTGGTAACGCGCACGTCATCATGCCGTATCACATCGATCTGGATGGCGCTTTTGAGCAGAAGCTTGGCAAGAAGAGCATCGGCACCACCAAGCGTGGCATCGGCCCGTGCTATCAGGACAAGATGGCCCGTATTGGCCTGCGCATGCAGGACATGCTGGACGAGGAGCTGTTCCGCGACAAGCTGGAGACCGCCCTTGCCCGCGTGAACCCCGAGCTCGAGCTACTCTACGGCCTGCCCACCTATACCGTGGACCAGATTTGCGACGAGTACCTGCCCATGGCCGAGCGTCTGCGCCCCTACATCACCGAGACGAGCCTGCTGCTCAACAACATGATCGACGAGGGCAAGACCCTGCTCTTTGAGGGCGCTCAGGCGACGCTGCTCGATATCGACCACGGCACCTATCCGTTCGTGACGTCTTCCAACTGCACCGCCGGCGGCGCCATCACCGGCTCCGGCGTCGGTATGAAGAACGTTGACCGCGTGCTGGGCGTTATGAAGGCCTATATCACCCGCGTTGGTTCGGGCCCCATGCCCACCGAAGGCCTATATCACCCGCGTCGGTTCGGGCCCCATGCCCACCGAGCTTTCCTATGAGTCCGAGGCCGGCCACACGCTGACCGAGGAGGGCTATGAGTACGGCGTGACCACCGGTCGTCGCCGTCGCTGCGGCTGGTTCGATGGCCCCATCGCCAACTATGCCTCGCGCGTCAACGGTCTCACCGATATCGCCCTGACCAAGCTCGACGTGCTTTCGGCCTTCGACACCATCAAGGTGTGCGTTGCCTACGACGTCGACGGCGAGCGCTATACGAGCGTGCCCGAGCATCAGGTTCGCTTTGAGAACGCCAAGCCCATCTACGAGGAGCTCCCTGGCTGGAAGTGCGACATCACCGGTTGCCGCAGCTTTGACGAGCTGCCGCAGGAGGCTCAGGACTACGTGGCATTTATCGAGGATCTGGCACACACCCGCGTGACGTTTATTGGCGTCGGCGCCGGTCGCGAGCAGATCATCAACCGATTCTGGAAGTAATCGGTCTTTACGGTTATTGCGATATACCCCTTTGCAGCCCAGGCGGGCGGCCGAGGGGTATATTTGCTTTGTAATGGGCCCGCAAGGTTGGCGGGCCGTTCATCCATAGAGGAGGCACCCTTGAAGGCGGACACTCAAACCATCGACATCCTGTTGTTGGGCAGCGGCGGCCGCGAGCATGCTTTGGCAGCAAAGCTCGCAGCATCACCGCGCGCCGGCAAGCTCTACATCGCGCCGGGTAACGGCGGCACCGCGAGCTGTGGCGAGAACGTTGTTCTCGACGATTGCGATCCTGCGGCCGTGGCGGCGTTTGCGCAGAGCCACGGATGCGGACTCGTGGTGATTGGCCCCGAGGCTCCGCTCGTGGCGGGCGTTGCCGATGCCGTGCGTGCGGCAGGTATCCCGTGCTTTGGCCCGGGCGCCGAGGGCGCTCAGATGGAGGGCTCCAAGCTGTTCTCCAAGCAGCTCATGGAGCGTGCGGGCATCCCGACGGCTGCCTACGGCTCGTTTACCGATGAGGCTTCGGCTCTCGCCTATGTGCGCGAGCAGGGTGCCCCGCTGGTCGTGAAGGCCGACGGCCTGGCTGCTGGCAAGGGCGTTATCGTGGCAACCGAGCTTGAGCAGGCCGAGGAGGCCGTGCGCGAGTGCTTTGGCGGCACCTTCGGTGACGCCGGCAACACTGTGGTCATTGAGGAGATGCTCGTTGGCCCCGAGTGCTCGCTGCTGGCCTTTACCGACGGCAAGACCGTGCGTCCCATGGCCACTTCGCAGGACCACAAGCGCGCGCTCGAGGGCGATCTGGGCCCCAACACGGGCGGCATGGGCGTTTACAGCCCGGTGCCCATCGTGACCGACGAGGAGCACGCCACCATGGTGGAGGTCATGGAGCAGACCGTGGCTGAGCTCGCTGCCGAGGGCATCGACTACCGCGGCTGCCTGTACGGTGGCTTTATGCTCACGCCCGCCGGCCCCAAGGTACTGGAGTTCAACGCCCGCTTTGGCGACCCCGAGACGCAGGTCGTGCTGCCGCGCCTTAAGAACGACTTGGTCGAGGTCATGCTGGCCTGCGCCAACTGCGAGCTCGATCAGATTGAGCTCGATTGGCGTGACGAGTGGGCCGTGGCCGTTGTCCTGACGAGCGCTGGCTACCCCGGCAGCTACGAGAAGGGCAAGGTCATCACCGGTATCGCCGACGCCGAGGCCATGGAGAACGTGACCGTGTACCATGCCGGCACCGCCGTGGTGGACGGTCAGCTTGTGACCAACGGCGGCCGCGTGCTCGCCGTGACCGCCCTGGGCGACACGTTCGAGAACGCTCGCAACCTTGCCTACGAGGCCTGCGAGAAGATTGATTTTGAGGGCAAGACCCTGCGTCATGACATCGGTCTGCGCGCGCTGCGCGGCCGCGACGCCTGGGATGCCTAAAGTCCGAGAGGGATGAGACGGATGGACGAGAAGAACGAAGAGCTCGTGGACGCGCAGATTGTCGAGCAGGACGGTCGCACGTATGGGCACGCCGAGGGCGAGCCCGGTGGCGAGGTCGTCGATGAGCCGATGCTGGTGCTGGGCGACGACGATCTGCACGATGCCGAGCTGCACGAGAAGATTCTTTCGGAGGAGTGCGCCTGGAAGGGCAAGATCCTCGACGTCCACCGTCTTGAGGTTGAGCTGCCCAACGGCCATCGCAGCGCCCGCGATGTGATTCGCCATCCGGGCGCGGCGGCCGTTGTGGCGCTTACCGAGAGCGGCAAGATCGTGCTGGTGCGTCAGTACCGCACGGCGATCGACCGCGTGACGGTCGAGATTCCCGCCGGCAAGCTCGATCCGGGCGAGGACCCGCTCGATTGCGCCAAGCGCGAGCTGCACGAGGAGACGGGCTTTAGGGCCGGCCGCATCCGCTTTTTGACGTCGATTGTCACGACCTGTGGCTTCTGTGACGAGATCATTCACATCTACCTGGCTACCAAGCTTGAGTTCGACGCACCCAACCCCGATGACGACGAGTTCGTCAACGTGGATCTAGTGCCGCTGCACGAGCTGATCGACGCCGTGCTCGACGGCAAGATCGAGGATGCCAAGACCGTCGTGGGCGCGCTCGCCTGCGATAGCATCGCGCACAGGTTGGGCGGATCAGAACTTTAACGAGCGGGGGTAACCTCGCAGGTTTGTGTAAGTCAGCGAAAGTGCTCCATTTGAGACAAGGTGGCCTAAAAGAGGAGGGAAGCGTATGGATATACGCGACCGACGATTGAAGGCCAGGTTGTCCAAATGGGGCACTTGCAGCGTCGAGATGAAACGCGGTTTGGTAAAACCGCGTAAGGTGATTATGCTGAAGAGGTTTTTGTCTTATTACAAGCCCCAGATGGGGCTTTTTGTTGCCGATACTGTTTGCGCTCTGGTGCTTGCCGCCATTGACCTGGCGTTTCCTATCATTCTGCGCAATCTGACCGGCGGGCTCTTTACCCAAGGTCAGGCTGCCATTATGCAAGCGCTCGGTATGATCGCGGTGGGCATGGTGCTGATGTATGCCATCCGCTGCGCCTGCCGCTACTTTGTGAGCTATTGGGGCCATGTGATGGGCGCGCGCATGGAGTCCAAGATGCGCGAGGACCTGTTCGATCAGTACGAGCGCTTTAGCTTTGCGTACTTCGATCGCAACAGCTCGGGCGACATGATGAGCCGCGTGGTCAACGACCTGTTCGACATCTGCGAGGCGGCACATCACGTGCCCGAGTGGATCATCATCTGCGGCATCGAGATTATCGGCTCGTTTGTGATCCTCTTTACTATTGCCCCGGGGCTGGCGCTTGCCATGGCTGTGGTGACGGCGGCGTTCGCGGTCATCATGTTTTGGCAGAACATGCGCATGCGCGAGGTCTTTAGCGACAACCGCAAAAAGATCAGCGGCATCAATGCGCAGCTGCAGGA
>UQWK01000051.1 GCA_900544725.1 uncultured Collinsella sp.
GGACGCCGCCCTCTCAAGGCGGAGATCACCAGTTCGAATCTGGTACGGGCTACCACTTCTTTTCTGCTGAGGCTTATGGCCCGTTCGTCTAGCGGTTTAGGACGCCGCCCTCTCAAGGCGGAGATCACCAGTTCGAATCTGGTACGGGCTACCCACAAATGAATGCCCGGGCCTCGTAAGAGACCCGGGTTTTGTGTATCGACCGTATATGCGGCGCCTGCCGTGTTTCGCTCAGATCGAGGAGTAGCCATGGATCTGCCCATCAGCTTGCAAGACATCACGTATGCCGAGAACTATCTGGCGCAGGGCGACCTGGCTACGGCGACGCCGCTGTTGGAGCGCCTGGTGGAGCTCGCCGAGGAGTATATCGACGCCGAGTGCAAGACGGAGGAGAAGCGCCAATACTTTAGCTTCGATAGCAAGTTTGAGCGCTTGGCCTATCGTCGCGTGGAGAAGGATCCGCGCGAGCTCGTGCAGGTCGAGGTGCCGTTTGACCGCCTGTACTCTGACATGGCGTTTGCCTACATTCGCCAGCAGGATTATGTGAGCGCTCGTAATGCCCTGATGCAGGCTGTGCGCTGGGACCCCATGAACTGCAACTATCGCTTGGACTTGGCCGAGCTGTTCCGTGCACTCGAGGGCAAGCAGGAATGGGCATCGCTCTCGTTCTCGGTGCTGGAGCGTGCAAGCGATGGCAAGTGCGCCGCCCGCGCCTATGCCAACTTGGGCCAGTATTTCCTTGAGCCCGAGACCGAGAATGTCTCGGCCGCCGTGGGTTGCGCGCGTCTGGCACTGCGCTTAGCGCCCAACGATGCGCACACGACGCGCCTGCTCAACAAGATTCATACCACCTATCCGGATGCCGCCGAGGAGAGCGACGAGCACGTGATGGGTGAACTGGCCCTGCAAGGCGTGCCGACCTCGCCTTCGGCCGAGATTGCCATCTGCCTGATTATGTGCGCGACTGATGCTGCAAGCGACGGCGACAAGCAGGAGGCGACGCGCCTGACAGTGCGTGCTCGCGACCTTGTGGGCGAGGAGGCCTGCGCGGCGATTATCAAACTGGTGCGCGAGAGCGACGCCGAGCTCAATGCTGAGCGCAAGGCAAAGCGCGACGCCGCGGGCTCAAACGTCGATGGGACCGAGGAGGCCAGCGATGCCCAGTAAGCGCGAGCGCAAGCTCATCTCCAAGAATCGCTCGGCACACCACGAGTACTTTATCGATGAGACCTTTGAGTGCGGCATTGAGCTGAGCGGTACCGAGGTCAAGTCGATTCGCGAGCGCGCGTGCCAGATCACCGACACCTTTGCACTGATTCGTGGCGGCGAGTGCTGGCTCGTGGGGCTGCATATTCATCCTTATAGCCATGGTGGCGTGTGGAACCGCGACCCTGATCGCCGTCGTCGTCTGCTGCTGCACCGCAAGGAGATTGACTTTCTCGACGGTAAGCTACGTAATCGCGGCTATGCCCTGGTGCCGCTGGAGCTGTATTTTAATACCGACGGCCGCGTAAAGCTGCTGCTGGGCCTAGGCCGCGGCAAGAAGCTTTACGACAAGCGCGAGGATATGGCCAAGCGCGACGTTCAGCGCGAGATTGACCGCGCGCTTAAGGAGCGTAATCGCTAGGCACTCTGTATAAGTTGCGGTGGAATAGTTCCTGTTTGAGGCCAAATACCCGACAAGCAGGAACTATTTCACCGCAACTTGGTGGAGGGACTTGGCTGACCTGCAATCTTGGCACATATGTGTATGGGGCGGCGTCCGTTATGGGCGCCGCCTTTTTTGTGGGTACATACATCCATAAGGTACCAACCCGGGTTAGGGGAGTGATCGTTATGGACAAAACTGCGTTCTTTACCATGCCGAGTGGTCTGTACGTGGTGAGCGCTGCGGCAGACGGGCTGCGCGCCGGCTGCGTCATCAATACGGCGGTGCAGGTGACGTCCATGCCGCCGCGCATTTCGGTTGCCGTGAACAAGGACAACGTCACCTCGGGCGTCATCGCATCGGCCAAAGCGTTCGCGCTGACCGTGATCGATCAGACTGCCGACATGCTCTACATCGGTAACTTTGGGTTCCGCACCAGCAGCGACTATGACAAGTTTGCCAAGTACGAGACTCGTGAGACTGCCGTTGGCATGCCCTATGTGCCCGAGCATGCGGCGGCCCTGTTTAGCTGCCGCTTGATCGACACTGTGGATGTGGGCACGCATCTACTGTTTATCGGCGAGGTCGAGGATGCCGAGCGCCTGAGCGACGAGACGCCGCTCACCTACGATTACTACCACAAGGTCCTGAAGGGCAAGACGCCTCCGAAGGCATCCTCGTATCAAGGCTAGAAATGTGTTAAAAATACTTGCATTATATTATTGAGAATCTATACTAATAAATGAAGTACATCACCAGTCGCGTTCGAGAGGAGAACATCATGGCTGAGGAGAAGAAGACGTATAAGTTTGTGTGCGTCGTTTGCGGTTACGAGGTTGAGGTCGACACGCCCGAGCTGCCCGAGGACTACGTGTGCCCGGTGTGCGGCGTCGGCCCCGATCAGTTTGAGCTTGTCGAGGAGTAGCTCGCAGGCACACGGCGAAAGCCGAACATAGCTCTGTCCAAGGGCCCCGGTCGGTCATCCCGGCCGGGGCCCTTTTCTTCCGTCCCCAAGGGATCACGGCTGCTGTTAGCCGATCCTGTCTGTCGTGAGTCCGGCCGACCGTTTGTCTCAATCTGTAACATCTGGCGGCTCAAAACGGGTCTATCTGTAACATCTAGAAGCGGAAATCGGGTCCACTTGTTACAGATCGAGACAAACCAAAACCATCATTCTCAAAATCTCAATCTGTAACATCTGACGGTAAAAACGGGGTCTACGTGTTACAGATTGAGACAAACGGAGCTGTCCCTCGGAAAGATCTCGATCTGTAACATCTAGACATCAAAAGCGGGTCTAGATGTTACAGATCGAGACGTTTGCCTGGGTGGGTGCCCCGTCCCATTACATCCCTGTTAACAACACGACATCGAGAATCGTCACGATGGCACCGATCCCTACGAGCAGCGCGTTGAGCGGGCGCGAGTTGGCGTATTTGCCCATGACGCGGCGTGAGCTGGTGAGCCGTATGAGCACAAAGACCGTAATCGGCAGCTGAAGCGACAGCAGCGCCTGACTCCAAATGAGACCTTCAAAAGGATTCGGGACGACCAAGCACGCCGTCACAGCGCCGACGAAACAAGCCGCCACCCCAATCGAGGAATGTCGGTCGTGGATGTCGTATTCCTCGTCGAACATGCCCGCGGTGATGGTTCCCGCCGCCATGCCCGCCGTCACACTACTCGATAGTCCCGCGAACAGCAGCGCTACCGCAAAGATGGTCGAGCTCGCCGGGCCCAAGATGGGGGAGAGCGTGGCCGCTGCGACGGCGAGGTCGTCTACGACAATGCCGTGCGCAAAGAAGGTCGTTGCGGCCAGGATGACCATGGCCGAGTTGATTGCCCAGCCCACGCCCATCGAAAAGAGTGTGTCGAAGAGTTCGTAGCGCAGGCGTTCTTCGATAACTTGCTCGCCTTGGCCTTCGAAGTGCATGGATTGGATGACCTCGGAGTGCAGGAAGAGGTTGTGGGGCATAACGACCGCTCCCAGGACACTTACGATAATCGCGGCCGAGCCGGTGGGCATACCGGGCGTGATCCAGCTTGCGGCGGCCTGCGGCCAGTCGACCTTGACCAGCGCAAGCTCGGCCAAAAACGAGAGTCCTACCACGCCTACGAAGGCGATAATCCATCGCTCGGCGCGCTTGTAGGAGCTCGTCATGAGCATCGCCACCGATACTGCCGCCACGATGACACAGCCCGCGCGCACGGGCAGCCCAAAGAGCATCTGGAGCGCGATCGCACCGCCCAGGACTTCGGCCATGGCGGTGGCGATGGTCGCGAGATAGGCACTGCCGAGCACCGCGCGCCCAACGAAGCGGGGGAGGTAACGTGTCGTGGCCTCGGCAAGACAGGTGCCCGTGGCGATACCCAGGTGTGCCGCGTTGTGCTGCAGCACAATGAGCATAATCGTGGACAGCGTGACGATCCACAGCAGCGCGTAGCCAAACTGCGAGCCCGCGGCCATATTGGAGGCCCAGTTGCCCGGGTCGATAAAGCCGACGGTCACGAGCAGACCGGGGCCGATATGCCGCGCGATGTCTAGACCTCCGTGACCACCGGTGCGTTGGGAGCCAAAATGATGTTTGAGATGGTTGAGCATGGTGCGCTCCTGCGTGCCGTTTGTTTGACGCCGTAAAGAATACCCGTTTTAGGCTTAAAAGTTAACCAAGACTAACAAGATTGTTGTATTTGAATAGGATGGTGAAAGGGGGCTGCCGAAATGTCTTGATCTGTAACAACTAGGGATGGAAATCGGGTCTAGGTGTTACAGATCAAGACAGGAAGAAATGGTCCTATGGAAAATCTCGATCTGTAACAGCTGGCCGCCAAAACCGGCCCTTCGTGTTACAGATCGAGACATTAGGAACCGTCTCTCAAAAACATCTCAATCTGTAACAGTTGGTCGTCAAAATTGGGTCTTCCTGTTACAGATTGAGATGTTTGAAGTGGTGAGCTTGCAGGCCGAACCTGGGGTCCTTGTTGTCGCCCTTGAGGTCGGCGGCACCCACTCGTAGGGCGTGCGTTACGCGATTGTTTCGAAACGGGTGGGAAACACAACGGGCCGGCGATGCTCCTAGTATGCCTATTCAACTGACTGTCTAAATATCTAGGGGAGGATCGCGATGCAGGCAGATTCCGTTCAGCAGCAGGGCCTTTATCGCCCCGAATTCGACCACGATGCATGTGGCATCGGCGCGCTTGCCGATATCAACGGTGAGCGCCATCATCAGATTCTGGACGATGCACTGTCCATTCTGGTCAACTTGGAGCACCGCGGCGGCACGGGACTCGAGAAGAACACCGGCGACGGCGCAGGCATCCTGTTCCAGGTTCCGCATCACTTTTTCCGTAAAGAGGCTCAAAAGTGCGGCCAGATTCTGCCGGCAGAGGGCGACTATGGCGTGGCCATGCTGTTCTTCCCGCAGGACGACAAGGGCGTAGAGGATGCCCGCCGCGTGTTTGAGGAGGGCTGCGCCGAGGCCGGCGTGCCGCTGCTCTTTTGGCGCGAGGTGCCCGTCGACCCGCACGACCTGGGCGAGACGGCCCGCGCCTGCATGCCTACTATCCTGCAGGCCTTCCTGGGCCGCCCCGACGACACGCCCGCCGGCGATGCCTTTGAGCGCCGCCTGTACGTGTGCCGCCGCACTATCGAGAAAAAGGCCGACGCCGAGTTTGCCCTGCGCGACAAGATCTTCTATGTGTGCTCCATGAGCTCGCGCACTATCGTGTACAAGGGCATGCTGGTCGCTACGCAGATGCGCCGCTTCTTCATCGATCTCAACGACGCTGCCGTCAAGACGGCCGTGGCGCTCGTCCACTCGCGCTACTCCACCAACACCACGCCCAGCTGGGAGCGCGCGCACCCCAACCGCTTTATCATCCATAACGGCGAGATCAACACCCTCAAGGGCAACGTCAACTGGATCCGCGCCCGCGAGCCCAACCTGTACAGCCCCGTGCTGCAGCACGATCTTGAGCGCGTGATGCCTATCATCAACCGCGAGGGCTCCGATTCCGCGATTCTGGACAACGTGCTTGAGTTTTTGGTCATGAACGGCCGTCCGCTCACGCATGCCGCGTCCATGTTGCTGCCCGAGCCGTGGGACCACAACGACAGCCTGAGTGAGGAGCGCCGCGCCTACGACGCTTACCAGTCCATGCTCATGGAGCCGTGGGATGGCCCGGCGGCCATCGCCTTTACCGACGGTCGCACGCTGGGTGCCGCCCTCGACCGTAACGGCCTGCGTCCCGCCCGCTACTATGTGACGCGCGACGGTCGCTTTATGCTGGCAAGCGAGGTGGGCACCATCGAGGTGAGCCCCGAGAACATCCTGACGAGCGGCTGTCTGGGGCCGGGCCAGATGCTCGAGGTCGACTTTGCCCGCGGGCGCGTCATCTACAACGACGAGCTGCGCGCCCGTTACGCCAAAGAAAAGCCCTACCGTGATTGGATTGCCGAGGAGACGCTGACCGTCGACGCGCTCGATAGGCCTGCCGCGGCAACGCCCACCGAGGACGCCGAGGTGCCCGCCGCCGTGCGCATGGCTAAGCTCGGGTATCACTGGGATGACGTCGACGAGGTCGTGCGTCCCATGGCCCAGCAGGGCAAGGCGCCGCTCGCCTCGATGGGCATCGATGCGCCGCTGGCCTGTCTGTCCAAGAAGACGCGCTCCTTCTACGACTATTTCTATCAGCTGTTCGCCCAGGTCACGAACCCGCCCATCGATGCCCTTCGCGAGCATATGGTCACCTCGACCACGCTCTACCTGGGCAACCACGGCAACCTGCTCGAGGACTCCCGTACGGCCTGCCAGCTGGTTCGCCTGGAGCGCCCGTTGCTCAACGAGGAGGAGTTCGACCGCATTTGCGCGATTGACCGCGTGGGCTTTAAGATCTGCCGTTTCCGTGCCGTGTACCGCCGCGATGCCGGCGAGGGCGCGCTGCAGGCTGCGCTCAAGCAACTTGCAGAGGACGTTGAGGCTGCGGTCCGCGACGGCGTGAACATCGTGGTGTTGAGCGATCGTGCTGCTGCGGGCGAGGTGCCCGTGCCGTCGCTGCTCGCCGTGGGCTGCGTGCACAACCACCTGATCCGCGCCGGCGTGCGTACCTTTGCCGACATCGTGGTGGAGTGTGGCGACGCCGTGTCCCCGCACGACTTTGCGGCACTGGTGGGCTACTCCGCGAGCGGCATCTATCCGTACAACGCGCACGCGTGCATCCGCGATCTGGCGGCGCGCGGCGACCTGGACGTGACGGCCGAGCAGGGCATCGCCAATTACAACAAGGCCGCGACGGCGGGCATCGTCTCCATCATGTCCAAGATGGGCATCTCCACGGTGCAGAGCTACCACTCCGCGCAGATCTTCGAGGCCGTTGGCTTTACGCCGGAGTTCGTCAACGCGTACTTCGCCGGCACGGTGAGCCGTGTGGGCGGTATGGGTGTCGAGGACGTTGAGCGCGAGCAAAACGAGCGCTATGACGCCGCGCTCGCCATCCTCAAGAGCCCGGCTCCCGATCAGCTGCCCACGCTGGGTCTGACCAAGTGGCGCCCGCTCGGCGGCGAGGATCACCTCATCGATCCGCAGACTGTCTACTTGCTGCAGGCCGCCTGCCGTGAGGACAGCTACGACACCTTTAAGGAGTACAGCGCCCGCCTGCACCGCACCGGCCGTGCCGTGCGCCTGCGCGACTTGCTCGACTTTGATGCCAGCAGCCGCACTCCGGTGGCGCTCGACGAGGTCGAGCCCGCGCTCAACATCGTCCGCCGCTTTAACACCGGCGCCATGTCGTATGGCTCCATCAGCAAAGAGGCACACGAGTGCATGGCCATCGCCATGAATCGCCTGCACGGCCGTTCCAACTCCGGCGAGGGCGGTGAGGATCCGCGTCGCGAGACTCCGCTGGCCAACGGTGACTCCAAGAACTCCGCCATCAAGCAGGTAGCAAGCGCGCGCTTTGGCGTGACGAGCCGCTACCTGTGCAGCGCCTTCGAGATTCAGATCAAGATGGCCCAGGGCGCCAAGCCCGGCGAGGGTGGCCACCTGCCCGGCAAGAAGGTCTACCCCTGGATCGCCGAGGTCCGTCAGTCCACGCCCGGCATCGGCCTGATCTCGCCTCCGCCTCACCACGATATTTACTCTATCGAGGACCTGGCAGAGCTGATCTTCGATCTTAAGAACGCCAACCCCGGCGCGCGCGTGTCGGTCAAGCTGGTCAGTGAGGCCGGCGTCGGCACCATCGCCACCGGTGTGGCCAAGGGTGCTGCCGACAAGATCTTGATCAGCGGCCACAATGGCGGCTCGGGCGCCGCTGCGCGCGACTCTATCTGGCATGCGGGACTGCCGCTGGAGCTTGGCCTTGCCGAGGCTCAACAGACGCTGCTGCAAAACGGCCTGCGCTCACGCGTGGTGCTCGAGGCCGACGGCAAGCTCATGGACGGCACCGATGTTGCCGTCGCCTGCTTGCTGGGCGCCGAGGAGTTTGGCTTTGCGACCATGCCGCTCATCTCCATGGGCTGCCTCATGCAGCGCGACTGCCAGCAGGACACCTGCCCGGCCGGCATCGCTACGCAAAACTGCCGTCTGCGTCGCGGTTTCCGCGGCAAGCCCGAGCACGTTGAGCACTTTATGCTCTTTGTTGCCGAGCAGCTGCGCGAGGTCATGGCGAGCCTGGGCTTCCGCACCGTCGATGAGATGGTCGGCCATCCCGAGTGCTTGCGCCAGATCGAGGTCCCGGGCAACCGCAAGGCCAACCTGCTCGATCTGTCGCCCGTGCTGGCGAGCGCGACCTGCGAGTTCGGTGCCCATATTCCGGGCGCCGACGGTCGCCACTTCCTGCCGCAGATGGCCGCGGACAGCGAGCTCGACAAGACGCTCGACTCCACGTTGTTTGTGCCCTATACGGCCGATGCCCGTGCGCACCTGCGTCCGATTCGCTTCCGCGCCGATATCGCCAACGTCAACCGCTGCGTGGGCACCATCCTGGGCAACGCGGTGACCAAGGCGCATCCCGAGGGCCTGCCCGCCGGCTCCATCACCATCGATTGCGACGGTTCGGCCGGTCAGAGCTTTGGCGCCTTCCTGCCGCGCGGTATTACGCTCAACGTGTGCGGCGACGCCAACGACTACTTTGGCAAGGGCCTTTCGGGTGGCGAGGTGTCGGTGCGCCCCAACCCGCATGCGACCTACAAGTTCGACGAGAACATCATCGTGGGCAATGTTGCGTTCTTTGGTGCCACGAGCGGCCGCGGCTTCATTAACGGTCTTGCCGGCCAGCGTTTTGCCGTGCGTAACTCCGGTGCCACCGTGGTGGTCGAGGGCTGCGGCAACCATGGCTGCGAGTACATGACGGGCGGTCTGGCGCTCATCCTGGGCGAGGTCGGGCAGAACTTCGCCGCCGGCATGACGGGCGGCGTGGCCTATGTCTTTGACCAGTACGGCACGCTCGATGCCCGCGTGAACCACGAGAGCGTTGAGCTCAAGGCCCCGACGGCCGGCGAGCTGGCGCAGATTCGTGCGCTCATCCAGGAGCACGTGGACGCGACGCAGAGCCCGCGCGGCATTAAGCTGCTCTACAGCTTTGAGACGATGAGCAAGCACTTTGTGAAGGTCATTCCGACCGAGTACGAGCGCGTGCTGGCGATTGTCGCCGCGGGCGAGGCTGCCGGCAAGACGCATGCGCAGGCCGAGGAGCTGGCGTTTGACATTGTGACCGGTCGCGCGAGCACCGCGGATGTCGCTCGCTTTGATGTCACGGGCGATGCTGCGGGCGCTGCGTCCGCAGCGGCCAGCTCTGTTGCTTCGACCAAGAAGGAGGCGTAAGTGCCATGGGTAAGCCCGGTGCTTTTCTTGATATCGATCGCGTGACCCACGAGCTTCGCCCCGTGGAGGAGCGCAGCCGTGATTTCGATCCGCTGTACGTTGAACTCGACGACGATGCACGCCGTGCCCAGGCGAGCCGCTGCATGATGTGCGGCGTGGCGTTTTGCCAGATGGGCGCGAGCTTTGGCAAGGCACGCCCGAGCGGCTGCCCGCTGCACAACCTGATTCCCGAGTGGAATGAGCTGGTGTACCGCGGCCGCTGGGACGAGGCTGCCGAGCGTCTGTCGCTCACCTCGCCCATGCCCGAGTTCACGAGTCGCGTGTGCCCGGCGCTGTGCGAGGCCGCGTGCAACCTGGGTTCGGTCGATGGCCAACCCACGACGATCCATGACAACGAGCGTGCGATCAGCGACCATGAGTGGGCAAATGGCGGTCCGCGTCGCTTTGAGCCGGCAGGGGAGGGCGCGCCCACGGTTGCCGTGGTGGGCTCCGGTCCTGCCGGTCTGGTGGCAGCATGGGAGCTTGCGCGTCGTGGCGCCCGTGTGACGGTGTTCGAGCGCGATGACCGCCCGGGCGGTCTGCTCATGTACGGCATTCCCAACATGAAGCTCGAGAAGTCCGTGGTCGAGCGTCGCGTGGCGCTCATGCGCGAGCTGGGCATTGTGTTTGAGCTGGGCGCCGATGTGAACGATCCCAAGGGTGCCGCCAAGCTCAATGGCTTTGACGCCGTTGTGGTGGCTGCCGGCGCTCGTGCGCCCCGCGGTCTTTCGGCTGCGAACGTGGATGCCCCGGGCGTGGTGTACGCGGTGGACTACCTGACTGCTTCGACCGTCTCGGTGCTCGATGGCGGCGAGCCCGCGGTGAACGCGTGCGGCCTGGACGTTGTGGTCATTGGCGGTGGCGATACCGGTAACGATTGCGTGGGTACTGCCGTGCGCCAGGGCGCGCGCAGCGTGCGCCAGTTTGAGTTCTTGCCGGCTGCGCCCGATAAGCGCGCGGCGAGCAACCCCTGGCCGCAGTGGCCCAACGTTAAGAAGACCGACTACGGCCAGCAGGAGGCTATCGCTGCGATGGGTGGCGAGATGCGTGCCTGGGGCGTGGATACGCTCGAGGTGCTGCTGGACAAGAAGGGTGCGGCTTCGGGTCTGCGCGTGGTCGATTTGGACTGGTCGGCGGGAAAGCCCGAGCGCATCGCGGGCTCGGAGCACGAGGTGCCGGCGCAGCTGGTGCTCATCGCCTGCGGCTTTACGGGTCCCGAGCATGGCGTGTTCGATGCGGTGAGCGTGCCTGTTGCCACCGCTGGCCGCCCGCTGCCGGTGATGGCTGCCGAGGGCTCGCACCTCGCGGCTCGCACGGAGGGTGCCTCCGCGGATGCCGCGCCGGTGTATGTGGCCGGCGACGCCCGTAACGGCAGCTCGCTCGTTGTGAACGCCATGGCCGATGCCCTGGCCTGCGCAGCCGAAGTCGCCGAGGCGCTGGAGCTGTAAGGTAGTCATTTAAGAACGTCCCCAATGACTAGTCATTTTTTGTCTAGTCGTTGGGGACACTCTTTGCGAGCGATTTGCTCGTTTGTCGACGTACGGGTGTTCATTTGTTGACTTCTTGGGCTGTGGTCACCTGTTGTTTCTGTGGTGGTTGCGGGCGTTTGCCTCAAATGGGTGAAATGGCTGTCTATGTCTACCTGCGGTTTCTTTGCGGTGCGCTCATTCGGTCAAGTGTCCCGTCAAGTGTTTGGTTAGCATCTGGTTTGCAGCCGAAGGCCTATTTTGTCCGTGCTTGCCTCGGCTGCTCGCCCTCCTCGTAAGCTCAAATTGAGGTCCATCAGTTTGAGGAGGATGCCATGACTGACCAAGTTTTTGACCGAGCAGAGCTGGCCGAAGCCGTCGGCAACGATATTGCCGACATGGCTCACTTTTGGATGCTGCGGAAGTTTCAATTCCTGGAGCCGGCGCGCGAGCAGTTCGAGATTATCGTCGATCCGTGGCTCAGCTATTGCGAGGAACCTTCTCAAAACGAAATCATGGCCTACAACATGGCGTTTACCGATTGGCTGCTGTTTGAGCGCCCCTATTACCACGGTAAGACGCTGTTGGAGCTGTATGTGGACGAGCCGCCAGCGTCAATTTCTCCTGCTTCGCTCGGGCGACTTAAGCAGGTGCGTGACACGCAGTATTTTTCGCGCTTTGGCATTTTGGACAAGGACCCTGCGACTGGCATGGTCGTGCTGAAGGACACGCGCACCGACCGTCGCTTTGACGTTTACGACCCACATATCGTGCAAAAGGAGCGCTGGAACGATGGCGCGATTGCGGTGCGACTCGCGTGCGTCGACGATGTCTGGCTGACGGCGGGGCAGCTCTACCTGTATGACATCGCGCGCCTGAGCGACACGGCGGTCGACGGGCCAGGCGCGGTGCATCCCGAGGACCTAGAGGACGGCTTCGATACCTCGTGCATCAGCTTCTTTTTGCGCCTGGTCCGCGACATCATGGGTGCCCAGGGGCGGTACGTGAAGTCGCTCAATATTTACGAGCAGGAATGGGAGTAGGGGATGGGCTGTCGCAGCGCCGCCGCCTGTCTATTTGTCTCGGTCTGTAACGTTTGGGGGCCTGGAGAACGTCTAACTGTTACAGATCGAGACGTTTGGCACCTGACTGGGGGAATGTCTCAATCTGTAACATCTACAGGCCAAAACTCGACCTAACTGTTACAGATTGAGACAAAGGTTGGCCGCGGTGCCGAAAGATCTTGATCTGTAACATCTAGCGGCCAAAAATCGGTCTTCCTGTTACAGATCGAGACAGAGGTTAGACGCACGACTGAAAATCTCGATCTGTAACAACTAGAGGCTTAAAGACTGTCTTCCTGTTACAGATCAAGACGTTTGTCAGCGGAGGCAACGGTGACAATGGTCCATTTGTCCGATGTGGTGGTGATGGAAGTGTCTAATACCGTTTTCAAGCACAAGCATGCAACACGTAACACCTTGGCGCGGAATAGGATGCTTACCAGGCTCACGAAGGCGGCTGAACAAGGCGTGCTGCTTGTGACGCACGACAATGCCGAGCTCATGTGGCTGCGGCGTCATGTGGGAACCGATGATATTGCGGAGCCCGAGCCGTATTTGTTCTGTTTTCAACATGATTGGGATGCGTTGACGCCGGCGGAGCGAGCGCTGCGTACCGTCAAAGGGCTTGCGGAGTTTCATCCCGATTGGGCGTTTTGGGGTTATGACGCGGCGCTTTTGTGGGGTCTGGAGGTGCCGAATGACCTGCTTGGGCCGCGATTTCTTGTTAAGACAGGTTGCTCGGTGCCGCTGAGTGCGGGATGCCGGCTGTTGCGTCCGCAGGCGGCGGGTGCACTCGAACAGGTCGACGGCATGCGGGTGACGCCGTTTTGGCGCACGGTGGAGGATTGCCTGTTGCGTGCGCCGTTTTCGTATGGCCTGGCGATTGCCGATTCTGCGTTGCGAGCAAAGGGCGTATCGCGCGATGACCTGGGCGAGTGTCTCCGCTCCGATTGCGAGGGCAGGCGAGGGTATCGCAGGGCGCAGGTGATCGCGTCGTATGCGGACGGGCTGTCCGAAAACGGCGGCGAGTCTCGTTTTCGGGCATTCTTTATTGCATACGGTTTTCCGGTGCCAGAGTTGCAGGTGGAGTTTCGTGATCCGCTCGATCCGAATCAGGTATTTCGAGTCGACTATTTCTGGAGGCTCGAGGACGGAACGTGCGTGATTGGCGAGCTCGATGGAAAGGGAAAGTATACCCTGCAGGATGGTGGGGATCGGGAGTCGGTCGACCCATTCGTGGCAGAACGTCAACGAGAGTCCCATCTGACGATGCTCGGGCACAAGGTGCTTCGGTTTACGTTTGATGAACTCAAGAACCCGGGGAAGCTGGCTGAAAAGATGCGACTGGCGGGCATTCCGCAGCGGGTCGATCTGGCGGAGGAATGGAGACGGCAGTGGTATGGGCGCTGAGGGGTGCAACTGACGCGGATGTGGTTGTTCCTACCGAGTTTGTCTCGATCTGTAACAACAAGGGGCCGTTTGGCCTCGCAACTGTTACAGATCGAGACAGAAGGTTGGCTACCGCTAAAAGTTCTCAATCTGTAACATCTAGAGGCCGAAAACCTGTCTACTTGTTACAGATCTAGGCGTTTGACGACGGGGCTGGAGAATATCTCAATCTGTAACATCTACAGGCCAAAATGCGACCTACCTGTTACAGATTGAGACAAACGTTGGACGCGGTGCCGAAAGATCTCGATCTGTAACACCTGGCTGCTAAAACCCGGTCTACCTGTTACAGATCTAGACGTTTTGCTGGAACGGCCGAAGCATCGCTGCACTGTTTCCGTTTGCCCTCACATCTCTCTCGTCCCTCCGTTAACCGATATGTCCACAGCAACCCTGCCGCACTGGGTGATAATGGACAAATGTTCAAGTTAATCGCGAGGGAGGAGCTCGATATGGCGACTGCCGATCGTCCCACATTGTTTATCAATGCGACCGTTTTGGATGGTTCGGAACATATGGAGCCGCAGCCCGATATGGCCGTGGCCGTCGAGCGTGGCATCATCACTTGGATGGGACCGAGCGCCGTGGCCCAAGCTCCAGCGGGGGCCGAGGTCATCGACCTGGCAGGTGCGTATCTCATGCCGGGTCTCATCAATATGCATGTGCATCTGTGCGGTTCGGGCAAGCCGGTTTCGGCGGGCGATGCGGGCGCGCTGATGAAGAAGCTCGACAATCCCGTGGGGCGCGCCATCGTGCGCCATATCCTCAAGGGCAGCGCTCAGCAGCAGCTGGCAAGCGGCGTGACTACGGTGCGCGGTGCAGGCGACCCGCTGTTTGCCGACATCGCCGTGCGCGATGCTATCGATGCCGGTAAGTATCAGGGTCCGCGTCTGGTGGCACCGGGAACGGGTGTCACGGTGCCGGGTGGCCACGGTGCAGGCCTCTTTGCGCAGGTGGCTAATACTCCCGCAGAGGCAGCCCAGCAGGTGCGCGATCTGTATGCGCGCGGTGCCGACGTCATTAAGCTGTTCGTGACGGGCGGCGTGTTCGACGCGACCGAAGTGGGCGAGCCGGGCGTGCTGCGCATGCCGGTCGATGTCGCCGAGGCGGCGTGCAAGGCGGCACACGAGGTTGGCCTTCCGGTCATGGCCCATGTCGAGAGCACCGAAGGTGTGAAGGCCGCGCTTCAGGCCGGCGTCGACACGATCGAGCACAGCGCTCCGATGACCCCCGAGATCCTGGAACTGTACCACGGCGCCGCGGAAACACAGCTCGAGGGACGCGCACCAAGCGTGACTTGCACGATCAGTCCGGCGCTGCCGTTTGTGTTGCTCGATCCGGAAAAGACCCATTCGACTGACACGCAAAAGAAGAACGGTGACATCGTGTGCTCGGGCATTATCGAGAGCGCTCGTGCGGCGCTGGAAGCCGGTATCAAGGTAGGCCTGGGCACGGACTCGAGCTGCCCGTTCGTGACGCAGTACGACATGTGGCGCGAGGTGGCCTATTTTGCCAAGTACGTGGGCGTGAGCAATGCCTTCGCGCTGCATACGGCCACGCAGGTCAATGCTGAGCTACTGGGCCTGGGTGACGAGACCGGTACGATCGAGTGCGGCAAGGCGGCCGACATTTTGGTGACACGCGAGAACCCGCTCGATGACCTGTGCGCTCTGCGTGAGCCAATGCACGTGATGTGTCGCGGTGATCTGGCGCGTAAGCTGAAGGTGAAACGTATCCCCGAGGTTGACACCGAGCTCGACGCGATTATGGCCATGCCGGCGGAAGCCCTGGCAGAGGAGCTGGCTCGCGACGGCGTAGCTTAGGCGCTGGCGCGACGGGGCGACAGCTTCATCGAATGATGTCGCTCCATGCAAAAAGCCGAGGTCTCAACACGAGGCCTCGGCTTTAATTTTGTCCTATGGTGTAGCGGCTAGGAGCGCGTTTCCATCTTGGCGTGGCACTTGGGGCAGGTGACGCGGATCTTGCCCTTGCCCTTGGGGACGGACA
>UQWK01000052.1 GCA_900544725.1 uncultured Collinsella sp.
TACATCGGACTCCCTCCTGGACCCACATTGGGTCCGAGATTTTGTCCGAGGTCCCGCGCGACCCAGAATTCGGCAAAATAATGGGGCACAGTTTCCGGTTGAGCTGTCTAACGGAAACTGTGCCCCAGAATGAGCGCTCAAAACGGGGCACAGTTTCCGCAACAACTGTCTGGCGGAAAGCCTGCCCCAGTTTCTTATAGCGAGTCTCTCTGGATCAGCTGCATGTGCATCACGGAGGTGGTGGGCTCGGCACCCTTGATCATGTCGAGCGCAATGTTGGCGGCCATGCGGCCTTCTTCGCGCAGGGGCTGGCGGACGGTCGTGAGCGCGGGGACGCAGCGCGTCGCAATCTCGTGATCGTCGAAGCCGACGACAGAAACGTCCGCCGGAACGGATAGGCCTGCCTCGTTGAGTGCGGTGATGACGCCAGCCGCGATACGGTCCGATCCGCAGAGCACGCCATCGAAAGCAATCTCGCGCGCGAGGATCTGGTGCATGGCCTGATAGCCGTCTCCGTTGTTCCAGCCGGTATAGATAACGTTTGCGTCTGGGAGGTCTTCGCCCAAGACGGCACGGTAGCCGCGCAGGCGGTCGACAACAGCGGGGTTGTCTTGCGGTCCCAACACGGCGACGATATCTTTGCGCCCGCGTTCCTTCATGGCGAGTGCCGCAAAGTGTCCGCCCTCTTCGTCGTCAGAGTAGACCGTCGAGAACACATCGCGATAGGGGTGGCCCTCGAGCTGGCCGCACAACACGGTGGGTACGCCCAGCTCGCGCAGCACCTCGAGTAGCTCGCTGCCCTTGTAGGGGGAGACGTCGATCACGGCGTCGAACGAGCGGCGCTCAAAGTGCTCGCGTGCGCGGTTGCGCTCATGCGTAGAAGACGCCTGCAAGATAACGGGCAGATAGGACGACTCCGACAGTTCCTCGGTAATGCCGCTCAAAAACTCGCTATAGGTGGGGTCGCTGAAGAGTTCACTCAGGGGCTCGGTCACGAGCACGGCGATGATTTCTGTGCGCCCGACAGCGAGCGCTCGGCCACGAGCGTTGGGGACAAAATTGACTTCCTTGGCCGCCGCGCGGACGCGCTTTTTGGTTTCCTCGCTAATGCGGGGCGAATCGTTGAGAGCGCGCGATGCCGTGGAGCGCGACACGCCGGCAGCTGCGGCAACCTCGGCAAGCGTAGGTGCGGTGCGAACTGGTTGGGTCATGGCGTCTCCTGGAGAATGCGGTCGATGTTGTCGCTGATACGAGCTGGTGCGGATACAGCTTACTATAGTGCGCCTGAACAGCGTTCATGATATCCGGTGATCGGTGTCGTTTTGCAACCAAGCCGCAATCGAATACGTCTCGTATGGGTGAGATATCAGCGGGCGTGGCGGTTGCCTACGAGCTTAAGAACGATGTCTTGCGCTGTGTTTCGATACTCAGGGTGACATAAGTGTCGCGGTTGTACAACCGGTTGCACCGTTAACCCGACCAAATCGACCGTTCAGCGGACAACCGGTTGCACAGTTTTTTGTATCGCCCGTAAGATAAGGACAACCGGTTGCACAAGAATCACTACGATGACGAAGGAGCATCACCATGGACGCCATTAACGATTGGGAAAACCAAGCGCTCACCCACAGGAACCGCCTGGCACCCCATGCGTACTTTATGGGTTACGAGACCGCCGATCTCGCCGCTACGTACAGCCGCGAGCTGTCGCGCGGGTTTGTCCAGCTGTCCGGCTCGTGGCAGTTCCGCCTCTTTGAGGGGCCTGCTGCCGTCTCTAACGAGGAGCTTTCCACGTGCGAGCCCGAGTGGGATCACGTGGAGGTTCCGCACCTGTGGCAGGTAGACGGCTATGGCAACCTTGCCTACACCGACGAGGGTTTCCCGTTCCCGGTGGATCAGCCGTTCGTTCCCTCTGACGATCCCACGGGCGTGTACCAGCGCATCGTCAATCTTCCCGCCGTGCCTGCCGGCGCTCGCGAGATCATTCGCTTTGACGGCATCGAGAGCTATGGCGAGCTGTACGTCAACGGCAAGTTTATCGGCATGACCAAGGGCTCGCGCCTGTCTGCCGAGTTCGACGTGACCGACGCGCTTGTCGAGGGCGACAACCTGTTTGCGGTCAAGGTTCTGCAGTACAGCGATGGTAGCTATATCGAGGACCAAGACATGTGGTGGGCATCGGGCATCTTCCGCGATGTGTACCTTATGCAGCGTCCCGCCGCGCACCTGGTCGACTTTAGGTTCCGCACGCACCGCGAGGGCGATGCCGCTCTGATCACGCTCGATACGGTGGCCGAGGGCGCTTCCCGCGTTGTGTTTACGCTCAGCGATGACGAGAACGTGGTGGCTACGGGTGAGTGCGTCGATGGCCATGCCGAGTGCAGCGTGACCGATGCCCACTTCTGGAATCCCGAGGACCCCTTCCTCTATGACCTTACGTTTGAGGTCTACGACGGTGACCAGGTCAGCGAGTACGTCCCGCATCGCCAGGGTCTTGCCGAGGTGACGGTCGAGGGCAATCATATCTACCTCAACGGCACCTATTTTAAGATGCATGGCGTCAACCGCCACGATCACGACGATCACAAGGGCCGCGCCGTGGGCCTCGATCGCATGCGCCGCGACCTGGAGCTCATGAATCGACACAACATCAATGCGGTGCGCACCTCTCACTATGCCAATGACCCGCGTTTCTACGAGCTGTGCGATGAGTATGGCATCATGCTGGTCGCCGAGACCGATATGGAGAGCCACGGCTTCGAGAATATCGGCAACATCGCCCTGGTCACCGACGACCCGGCATGGGAGCCGGCCTACGTCGACCGCGTCGAGCGCCTGGTGATGCAGGAGCGCAACCACGCCTGCATCATTATGTGGTCGATGGGCAACGAGAGCGGCTATGGCTGCAACATCCGCGCGATGTACGCCAAGGCTCACGAGCTCGATGGTCGTCCGGTCCACTACGAGGAGGACCGCAACGCCGATACCGTCGACGTCATCTCCACCATGTACTCCCGCGTGTCGCAGATGAACGACTTTGGCGAGCATCCGTTCCCCAAGCCGCGCATCAACTGCGAGTACGGTCACTCCATGGGCAACGGCCCCGGAGGCCTGTCCGAGTACCAGGAGGTCTTCGATCGCTGGGATTGCATCCAAGGCCAGTTTATCTGGGAATGGTGCGACCACGGTTTAGCTGCTGTGACCGAGGACGGCGTTGCCTACGACATGTATGGCGGCGACAACGGCGATTACCCCAACAACAGCAACTTCTGCATCGATGGCATGGTGTTCCCTTGGCAGCAGCCGAGCCCGGGCCTTACCGAGTACGGCCAGGTCATCTGCCCGGTCCGCATGGCTTATGATGCCGAGGCAGGCGAGCTGACCGTCACCAACAAGCGTTGGTTTACCACTCTCGAGGATGTCTGCCTGTCGGCGGAGACCCTGGTGGACGGCGACGTGGTCTGCCGCAAGACACTCATGCCCGGCGCGGTTGCCCCCGGCGAGTCCATCCAGCTTCCGCTGGTGATTCGCGAGGCCGCGGTAGGCGAGACCCTGCTGACCGTGCGCGCCTACACCATGGCCGCTCACGTCTGGTGCGAGCCGATGTTCCAGTTGGGCGCTAGCCAGTTTGCCATCGCCAACCATCCGGCGCCGGCCATCGCGGCTCCCACTCGTCCTGAGCTTACGGTCGAGGAGACCGAGCAGGAAATCCGCATTCACTCCCTCAACGGTGAGCTGACCTTCAGCAAGGTCAACGGTACCGTGAGCGAGTGGAAGGCATCCGGCCGCGACGTCATGGCCTCTGGTCCCCAGGTTGGTTTTTGGCATCCGCTCGTCGATAACCATGCGCAGGAGTATGACTCACTGTGGAAGGACAACTTCATCGATGTGATGCAGACGTCTACCCGCAAGGTTTCTTGGAAGCAGGATGGCAATGCGGTCGTCGTGACCGTGAGCCAGCGTATCGCTCCTCCCGTCCGCGCGTTCGGCATGCGCGTCGAGCTCGTCTACACCGTGCTTCCGAGCGGTCGTGTCGACCTCAAGGTTTCCGGCGAGCCCTATGGCGATTACTCGGATATCATCCCGCGCATCGGCATCTCCTTCGAAGTCCCCGGTTGCGATCGTACCGTCGAGTGGTATGGCCACGGTCCGGGCGAGAACTATCCGGACTCGCTGCGCGCCAACCCGGTCGGTCATTACCGCACCACGGTCGACGACATGTTCACGCCCTACGTTATGCCTCAGGACTGCGCCAACCGCGAGGGTACCCGCTGGGTTGCTCTGTGCTCTAGCCATGGCGACGGCGTGCTGGTGACCCGTCCGGCTGACGCCGCCTCCAACCCGTTCTCATTCTCGGCATGGCCCTATAGCTGCGAGGCCATCGATAACGCCAAGCACGTCTACGACCTTGTCAAGGGCGATACGGTCACGGTCAACATCAACGACCAGTTGCTCGGCCTTGGCTCGAACTCTTGGGGTTCCGAGGTGCTCGATTCCTATCGCACTCGTTTTGAGAGCTTCAGCTTTGAGGTGTCCCTGCGACCGCTGACGTCTGCCGATCTGGCTCAGGCGCTGGCACCCATTAAGGAGGCATAAGCCATGCATGTCTTTAACTCGCGCGCCGATTTCGACGCTCAGATGAAGTCCGTCAAGAAGTGGATGCGCACCGGCCAGGCGCTCGATGGCGTTGCCGACCTACAGCACGACGTGGCTTACTCCATCGGCGACTCGTTGGTTTACTGGTGGGTCTATGCCCGCGAGGCCGCAACCGCCGACCTGGTCGGTCACCGTCGCTACCATGCCGTGCTCGCTCCGCTCGACGGCGACCTGACCGTCGAGGTTGCCCCCAAGGCAGGCCTCACCTGCACCCGCGCTTACAGCGATATCGATGATCGCGAGCGCTTTGAGGGGGCGGGGGAGACCGTGACGATTCCCGCCGGCGGCGTTGCCGTCGTCGAGATCGACGAGGCTTACCGTGTTATCGCCGAGGCTTCGGATCCCCGCGTCGTGGTACTGCACGTGACGGTCGAAGGTTATTCCTTCCCCAACAAGTAGTATTCGTCCGTTTGGACGTTTGCTTCGCGCCGTTAAGGGGGATGGCTTTGTTGACTCCCTTTTCCCCATTCCCCTTAGCAGGTGCGCCGTCCGTGTTTGCACTTGCAGCTCGGACGGGTTTAGATGACATTTAATAGATGATTGGGAGGGCTTATGAGCTCTGAAAAACGAGGAACGATTGGTTCGTTCGCTCTGCTGGGCATGACGGTCGCCGCCGTGTTCGGTATCAAGAACATCATCAACAACAACGCGGCTATCGGCTTGGCAGCTGCGCCGTCGTTCTTCTTCGCCACACTTTTGTACTTTGTCCCCTATACCCTGGTTACCGCTGAGTTCGTCGGCCTTAACAAGGACTCCGAGTCCGGCGTGTACGCATGGGTTAAGACCTCGATGGGTGGCCGCTGGGCGTTCCTGACGGCATTTAGCTACTGGTTCGTCAACCTGTTCTACTTTGCGTCCGTCCTGCCCAATGTCATCATCTACGCGAGCTACGTGTTCTTTGGTGCCAATGCTGAGCTTTCGCAGCTGTGGATCACCATTATCGAGATCGTCGTCTTTGCTATTGCCACGTGGGTTTCGACCAAGGGCGCTAAGTGGATCGGCTCTATTTCCTCCTTCGGTTCGACCGCGGCTCTCGGCCTGACTGCCGTGTTCATCCTGCTGTCCCTGGCTGCTGCCCTTGGCGGCGTCGAGTTCGCTACGGCTCCTACTCCCGCCAACATGGCTCCCGACATGAGCAACTTCGCTACTATGTGGGGCTTCTTCGGTACGCTTGCCTGGATCATCCAGGGCGTTGGCGGCGCTGAGTCTGTCGGCGTGTTCCTTAACGACCTTAAGGGTGGCGTCAAGGCTTTCGTGCGCACCGTCGTTATCGCCGGCCTGACCATCGGCCTTCTGTATGCAGGCGCTTCGCTGCTGGTTAACCTGTTCATCCCCGAGGGCGGCGTTGCCATCTCCACCGGCATCTTCGACGTGTTCGGCGCTGTCTTTGCCCACTTTGGCATTCCTATGGAAGTGTCCACGCGCGCCATCGGCTTGATCCTTCTCGCCGCTACGCTGGGTTCCCTCATGATGTGGACCTCCGCTCCCATCAAGGTCTTCTTCACCGAGATCCCCAAGGGCGTCTTTGGTAGCAAGATCGTCGAGCTCAACGAGCACGGCATTCCTGCCCGCGCTGCCTGGCTGCAGTTCGCCATCGTCGTCCCCATCCTGATCATCCCGGCCCTGGGCTCCGGCAACCTCGACGATCTGCTCATGATCGTCACCAACATGACGGCTGCCACCGCTCTGCTCCCGCCGCTGCTGATCCTGCTTGCCTACTTTATGCTGCGCAAGAACTTCGACGCTGCTCCCCGTGGCTTCCGCATGGGTTCGCGTACCTTTGGCCTGGCCATTGCTGCATTCCTGCTTGTGGTCTTCTGCTTCGTGCTTATCTGCGGCACCATTCCGCTCGATCAGCCTCTGTGGCTGACGCTGGTCTACAACGTTGGCGGTGTGGTTATCTTCCTGGGCCTTGCCGTGATGTGGTACAACCGCTACATCAACCGCCTGCGCGAGACCGATCCCGAGGCTGCCGAGAACGAGCTTCGCCCTTCCGTCCTTGATATGATGGAGTAGCGGCTAGGATTAATCTACGGCTGTGGAATAAATCGATTCCCTTTTCTAGGGAGGGGCCTTATGAGGCCCCTCCTTTTGTGTTTTGGGGCATGGATTTTGGACTCTGTGGGCAAAAAATGCCAAATATGAGTACTGTTGCAAAAGAGGTGTCATATTTTTCGGACTGCTCTGAGCGAAAATGGGCTCAAAATCAATTTATCTAACCCCCTGTAAAGGGCGTTTGACGGCTTTCAACCTCTTCGAATCGCTCAAATTAGGCAATTTGCTCTCGATTTTGCTGCTACTAAATTGGTGACAGTACTCATATTTGCCACTTTTTGCCCACGGGGTATCCGGAGGGGCCCTCGGCAGGCATCTAACGCTACAATAGCTACCACGTGGCTGGGTTTGCCGGCCGAATGTGCGATGTCGTGGGAGGGGACATGGTCGAATTTACGAAGACGATTAAAGATCCGTTGGGATTGCATGCCCGCCCGGTTGCGCTGCTTTATGACATTATCGCCAAGCATCGTAGTGACGTGTCGGTCAGCATCGGCGACCGCCATACCGACGGTCGCGACGTTATAGGGCTCATGGCACTCTGTGGCGAATGTGGCGAGGACATCGTGTTCCGCGTTTCGGGCGTGGATGAGGCCTCCTGCGTCACGTCGATCAGAAACCTCTCGCTCTAAGCATGACGGGGCGCGGCAAAGGACAGCTCTTTGCCGCGCCTTTTTGTTTCGTATAGGAAACTTTTTCGAAATCTGAATGGGGACCCTTTCCAAAAAGTTAACCACGTGCTAGTTTACTATAGCGAACATAGACGTGGTTAACTTTTTACGCGTCGATGTTGAGGACGAACTGACGTTAGGAGCAACTCATGTCTTGCGGACCGCAGATGCCGGCCATGCCGCTTTCGATGGTAAAAGCGGGCGAAACCGTGCGCGTGTCTCGTGTAAAGGGCAATGAGGACATGAAACACCACCTCAAGGACCTCGGCTTTGTCGAGGGCAACGAAATCCACGTGGTGAGCTCGAGTGGTGCCAATATCATCGTCACGGTGCTGGGCGCACGCTTTGGCATCGATTCCAAGGTTGCCATGCACATCATGACCGTCGGTTAGTCTGCAGCATTTCATAAAAACCGAAAGGGGGACAAGAGGATGAAGACGTTGGGTGACGTTAAGGTGGGCGAGAGCTCTACCATCGTCAAGCTTCACGGTGAGGGTGCGCTTCGCCGCCACCTTATGGACTTGGGGCTCATCAAGGGCACTTCGTTCAAGGTCGTGAAGGTCGCGCCGCTCGGTGATCCGGTCGAGATCAACGTACGCGGCTACGAGCTTTCCATCCGCAAGGAGGAGGCGGCCGTCGTCGAGGTCCAGTAAGGGCTTGCGACGTATATTTCTGCAGATAAAGTTAGGTTTTTCTAACTTAATGCAGCATCTTTGAAGCACATTATCCAGCCTGCGCGGAGAAAGCAGCGCAGGCACACAAGGAAGAAGGATTGAATGGCGGATTCTCAGATCCATGTCGCGCTGGCGGGTAACCCCAACTGCGGCAAGACCACGCTTTTCAACCTGATCACCGGCGCCAACGGCTACGTTGGCAACTGGCCCGGCGTCACGGTTGAGAAAAAGGAAGCCAAGCTCCTAAGCGACAAGAACGTTACCATCACGGACCTCCCTGGCATCTACTCGCTTTCCCCCTACAGCCCCGAGGAGCAATGCTCGCGCGATTACCTCATGAGCGGCGAGCCCGATGTTGTCGTCCAAGTTGTCGATGCCACCAACCTCGAGCGCAACCTGTACCTGGCGCTTCAGGTTATCGAGACCGGCCTGCCCGTGGTCGTTGCCCTCAACATGGCCGACTTGGTCGAGAAGAACGGCGACAAGATCGACACGGACAAGCTCTCCAAGAAGCTCGGTTGTCCGGTCATGATGATCTCGGCTCTTAAGAACAAGGGCATCAAGGAGCTGTTCGAGCAGGTCAAGAAGTCCGCAGCTTCCAAGGGCCAGGTGCCGGAGCACAAGTTCGACTCCTCCATCGAGGACGTTCTGGACCACATCGAGAACAATCTGCCTGCGAGCGTTCCCGCCAACAAGCGCCGCTATTACGCCGTCAAGCTGTTCGAGCGTGATGCAGACGCCTGCAAACTCATCAACCTCACCAAGGAGAAGGCCGCTCGCGTGGAGGAGCTGGTCGCCCAGTGCGAGCAGGACTGCGACGATGACGCCGAGTCCATCATCACCGGTGAGCGCTACGGCGTGATCGCACACATCATCGACGAGTGCCTCACCAAGGCTCCGGCCAAGATGAGCACTTCCGAGAAGATCGACCGCGTGGTTACCAACCGTATCCTGGGCCTGCCGATCTTTGTGGTCATCATGTTCTGCGTGTACTACATCGCCGTTTCCACCTTGGGTGGCACGGTGACGGACTTCACCAACGACCAGCTCTTCGGCACCGACGGCTGGTACGTGCTCGGTCAGGGCCGCGACGCTTACGACGCGGCTGTCGAGGCCGCGGGTGACGACGCCGACTCGGTCGACCCGGCACAGTACGGCCCCTATGTCCCGGGTATCACCACCATGGTGCACGATGCCCTCGTGGCGGGTGGCACCGAGGACGGCGGCCTGGTCGATTCGCTGGTCTGCGACGGTATCGTTGGCGGCCTGGGCGCCATCTTCGGCTTTGTGCCGCAGATGTTCCTGCTGTTCGTGATGCTGTCCTTCCTGGAGGACTGCGGCTACATGGCCCGCGTCGCCTTTATCATGGACCGCGTGTTCCGCCGCTTTGGCCTGTCCGGTAAGTCGTTCATCCCCATGCTCGTGTCCTCGGGCTGCGGCGTCCCCGGCGTCATGGCCACCAAGACCATCGAGAACGAGAAGGACCGCCGCATGACGGTCATGACCACCACGTTCATCCCCTGCGGCGCCAAGCTGCCGATCATCGCCCTGCTCATGGGCTCCATCATTGGCGATTCTTCCACCACGGCCGCATGGATCAGCCCGCTCTTCTACTTCCTGGGCGTCTTTGCCGTCATCGCCTCGGGCCTCATGCTCAAGAAGACCAAGCTCTTCGCCGGCCGTCCGACCCCGTTTGTCATGGAGCTTCCTGCCTACCACTTCCCGGCGATCCGTTCCTGGGCGCTGCACGTGTGGGAGCGCTGCTGGGCCTTTATCAAGAAGGCCGGCACGGTCATCTTTGCGTCCACCGTCGTCGTTTGGTTCCTCTCCAACTTTGGTAGCTATAACGGTTCCTTTGGCTTCCTGCCTGCGATGGACGGCATCCCCGAGGAGTTTATGGACTACTCCGTGCTCGCCATGCTCGGCAACCTGGTCGCTTGGATCTTCGCCCCGCTCGGCTTTAGCACCTGGCAGGCCACCGCGCTGACCGTCTCTGGCCTCGTCGCCAAGGAGAACGTCGTCGCCACCGCCGGCTCGCTGCTGTCCGTCGCCGACGCGGGCGAGACCGACCCGAGCCTGTGGACCGCGTTTGCCGGCATGTTCCCCACCATGGGCGCTTGCGTTGCCTTCGGCGCCTTCAAC
Source organism: uncultured Collinsella sp. (assembly GCA_900544725.1). GTDB lineage: Bacteria > Actinomycetota > Coriobacteriia > Coriobacteriales > Coriobacteriaceae > Collinsella. The sequence continues at coordinate 10,199 of UQWK01000052.1, forward strand.
CTGCTGTGCGCTCCGTGCTTTGCCGCCATTGGCACCATCCGCAACCAGATGGACTCTGGCAAGTGGACCGCGATTGCCATCGGCTACGAGTGCGCCTTCGCTTGGGTGATCGGCCTGTTCATCAACCAGTTCTACAACCTGCTTGTTCTGGGTCAGTTTGGCATCTGGACGGTTGTGGCCATTGTGCTGCTGGTTGCGATGCTCTTCCAGATCTTCCGTCCCATGCCCAAGCATGCATGGACCGACGAGGACGAGACCAACACTGCTTCCGCCGCAGTTTCCGCTTAAGTCCAAATAAGGATTAACCCCTTTCCACGAGCCCGGGTGTCCCAGCGACACTCGGGCTTTTTTTGGTGGGAGAGATGTGGCGTTTCCGCAGATAAAACCGAGCAAAATAAACCTGTTCCTTTTTGCTAGGTGGAGAATGAGGTAAAGTAAGTGATGGCTAACTAGAGGAGGCTTGCTATGGCACCTATCGATATTGTTGTACTGGCTGTTATCGGTATTGCGTTTGTCGCGGTATGCGTGCGCATCTACCGCAAGGGCACCTGTGCCGACTGCGCTCAGGGCGGCGTTTGCACGGGGCATTGCTCCAACAAAAAGACGTGCGCCGCACTTAAGGGTGTGGACAAAATCGCCGAAGACTTGGGCCGCGGTATTCATTAGCCGACCGGCGTTTGGGTATGTTTGGCCGCGGATGCGGCGGTTACTGATACGATAAGTACGTTAGCAACTGCCGCCGAGCGGCTCAAACGAAAGGAACCCTGTATGGAGTCCTCCGCCTATCCGATGCTCTTTAGCCCTATCAAGGTCGGTACGACCGAGGTCAAGAATCGCGTCTTTATGCCGCCAGTGTCCACCAACCTGGCCGATCATGGCTATGTGACTGACGACTTGGTCGATCATTATCGTGCCCGTGCCAAGGGCGGCGTTGGCCTGATCATCACCGAGGTCGTGACGGTCGAGCCCACCTATACCTATCTGCCGGGCGACATGTGCTGCTACGACGACACGTTTATCCCCGGCTGGGAAAAGCTCGCCGCGGCCGTCCACGAGTATGGCTGCAAGATCATGCCGCAGCTCTTCCACCCCGCCTACATGGCCTTTAACATTCCGGGCACGCCGCGCCTGATCGCTCCGTCCTTTGTGGGCCCGTCTTACGCCCGCGAGGCGCCGCGCCCCATCACGGTCGATGAGATCCACGAGCTCACGCACCAGTTTGGCGACGCCGCTGTGCGTATGCAAAAGGCTGGCGTCGATGGCGTCGAGGTCCATGCGGCACACGCCCACGGCATGCTCGGCGGCTTTTTGACCCCGCTCTACAACAAGCGCACCGACGAGTACGGCGGCTCGCTCGACGCTCGCATGCGCTTCTTGCTCGAGGTTATCGCCGAGATTCGCGAGCGCTGCGGTAAGGACTTTATCATCGACGTCCGCATCTCGGGCGATGAGTACACCGATGGCGGCCTGACCCTCAACGACATGATCTACGTCTCGCGTCGCCTGGAGAAGGCCGGCGTCGACATGATTCATGTGTCGGGCGGCACCACCATCAAGCGCGGCTCCGCCATTCCCGCCGCCGGCACGCAGCAGGCCTCGCACGCCGCTTGCTCGCGTGAGATTAAGAAGCACGTGAACATTCCCGTTGCCACGGTCGGCCGCATTAACGAGGCCTGGATCGCCGAGGAGCTGATCGAGGACGGCGCTGCCGACATCTGCATGATGGGCCGCGCCAATCTGTGCGATGCCGAGTTCTGCAATAAGGCCGCTGCCGGCAACGCCGACGACATCCGCCCCTGCATTGGCTGCCTGCGCTGCCTGAACGGCATTATGTTCGGCAAGCGCATCTCCTGCACCGTCAACCCGGACGTGGAGCGCGACGAGGCTGGCTACGAGCCTGCCGCCGAGGCCAAGAACGTACTGGTTGTGGGTGCCGGTCCCGCGGGCATGGAGGCGGCGTTCATTGCCGCCAGGCGCGGTCACAACGTGGTGCTCGTGGATAAGCAGGACGAACCGGGCGGCGAGATGCGCATCGCAGCCGTTCCGCCGGCAAAGCAGGAACTCACCCGCGTGATTAAGTACCAGTATCGCCGTCTTGCCGAGGCTGGCGTGAAGTGCGTCTTTGGCACCGAGCTTACTGCCGAGGACATTCAGCGTGACTACGCCGGCTACGAGGTCGTCCTAGCTTATGGCGCCGAGCCCATCGCCCCGGCCTTCATGCAGGGCTTTAAGCAGGTCATGACAGCTGACGACCTACTGGGTGGCAAGGCTTTCCCGGGCAAGAAGATCGTCATCGTGGGCGGCGGCACCGTTGGCTGCGAGACGGCCGATTACCTGGCCCCGCTGGTCAACGACCTGTCGCCGGCCAACCGCGATGTTACCGTCATCGAGATGACCAAGACGCTCGCCGCTAACGAGGGCGGTGCCGGTCGCGCGGTGCTTATCACGCGCATGCTCTCCAAGGGCGTTCACGTGCTGACCGAGGCCAAGGTGACCGAGATTACCGAGGACACCATCAGCTACGAGAAGGACGGCGAGGTCCACACCATCGCCGATGCCGATACGCTGGTGCTTGCCATGGGCTATCGTCCCAGCACCAAGCTGGCCGACGACCTGACGGCAGCCGGCGTTACCACCCATGTGCTGGGCGATGCCAACAAGTGCGGCAACATCCGTGACGCCATCGGCGATGGCTACAAGGTTGCCTGCGAGCTCTAGTCGGCCTCCTGGTGCGGGGGGCTTGTCCCCGTGGTACCAGTCGATAGATAACAAAAAAGCGGCCGTCGTCCCGTGCATGGGGCGGCGGCCGCTTGCTATTGTGATCATGGCGGCGCAAACGGTCCCTATCTCACCGCAACTGAGAGAATGGGGGATGCGATAGTATTACGTGGTGAAATTCGACAAACCGTGGGCTTCATCCGAGGGCTTTATGGAACAACATCAGCATTATCAGAGCCTGCAAGATCAGGCATACAACGCATTGCGCTCCAAGATCATCTATGCCGAGCTCAAGCCTAGCACGCGTCTTTCGGCGATTGGTCTGGAAAAGGAGACGGGAATCGGGCGCACGCCCATTCGCGAGTCTTTTGTGCGCCTGCGCGAGCAGGAGCTGGTGGAAACGCGTCCCAAAAGCGGCACCTATGTCTCAAAAATCAGCATGGAGCGCGCCGAGAATGCCTGTTTCTTGCGCGAGAAACTCGAGAGAAGCGTGCTTATTAAATGCTGTTCGGCCGCCACACCCGAGCAAAAGCAGCGGCTCGAGCAGATTCTTGCCGAGTCCGAGTCGCTCGACCATAGCGAAACGCGTCGCTTTTTCGATCTAGACAACCTGTTCCATGAGACGTGTTTTGCGATTGCCGGCCGTCACATGTTGTGGGATTGGATGAAGAGCGTCAATACGCATTTTGAGCGATACAACTGGTTGCGTATGGTGTCGCAGGACCTAGATTGGGAGCCGATTCGTCGGCAGCATCGCCGGATTCTCGAGGCCATTAAGAGGGGCGATACCGACGCGGCGAGCTATCTGGCCGAGACACACTTGCACCTGATGCCCGAGGAGCAGGGCCCGGTTATCGCCTTGCATCCCGACCTATTTTGAGCTGTCGAAAGACTCGTCTATTTAGCCCATCACCGCATCTGCTCGAGACGCAAAAACGATGCTGTTCACCTACAGCGTTTTGCAACCGAGATTTTTAAAAAATGCCTAAAATGGCTCAGACTGCCGACATTGGGAAACGGGGTGTGCTGTGGCGCAGATGAGAATCAAGGACATTGCCGCCGAGGCGGGTGTGAGCCCGGCCACGGTCTCACGCTATCTCAACAACCGTCCCGGGCAAATGACCGAGGAGACCCGTGCCCGCATTGCCGAGGTCATCGAGCGCACCGGCTATCGCCCGCGTGCCGCCGCGCGCAATCTGCGCAGCTCGCGCACCAACCTCATCGGCGTGATCTTGGCCGACATCGCCAACCCGTTCTCCAGCGCCATGCTCGAAGGACTTTCCGCCAGTGCCGCCGCGCGCGGCTGCTCGCTTATGACGGCCATTAGTGGCAACGACCCCGCTAAGGAAGCGGAGTCGCTCACCAGACTTATCGATGCCGGCGTGGACGGCCTGGTCGTCAACACCTGCGGTGGTAACGACGGGGCCATCGCCGCTGCCGCGGGACGTTTGCCCGTTGTGCTGCTCGACCGCGATGTTGCCGACAGCGGCATCGACTTGGTGATGTCCAACAACCGCGAGCTGGTTGCCGGGTTGGTCGACGAGCTCGCTGTTGCGGGCAGCGAGCGCCTGTGCCTGCTTACCGAGGCAAGCGACGACAGCCCTGTGTGTCGCGAGCGCGCCGAGGCGTTTGCCGACGAGCTTTCGCGCCGCGGTCTGGCCGGCGAGGTCGTCACCCTGGCCGACGGTGGCGTCGAGGGTGTCAGTCGCCTGGACGAGGCTATCCGCGAGTACGCAGGAAAAAAGCTCGGCCTCATTGCCGTCAACGGCCTGGTCTTTCTGCGTCTGACCGAGGCGCTGGCGCAGCTGGGACCTTCGTTGCCGGCTGGGCTCAAGATCGCGACATTTGACGATTACCCCTGGAACCACGTGCTCTTTGGCGGCGTGACCACGGCCGCGCAGGATACCCTCACCATCGCCGAGTGCGTAGTCGAGCGCCTGTCCAAGCGCATCGACGTCGTTACCACTACGGTGGGCGATGCCGCAAAGCTCGCCCCTAAGCGCATCGAAGTCCCCGGCCACATCGAACACCGCGCCTCGACCTCGCGCTAACCATTCGTTCGTGACCGCCTGTTCGCACACGTTTTTTGAGCGCTTGATACGCTTTAACCCTGCGGAAACATTTTTCTGCGATAGTATCTGCGATATAGACCAGTCGAAACCCGCCCGAAAGAAAGGGGAGCGACATGAACCAGCAGAACATCGAT
>UQWK01000053.1 GCA_900544725.1 uncultured Collinsella sp.
CCGGCAGGTCCAGCTCGTAGTGCCAGCCCTCCTGCTCAAAAATGGTGGGCTTGGTGTAGATGGCCGGGTTGAACACCGCGTCCAGGTACACGTCCATCAGGTTGTACAGGTCCTGCTCGTTGGTGGTGGCAACGGGGTAGATGGTCTTATCGGGGTAGGTCATGGCGTTGAGGAACGTCTGCATGGAGCTCTTGATCAGGTCGACGAACGGCTCCTTGACGGGAAACTTGGCCGACCCGCACAGCACCGAGTGCTCAAGAATATGGAACACGCCGGTGGAATCGGCCGGCGGTGTCTTAAAGCCAATGGCGAAGGCCTTGTTCTCGTCGTCGCACGCCAGGTACAGCAGGCGCGCGCCCGAGGCAGTGTGGCGTAGCACGTAGGCGTCCGAGTCGAGCTCGGGCACAGCCTCGCAGCGCTCGACGACAAAGCCGTGACAAGTAGTACCGGGAACCAGCAGCGCGGCAGCGGCAGCGCGTGGATCGGTTGAAGAAGTGGACATATGCAGTCTCCTTTGACGCCCCAGCGGGGGCGAATCGAGTCGAATCCTCGAGAGTATACCCATATGGGGCCGCGGCTCTGCAACGAACTGGAGACGATGTGGGTGGACTAGCCTAACTAGGTTGATAACGAATGCCGCGGGTAGCCGCTGCACCCCGCTAAAGTGAAATAACACCCCGTTTACCGAATCATTTAGGAAATATATGGACTCCTAAAAAGTTCTAATACAATATAAGTCATCTATCTATAAACTGCTGATTCCTTGCAAAGGTATGGTTGATATGGTTGAAGTAAATAGCGTTATCCCCCTGTACAAACAGATTGTCCGTGCGCTTTCTGATTCGATCGCCAACGGCACGTATCGCCCGGGAGATAAGCTTCCGACCGAGGCGGAGCTTATCGAGCAATTTGGCGTGAGCCGAATAACGGTTCGCTCCGCAATTAAAGAAATGGAAGATGCTGGACTTGTTGAGAGGGCCCGCGGCAAGGGTACGTTCGTTTCGTCGGACACACAGATGTATGCCGCGGACGACCGTGAGAGCTTTACCCATTCGTGCCAGCTTGCGGGCAAACAGGCGTCTACCAGGGTTCTCGAAATGGGCTGGGACTTCCCAAGCCTGCGAGACGCGAAGTTCCTGGGCGTAGACGATACCCAAAAGGTATTGCGTAGTCGTCGTCTGCGCCTTGTGGATGGCAAGCCCACGATGCTGGAAACCAATAGCTATTCCGCTGCGCTTTCTTTTTTGGAGCACGAATCCCTCGATGATTCGCTGATGGCGGTACTCGATCGCCAGGGGATCAAGATGGGCCCCAACACGCGTACGCTCGAGGTCTGCTATGCGAGCGAGCTCGAGGCGGCATATCTTAACGTGGAGCTGGACTCTTCGCTGCTTCTGTTTGTCGATAGACGTTATGCTCCAAGCGGCGAGCCGCTCTTCATCTCCCGTCAGGTGTACTGCACCGAGCGACTGAAGTTCTATCTGTAAGCAAGGGCGGCCGTTCTGTAAAAGGAGCGGCCGTTTTACCGACCAATTGTTACCGTTCGCGGAATTAGAGAATTAACGCACCGAAAAAAGGAAATTGCTTATATACTTTGTTATGACAATATAGTACGTCTTATTGATATTGGAGAACTATGAATAAGATATTGCTAGCGAGTCATGGTTATCTCGCCCAAGGTATGAAGAGCTCTCTCGAGATCCTGATGGGCGCCAACGACCGAATCGAGTGTCTGTGCGCCTATGTCGATGACGACACGAGGGATGTCGCAGCGCTTATCGATGCTTGGATGGAGTCAAAGGATCCGGCCGACACGTGGTTTGTCGTAACTGACATCTTTGGCGGTTCCGTAAACAACGAATTCATTCAGAGACAGACCGCCGGATCGTTTACGTTGATCACGGGAATGAACTTGCCGCTGCTGGTGGAAATGGCTACACAGCTGGACTCCCTGGATGCGGACAAGGCCAAAGCCGCGGTCGAGGGATCACGTTCGTTTATCATGCTTTGTGAGGCGGCGGACATGCTTGCCGATGTCGAAGAAGAAGAGTTCTAGCTCAAGCTTCAACGAATAATTCAACCCCGTCATTACCTTTATTACGTGTGGAGATGATTTTGATGATTAAGCTTACGAGGGTCGATTACCGATTGATTCACGGCCAGGTCGCCATGTCTTGGACGCATGCGCTGGATGTCGATTGCATCCTGTGTGCCAGCGATGCCGTGGCAAAAGACGACATGAGAAAAGCTGCTTTGAGGCTAGCTCGTCCCAACGGCGTGAAGCTCGTCATAAAAGACGTAAACGCGGCCATCGAGGCACTCAACAGCGGCGTCACCGACAAGTATTCGCTGTTTATCATTGTCGAGACGATCGAGGATGCCTATCGCCTTGCTAAGGGTTGCAAAGACATCAAGGAGATCAATTTGGGCGGAACTCGAAAGTCTCCCGAGACCACGCTTCATCCGACCCCCGCGATCTTTGCGACCGAAACCGATGCCGAGCATATCCAAGAGCTTGTGAACGATGGCGTGGTTATCGAAATCCGTCAGGTCCCCAATGACTCAAAGGTATTTGCCAAGGACGTTTTCTAGCCGGAAATATGCCATTGTCTAGCATTTATTAACCAGGTCCTCCTTTCTTATGCCCGCCGATTATTTGATCGGCGGGCTTTTTATTAAAGAAAAATCAAAAAAATCTGAAATAGTTCTTGCATAGTTAGTTATATAAAGTATTATAACGTCATGGGATGAATGAAGGGTTCATCCAAGTGAGTTAGGAGTAAGGGATGTTCAATTTCGATGAGCCTCGTTACGAGAAGGTTGTGAGCGATGCCCTCGCTCTCCGTCCTCAGATTGAGGCTGCCGTGGACAAGGTCTGCGAGCAGGGCTATTCCAACATCTTCTTCATCGGCTGCGGCGGCACCTGGGCCCACACGCTCCCGATGAAGTACTGGGTCGAGACCACCACGGCCGACGTCGACGTCCACTGCGAGATCGCCGCCGAGTTCCTCGCGTGCCCGCCCAAGGCCTTCAACAAGGACTCGGTCTGCGTCTTCTCCACCCGCACCGGCACCACCCCCGAGATCATCGAGGCCGCCAAGTTCTGCCAGGAGCAGGGCGCCCGCACGCTGATGTACGTCTCCAACGACAACACCCCGGCCACCGAGTACGCCGATTACAAGTTCTTCAGCTTCGCCGAGGACGACGTCCTGTGCGAGGCCATCTACACCTACCAGATCACGCTGGTCGCCCGCTTCCTCAAGAACGCCGGCGCCTTCCCCAAGTACGACACCTTCATGGAGGAGTTCGGCAACATCGCCCCGTACCTCATCAAGGCCAAGGACGCCCAGGACGAGCGCTGCGCCGCCATGGCCGAGGACTTCAAGGACACCGACTACCACATGGTGATCGGCTCCGGCATGCTCTGGGGCGAGGCCTACGACTACGCCATGTGCATCCTCGAGGAGATGCAGTGGATCAAGACCAAGTCCATCCACGCCGCCGAGTTCTTCCACGGCACCATCGAGCTGTGCGAGGAGGGCACGAGCCTCATCATGCTCTACGGCGAGGACGACACCCGCAAGCTCATGGACCGCGTGGACAACTTCACCCACATGCTCGCCGACGAGAAGGGCGTCAACGTCCGCGTGAACAAGTTCGACACCGCCGAGGTCGAGCTGCCGTTCAGCGACCCCGAGTTCCGCAAGATCGTCTCCCCGATGGTCACCTACACCATCACCGAGCGCCTGAGCTGCCATCTCGAGCACGTCCGCAACCACCCGCTCACCACGCGTCGCTACTATCACCAGATGAACTACTAATCCTCTCAAATTGCTGCTGTTGCCTGCAGGCGAGCTGTTCTGAACGTCTCGCCTGCAGGCTTATTTCTGGGGTTAATCAGAATAGTTGCCCAGTACCTCCTAGTTGCGCTGGTCGCATTATGGCGTCTATGGATGAGCAAGCATTTGGCATTACGATGCTTGGTCGTCCGCTGTTTACGAGCCTGTTTGTCGGCTTGATCCTTGGCGATGTCCAGCAGGGAGTTATCGTCGGCGCTGCTTTGGAGTCCATGTTCATGGGCGCCATCATGGTCGGCGCGGCGGTTCCTCCCGAGGTCTATGCCTCCGGCGTGCTTGGCTGCGCGTTTGCCGTCATTACGGGTACGGGCACGGCAACTGCCGTCGCGCTCGCCCTTCCCGTCTCCGTCTTCCTTCAGGTGTGGCGCAACTTCTGCTACGCCGTTCCGGGTGCCTTTGCCTGCAAGAAGATTGAGACCGCTCTGGCAAATCGCGATCTTGCCAAGGCGAATCTGTACCATCTGACCATCGTGCCTCTGTCGATTGGCATTCCGTCTGCACTGCTGGTGTTTGGCTCGCTGTTCTTTGGTGCCGACCTCATCAACAATGCGCTCAACGCGATTCCGCAGTTTGTGATGGACGGCCTCAACGTTGCATCCGGCGTCATGGTCTGCATCGGCTTCGCACTTCTTATCAGGACCATGGGCGATAACAAGCTTCTTCCCTGGCTGTTCCTGGGATTCATTATGGTCATCTACCTCAAGATGGACGTTGTCGGTGTCGCCGCAGCTGCCATTTGCGTCGCGCTGCTCCTGGCCTTCCGCGAGGGCTCGTCCGGTCCGCAGGCGGTTGCTGCAGATGAAGAGGAGGACTTCTAATGGCTACCCAGAACACCGACCTCAAAGAGGCCAAGAAGGATGCGGTTATGACTCCCGATATGTATCGGAGCATGTTCCTTCGCCAGTTTACGAGCCAGTGCTCGCAGTCGTACGACAAGATGATGGCAATGGGCTTCATGTACACCATTCAGAAGCCCCTGCGAAAGATCTATCCCAACGACGACGATTACTATGCGGCGCTCGATCGCCATACCGAGTTCTTTAACATCACGCCTCATGTGCTTCCGTTTGTAGCCGGCCTAACGGTTTCGATGGAAGAGCAGGCGGCTGCCGATAAGAACTTCGACACGTCCTCGATTAACGCCATGAAGGTCGGCCTCATGGGACCGCTTTCCGGCATTGGCGATTCGTTCTACTGGGGAACGTTCCGCGTGGTTGCCGCCGGCATTGGTATCGGCATCGCTTCGACGGGCAACCCGCTCGGCCCCATCGTGTACGCGCTCATCTACTCCGTGATTAACCTTGCAACGCGTATCGTCGCCGCCCATCTGGGATACGACCTGGGAACCAAGTTCCTGCAGCAGTCCGAAGAGAACAACCTCATGTCTCGCATGACGCATGCAGCCGGTGTCCTCGGAATGACTGTTATCGGCGCCATGATTGCGGCACAAGTCTCACTGTCCACTGCTTTAACCTTTGACGTGGGTGGTTCGGAGATTGTCCTGCAGGATCTGTTCGATTCGATCTTCCCCGGTCTGCTGCCCTTGCTGGCAACGTTCGCTTGCGTTGCCCTGTACAAAAAGGGCGTCAAGACCATTTGGATTATTATTGGTATCTTCGCGATCTGCATCATCGGAACGGGCTTGGGAGTGTTCGCGGCGGCGTAATGTTGACTGCTATGCTCGCGCGTTGGATAACTAACTGACCGTTTGAAAACGGGGTTCGGCGTAAGGCCGGCCCCGTTTTTTATTTGAGGGATTTTCCGGCCGTCCAATAGTCCAGGTCCATGCATCACTCACATATCTCTCATCTCTCATTCATCACTAATACGAGAGATAACAGAAAGATGAGAGATAATTACGAGAGATAACTGAGAGACGAAGGAAATCTATTCGCGGCATTCTTCGCAGAACCGAGCGAAAGGACGTGCAGATGAACGAAAACGAACTGACCGGTCTGCTCGAGTCTTTAAGGCGCATGGGCTCGGACGATCTTAACGTTGAGGTCAAGGAGAGCGCCACGACGCTTTCCCGCGACGTATGGGAAACGGTCAGCGCTTTCGCAAACACCGCCGGCGGCATCATCGTACTCGGAGTGAGCGAGCGCGCGGGTTTTGTCCCAGTTGCAAACTTTGAGACCGAGAAAGTGCTCAACCAATTCGTGGCGGGCATGGGCGATGCCGGCGGTCGCGGAAAGCTGGCCAATCCGCCCAAATACACCATTGAGCGCGTGGAGCTCCAGGGCACCGTGGTTCTGGTCATCGCGATTGAGGAGCTCGACCCGTCGAGCAAGCCTTGCTATGTCATAGAGCGGGGCGCTCAAGGTGGCAGCTACAAACGCATCGATGACAAAGATGTCCCGCTTTCGTCGACCGAGGTTTTGGCACTGTCGTCATATGAACGGACGAGTCCTAGCGATCGCGATGCGGTGCTCGGCACGAGTGTGGGCGATCTCGACGAGTCGCTGGTCGACCGCACGATAGAGCGTGCCTATTCGTTGACACCTCGAGCGATGCGCGGTGCGGCGGACAAGAAGACAAAGATGGAGCGTCTGAATTTCCTCGACTTCCAGGGCAATGTTACCAAGGCCGGCCTCCTTGCCGCGGGCGTTTACCCTCAGCAGTTCTATCCCAAGCTCTTCATTGATGTGGCTGTCCACGTGGGAACTCGAAAGGGAGCTGCGGGGCCACTAAGGTTTATGGACCGCACAATCTGTGAGGGAACGCTGGGCGAGATGATCTCGGATGCTGTCGCGGCCGTCGCCAAGAATTTGCGGCGAACCTCGACCGTCCAAGGCGTCTCGCGCGTCGACTCGCTGGAGATTCCCGAGGAGGTTCTGCGCGAGGCAATCGCCAACGCCGTAATCCATCGAGAATACGGGGATCGGTTCTGTGGACAATCGATTGCCGTCGACGTCTTTGAGGATCGTGTCGAGGTGACGAATCCTGGCGGCCTTTACGGGGGAAAGACTCGCGAGAACTTGTTTGACGGCAGCTCCCGATGCCGTAACGCGACGCTCGTGAAACTCATGTCGATTGTCCCGCTGCCGGATGGCGCAGGTTCGCCGGCCGAGGGCAATGGCTCGGGCATCCCGATGATGATCGATGCCATGCGCGCGCATGGTCTGGCCGAGCCCCTGTTCTGCCCGGGGTTCGATCGGTTCAAAGTCGTACTTTACCGTTCAAAGATCGAGCCGGTCGATCATGGCGGGGGCTTAATTGTGACGGCACTCAAACACTACGGCGAGCTGGGGACGCGTGAGCTGGCAGAACGCACGGGGCTTACAATTTCCCAGGTTAGGTCGCGCGTCAACGCGCTCATTGCTCAAGGCGAGCTTGAGCCCACGGCGCCGGCGACGAGCCGCAACCGCAAGTATCGACTGTCAGAGCGCGTGGAATAAAGGCGTTAGTGGACGAGGCGACCAGATAATCGACCCTCAATTGGCGCCCACTAAGGTAAAGCGGTTGTTGCTCAGTCGACGGTGATGCTAAAGACTCGGCTTACGCCAGCATGGCCCCGAACCCGTCCATCAAGAACAGCCTAAGAACCAGCTTGATGGCATATCCCGGTTTGACTTCTGCCGCGTCAAAGACGTGGCGCTCGGCGAGCTCGCTGCAGTATGCGTAGATGTCGCGGATAAGGTCCGCGCCCGAAAGCGTAAACATGTAGCCTGCGTCCGAAAGCGCATTGGGTGCGGCGGGCAACTTGGCCATGTGGCAGAACGTTTGCAGGTCGGGCGCCATAACATTCTGGTAGTCGAGGTGGCCGCTGGCATCCTGTGCGGCAAGCTCCAATTGGCGCACAAAATCCAGTGCCGCCGCTAACACAAAGCTCGGCGTAGGCGCATTGACGTCCTGAGTGGTCGCCACAAGCCTGCCCGCCGCCTGCGTGACAAGCCAGGCGACCTCGCGCTGGCAACGCACAGCCTTGCGCGTAACCGGCTTGATGGACGAAGAAGAAACGCTCCCCTTAGGCGGATTCGAAGCAGCCATAAGACCCTCCCATGAACAATCCGGTCCAACGAGCCCGGATGAAACACGTGCTACATCAGTATACAGGGGAGTGGGATAGCGGGGTACAAGCGCGCCAGCGGCAAACCGAGAGCATCAACGATGTGCCGATCGCGGAATGAGATCTCGTAATAATTGACTCTCGGCCATATTATTGAGGGGCATGACTCGCTTTCGTATGGTTGTAGGTGCTGACGATGAACGACATTGACCTTGCTGTTCCGTTGATGGATGGACCAAGCTATGACCGTGCCTGCAGTCTCGTTCCTTCTGAATACGTTGAGGCATGGGAGTGGTTTCTGGGTGAGGAGCAGCGCGGCGGCGTTTGGACCAGCCTTCCGCACCACACCAAGAAAGATAGCCCTCAGTATCAGTATCGTTTGAGAATTGGCTCGGACTTCTTTCCCGTAACGCGGGATTCAGGGATCTTCTGGCCGGGCCAGGATCGGGTGAAGCAAGATCCCAATAAGATCTTTGCGCTTTCGGTCCATAACTCTAAAAAGAGCTTCTACACCGATGTGCCTCCGCTCTATTTGGACGATGGTACGTGGGTCATTAAGTACTCGGTTCAAGCGCCGGGTACCGTTGGTTTTCGAGACCAGAATTACAACCGTAAAATGCTCAACTGCATGGAATGTGGCGTTCCAGTCGGAGTCATATTTGCAACCGAGGTGGGCTATAAGGTGCTCGGCCTTGCGTTTGTTGAGCGGTTCGAGCCCGAAAACGGATGGTTTGTTCTGCACGGTCCTGTTCATAAAGGCGGACCGGACCCTCGTTTTGCGTCCGATATGAGTTATCTGAAGCACATGCCCGTCGATATTGAGTTTGCCGGACAGGGTGCGACCGACGACGAAAAGGTCCGCTATGCGTTAAGGCGCGAGCGATTGGGGCAGCAATGGTTCCGCAAGCAGCTCGTTGCCGCCTATGACGGCCGTTGCGCGGTGTCGGACTGCGGCGTCAGCGAAGCTCTGGAGGCTGCACATATCGAGAATTACTCGGGACCCAAATCGCAGGTTGCCAGCAACGGCATTCTGCTTCGGCGCGACCTTCATTCCCTATTTGATGCTCACCTGATTTCGTTTGAGCCTGTTTGCGGCGAATATCGGCTGTGCGGATCGTACCTGCTGGATAAGACCGACTACGCTTCCTTTGCAGGTGCGACGCTAAGGCAGCCGAATGAACGTCAGTGGCGACCCAACACGGTGTTTCTTGAGGCTCATCGCATTGAGTTCGATCGCTCGGAAAAGAAACGTGAAAAGGCGGGGCTTCTGCCGTATTAGCGTATCAGGATTTGGCGGTCTTTTAAGATCGTGTTGTTTGATCGGATCGTGTGGCGATGCAATCTCGTACACGCCCGCTGGTGCATGCTCTTCCTGATTTGTATAGCGAGAGGGGAGTGTGTATGAGTTGGCGAGGCGATATTGCGATGGGGAAGTACGGAAAACTGCCGTGTGCCCTTATCGACAACAATATGTTTCCGAGCGTAGAGGTTGATTGCGGGTCGTTTGTCGTTGCCTGCCCTTGCTGCGGCTCGCAAATACCGTGTCTCGACATTCGGTTCATCGATGCGCGCGACAAACTCAGTGACGAAGTGAGGAAACGTACGGGCGTTCATATGCCGGTGTATCCGGAGAAATGCCCTGTTTGTGGCCTCGATATCGTGTACGACGCCGGCGACGAGGGATAGGTGATGCGGAGGAGCTGGCTGTGAAGGCCTCTCCGTCTCTACAAATAAACCCCCTCACCGAGTTGCTTGTGGAACTTGGCGTGATGGTCGCGTGCCCAGGTAAAGAGTGCCTGGTCAAAATTGGTACGCGTGGCTGGGATGCCAAAGACGCCGGCAACTTCGACGCGCACAAACTCCAGTGCCGGCAGCTTGTTGATGGCGGTGAGGGCAAACGGGGACGAGGGCTCCTCGAACAGATAGCGGCTGCCTTGCAGCGCGTCGCAACTGGTGCACGTGTTGCCGAGCGACGGGGCTTTGGGGGCTCGTGCGCCTACGGGCTTGTAGCCGCAGCGCTTATGAAGGTAGTCGCGGATCTCGCTCGGCACGCAGCCGAGAGCGGGCACGATGGCGAGTGCGTTGGCGTTGGCCGTGTCGATGGCGATGTGCCCGGCTTCGTTGGGCGCGTGCGCGATGGCGATGCTCTTATCGTTATCGGTTCGATAGGGAATGCCGAAGGCCGCGACCGAGGTCTCTTTGTGACACTTCCAGCACTCGCGCTTGCCCAGTACTAGATATATATACGGCGCTGAGGGGTCGGATCGGTCAACACCGGGCAGCCACTCGGCAAAGGGCTCGGGGTTGACGCCGCTGGGTACATACCAGATCTTCTTGGTCCGGTCCCATTTGGCGCCCAGCGCCTTGGCTTCTTCTTTGTGCGAAAAGGGGACATCGAGCTCGGTGCGCATGGCGGCTCCTTGGTGCTGCAGGTGCAAGTGGCTCAAGGATACCGCAGGGCGCAGGCATCGCGGCGTTTTGCTGAGAAGTTGCGGTGCGGGCCGATTGGTTATGCCGATGGATAGATTGGTAAGTAGATGGTCGGCTTATGGGCCAGTTGGGCGGCTGGAGCAGCTTGCGGCGCAGTTTTGTGCCTGGCTATTGTTGATGTTGGGGTATTGAGTTTGTTTGGCTGCCATTCGTCAGGTGAATTGATGTTACGGTGCGATGACGGTTGGAGCTGCCAGCGAAGTTGGCGACATAAAACAAAACAGCCCAGAGGACGTAGCCTCTGAGCTGCGAACATTTGGTGGGCGTTAGAAGATTTGAACTTCTGACCTCTTCCGTGTCAGGGAAGCGCTCTCCCCCTGAGCTAAACGCCCGATCAAGGGTGCGCAAGTGCGCAAGGGATAATATAACGGAGCCTGAACTCGGTGGCAAGAACATTTTTAAAAATCGCTTACATTGTGGAATTCGGGGGCTTTGTCATATCCATTTCAAAAGAGTCTGCTGCCGCAATTTGGCTGTCGCATGATGCGGGGCCATTGCGGTATCGAGCTATGGAAAGACGCCTGCGGAATTGTCCTACCGATAAGCGGACAAGCCTCCAGCTGATGCCTTCGCCGTGGTAAGGTAAGCCGAATTGTTTCCAGGCCGTTTCGGGGGAGTGGAATGAGCAAAGAGTGTGTCGAGCAGGTCGAAGGCGCAGGGGCTTCGGTGCCGATGACGGCGGCGTCCGATTTTGTCGTACCCGAGGGCACCGATGAGCTCAGCCGCAGCACCCGCCGCGCATGGCGCGACCGCCTCAACGACGCCCAGACGCGCAAGATGATCACGGGTGTTTTAGCCACGCTGGTGGGCGGTTCGTTTTGGGGTTTCTCGGGTACCAGCGCGAGTTTTTTGTTCGATACCTACCATGTCGATACGCTGTGGCTTATGAGCATACGGCAGATTCTCGCCGGCCTGCTCTTTATGGCTGTGGTTGTTACGCGCGACCGCGCACGCCTGGTCAAGCTTTGGACGACGCCCGCTGATCGCAAGCAGCTGCTGCTCTTTACCGCTTTTGGCCTGCTCTTTAACCAGTTTTGTTATCTTTCGGCCGTGCGCCTGACCAATGCCGGAACCGCGACGGTGCTCCAGTGCCTGCAGCTGGTCATCATTATGGGCTACACCTGCGTGATCGACCATCGCATGCCTCGCGTGCGTGAGGCCGTTGGCATTGGGTTGGCCCTGGGCGGCACCTTTTTAATCGCTACCGGCGGCGACCCTACCAATCTGAGCATATCACCGCTTGGCCTGGTCGCAGGCCTTATGTGTGCGGTTAGCGCCGCCTGTATGGCGGTGATTCCCACCAAGATTCTGTCCGAATACGGCAGCCCTATTGTTACGGGCTCGGCTATGCTTACGGCGGGTGTCGTTTCGAGCGTCTTTGTGCAACCGTGGGCTCATATGCCGGCCCTCGATACTGCTGCCGTCGAAGCGCTCGCGGTGTTTGTGATCGTGGGCTCTTTCCTGGCGTATATGCTCTATATGCAGGGCGTTAAGGATATTGGCTCCGTACGTGCGAGTCTCATCGGAACTGTGGAGCCGGTCTCGGCAACCATTACCAGCGCCGTTATGCTGGGCACGGTGTTTTTGCCGACCGATCTTATCGGCTTTGCCATGATCATCGTGATGATGTTCCTCACGGTGTAGCGGGTGCGATTGCTTTAAAGGATAATAGGCTGGCGGCGCGTTGCTTTGGCGGCGCGCCTTTGTCTATAGAGAGGACCTCTTATGAAGTACTTTGGCACCGACGGATTTCGCGGCGAGGCCAACGTTGGGCTGACCGTAGAGCATGCGTACAAGATCGGCCGTTTTGTGGGTTGGTATTACGGTGCCAACCGCGAGCGCAAGGCGCGCGTGATCGTGGGCAAGGACACGCGTCGTTCGAGCTATATGTTCGAGGCGGCGCTGGTGAGTGGCCTGGTCGCGAGCGGTGCGGACGCATATATGCTGCACGTGATTCCAACGCCGGGCGTGGCGCATCAGACGGTGGAGGGCTGCTTCGATTGCGGCATCATGATCAGTGCGAGCCACAACCCGTTTTGCGATAACGGCATCAAGCTCGTCAACAGCGACGGCTTTAAGATGGACGAGGACGTGCTGGAACTCATCGAGGATTACATCGATGGCAAGAGCGAAGTTCCGCTGGCCACGGGCAACCACATTGGCGCTACGGTCGATTACATGCAGGGCCGCAACCGCTATATTGCCTCGCTCATCGCAAGCGCGAACTTTTCACTGCAGGGCGTTAAGATCGGCATCGATTGCGCCAACGGCTCGGCGTCCTCGGTGGCCAAGCCGGTGTTCGACGCGCTGGGCGCCGATGTGCGCGTGATTAACGCCTCGCCCGACGGATTTAACATCAACGTGGACTGCGGCTCCACGCATATGGAGCGCCTGCAGCGCCACGTGGTGGAGCAGGGCCTGGACGTGGGCTTTGCCTATGACGGCGACGCCGATCGCTGCTTGGCCGTGGATGAGCGCGGCCGTGTGGTCGACGGCGACCAGATCCTGTATGTGTGCGGTGTGTACCTGAACAAGCACGGGCGACTCTCGGGCGGTACCGTGGTGCCGACGATCGCCAGCAACTTTGGCCTGATAAAGTCGCTGGAGCTTGCCGGTCTAAGCGCCGTGACCAGCGGCGTGGGCGACCGTCACGTGTATGCCAAGATGCGCGAGGGCGGCTTCAGCCTGGGCGGCGAGCAGACGGGCCACACGATCTTTGGCGATATCGAGCGCACGGGCGACGGCATTATGACCTCGCTGCGCGTGATGGAAGTGATTCGTGCCGAGCGCGAGACGCTCTCGCAGCTCACGGCTCCGTGCAAGCTGCTGCCGCAGGCGCAGGTTGCCGTGCGCGTGGCCGACAAGGACGCCGCGCTCGAGAACATGGGCGTGCAGGCTGCCATCGCCGAGGCCGAGGCCGCGCTGGCGGGCGAGGGCCGCGTGCTCGTGCGCAAGAGCGGAACCGAGTCAGTGATCCGCGTGCTGGCTGAGGCTCCGGACCAATCGGCCGCCGACGCCGCCATGAAGCGCATCGCCGCTGCACTCGAGGCTTTGTAGTTACGCGGTTTTCCCAAACCGCGTAACTGCTCGACGCTGCAAAC